>JAIEPK010000090.1 GCA_019749875.1 Candidatus Binatia bacterium | reverse complement strand
GTCGCTGGTCGCGGAGCTCGCGCGGCTGCTCGGGCTGGTCGCGGACGGCGTCGCCGAGGTCACGCCGCGCGAGCTGCTCCGGCACTTCGATCCGGCGTCGCTGCGCGGCAGGCGGGAGGTCCGCCTGCCGCCGGGTGCTTGACGCTCAGTCGACCTTCCACTCGGGCTTACGCTTCTGCGCGAACGCGCGCGGGCCCTCGACGTAATCGGGGTGATCCCAGTGCGCGTAGATGTAGCGCCAGCCGTTCTCGAGGGCGTCGAAGAGGCCGCGGTCGAGCGCCTCCCACATGGCGCGCTTGCTCGCGGCGATCGTCGCCGGCGAGAACTCCGCGATCGTCGCGGCGTGCTGCTGCGCGCGCTGCAGCAGGTCGGCGCGCGGCACGACCTCGCTCACGAGCCCCATGCGCAGCGCGGCCTGCGCGTCGAGGCGCTCGGTCCCCGAGAGCAGCATCATGCGCATCACCTCGCCGAACGGCATGCGGCGCATGAGGCCGATCGACTCGAGCGCGAACACCTGACCGACGCGCACGTGCGTGTCGAAGAACGTCGCGTGATCCGCCGCGAGGACGAGGTCGCCGTCGGCGACGAAGTGCAGCCCGGCGCCGAGGCACATGCCGTTGACCGCGACGATCACCGGCTTGTCGAAGCCGACGTGCAGGAAGTCGGTCGGCGTGCCGCGGTAGTACGGACCCTGCGAGGGGCCCTTGGTGCCGCCGATCGAGCCGGTCTCGGCCGCGTCCTTCAGGTCCGCGCCCGAGCAGAAGGCCTTCTCGCCGGCACCGGTGAGGATCACCACGCGGACGCTCGCGTCCTCGCGTGCGCGCCGAAGGGCCTCGGGCAGCTCGACCTTCAGCAGGTTGAAGTTGAGCGCGTTCATGCGCTCGGGGCGGTTCAGCGTCAGCGTGAGGACGTGTCCGTCCTGCTCGTACGAGAGGTCCTTGAACTGCAACGTCTTCTCCAATCGTTTCGTGTCGGGGTGCCGGGAGGTCGCGTCAGGCGAGATGGTAGAGGCGCGCGCAGTTCTCGCCCGTTGCCTTGCGACGCAGCGCCGGATCGAGACCCGCGAACGCCTCCTCGATGGCTTGCTGCGAGTGCGGGAACGGGCTGTCGGGGTGCGGATAGTCGGACGCCCACATCACGTTGTCGGCGCCGATCAGCGGCAGGAGCTTCGGTCCGAGCGGCTCCTCCTCGAAGGTCACCAGCACCTGCTGCGCGAAGATCTCGCTCGGCTTTTGCTTGATGCGGTAGTCCTTCGCCGACGCGCCGTGCTTCGCGAACGACGCGTCCATGCGCTCGATCACGTACGGCACCCAGCCGATGCCGGCCTCGGCGAGCACGAGGCGCATCTTCGGGTTGCGCTCGAGCGCACCCGACAGGACCATTGCCACCAGCGGCTCGTCCATCTGCATCGGCGTGATCGCCGCCCACGCGGCGAGCTTCCAGCTCGCGGGGTCGAGGTCGATCAGCGAGCCGCCGCCGCCGATGTGGAAGCTGATCGGCAGCTCGTGATGCGCCGCCGCCTGCCAGAGCGCCTCCCACTGCGGGTCGATGATGCGCGTCTCGAAGCAGTAGAGAATCGCGCCGCGGTGGCCGAGCAGCGCTATGCGCTCGAGCTCCGCGACCGCGGCCGTCGCGTCGTGCGCGGGCAGCACCGGCAGCACGCACAGGCGCTCGCGGTCGATCGCGTTGAACTCCGCGGCCCAGTCGTTGTACGCGCGCAGGCACGCGGCCTTGAGCTCGACGTCGTCGATCTGCAGGCCGAGCAGCGACGGGCCGTAGATCACCGACGACCAGATACCGTCGCGGTCCATGTCGGAGAGGCGCAGCTCCGGCGTGCTGGCGCGTAGCCCGTCGTCGTCGGGCAGCCCGGCGCGCGCGATCGCGCTGTACTGCGCCATCGTGAGACCGCTCGGACCGAGCACCTTGTCGCCGGCCTTCCACAGCTTCATCGGACCGGCCTCGACCACGCGCGGCGCGCCCGCGCGCAGCGTCTCCGGCATCCGCGCCTGCCAGAGGTCGGGCGGCAGCGCCCACAGGTCGATGTGGTCGTCGCAGGAGAAGATGCGCTCGTTGCCGGCCATGGACGTTCCCTCCTTCGCCGCGCCTAGCACGGCGTCGCGCGTCAGGTCGACAGATCCGGAACCGGCAGCCCGCGCTCGCGCAGCGACGCGACGAGGCGCAGCGCCTCGTTGCCGAGGTGCAGGAAGAGCACCGAGCCGGCGAACAGCACAGCCGTGTAGATCCACAGGTTGAAGGTGTCGAACAGTCCGCCCTTGCAGCCGTAGATCGTGCACTGGCCGCCGAGCGCGAACAGGAACGCGTTGTGGGTCAGGAGCTGGCCCAGATAGAGGCCGAGCGAGTGGCGGCCGAGCCACGACAGGCCGTCGCGCAGCCGGTCGTGATCGGACAGCGCGCGCATGCCGGCGAGCAGCAGGATGGTCAGCGGCAGCTCGAGCAGGCGGTTCGCGATCGGCGCCCAGACGCTGAAGCGCGTCCGCGCGGCGATCACCGCGAGCAGCACGTAGGTGACCGCCGACACTGCGAGCGTTCCGCCGCCGAGCCGGCTCAAGTACGGCGCGAGCAGCATGCCGAACGCGACGTGAAGGAAGAAGCGCGGCGACAGCGCCATCCAGCCGGCGAGCCCGAGCGTCTGCCGGATCTGCATGATCCAGATCAGCGTCACCAGCGTGACGAGCCCACAGATCGCGACCAGCCAGCCGATCCCGCGTCGCTGCGCGAAGCGGTGGAAGAGCGGGAACAGCAGCACCAGCTGGACGATCACCGTGATGAACCAGCCGGTGCCGACCTGCTTCAGGTAGCCGAACGCATGGTAGAAGGGCAGGCTGATCGTGACGCGAACCGACGGCGGCTCGAAGGTCAGGACCAGCACCCACCAGACGGCGACCGTCGCCCAGGCCGGCACCAGGATTCGCTTCACGCCACGCTCGTACCAGAGCAGCGCGCGCCCGCGCGGGCTCCGCCGGCTGAACCACGACTCCGAGTTCGCGCCGAACAGCACGAGAAAGATCGGCACGGCGTGCACGAACAGCAGCATCATCGGCCACGTGTCCTCGCCGAGAACGGTCGAGTGGATCAGCGTGACGCCGATGATGGCCACCCCCTTGACCATGTCGATCTCGGGCAGGTGGGCGGCGGGGCGGGGCATCGACACGGCGCCGACGGTAGCGGATGGTTTCCGCCGCGGACAAGCGTCGCCGCCCGCGCCCGTGCTGCTTCGTCGGGGCGATCCCCTTGGACCCCGCGCACGATCCTGATAGCCGGGCGAGGGTAGCGCCCGCTACAGAGCACCGGCCGCAGCCACGGCCGCGGGAGAGCCATCGACATGACGACACAGCTTGCAGAGAGCGCGGCCGACGTGCGCCGCTACGACCTCTTCATCGACGGCAAGTTCGTCCCGGCCGCGTCCGGGAAGACGTTCCTGACCACCAATCCGGCAAACGGCGAGGTCGTGGGCGAGATCGCCGAAGGCGACGCGGCGGACATCGACAAGGCCGTCGCCGCGGCGCGCGCCTGCTACGAGAACGTCTGGTCGCAGCTGCCCGTGCAGGAGCGCGGCAAGCTGCTGCTGCGCGTCGGCAAGCTGATCCAGGATCGCCTGATGGACCTCGCTGCGGTCGAATCGCTCGACATGGGCGGCCCGCAGCTCTGGACGATGGGCACCGCGATGCAGGCGGTCGACGTGTTCGAGTACTGGGCCGGATGGCGAGCAAGATCCAGGGCGAGGTCAATCCTTCGATGATGCCCGGCGAGTCGCTGAACTACGTGCTGCGCGAGCCGCTCGGCGTGGTCGGCGGCATCACGCCGTGGAACGGCCCGCTCATCATGGCGGCGTGGAAGACCGCGCCGGCGATCGCGTGCGGCAACGCCGTCGTGCTGAAGCCGGCCGAAGTCTCGCCGATGAGCGCGCTCGAGCTCGCGAAGCTCTTCCAGGAAGCGGGCGCACCCGACGGGCTGTTCAACGTCGTGCCGGGCTTCGGTCCGACCGCCGGAGCGGCGCTCGCCGCACACCCGGACGTCGACAAGATCGCCTTCACCGGCGAGACCACGACCGGGCAGGAGGTCGCGCGCGGCGCGATCTCGAATCTCAAGCTGGTGACGCTCGAGCTCGGCGGCAAGTCGCCGCACATCATCTTCGACGACGTCGATGTCGACCGTGCGGTCGCGAACGCGATGTTCGGCATCTTCACCAACTGCGGGCAAGTCTGCACCTCGGGCTCGCGCATCTTCGTGCACGAGAAGATCCACGACCAGTTCGTCGACAAGCTGGTCGCGCGCGCGAGCGCCATCCGCATCGGCGATCCGTTCGATCCGATGACGCAGCTCGGCCCGCTGGTCTCGCAGGAGCAGTTCGACCGCGTGTCGCGCTACGTGAAGATCGGCCAGGAGGAAGGTGCGAAGATGCTCTGCGGCGGCAAGAAGCCCGCCGGCGAGCAGTACGCCCGCGGCCAGTACTTCGAGCCGACGGTGTTCGTCGACGTCGACAACAAGATGCGCATCGCGCAGGAGGAGATCTTCGGTCCGGTCGCGTGCGTGCTGAAGTTCTCGGACGAGGCCGACGTGCTCGCGAAGGCGAACGACATCGTCTACGGCCTCGCGGCCGGCATCCAGACCAACGACCTGAAGCGCGCCCACAAGCTCGCGCGCCGGCTGAAGGCCGGCAGCGTGTGGATCAACACCTACCACCGCATCGAGACCAGCTGCCCGTTCGGCGGCTACAAGATGTCGGGCTACGGGCGCGAGAACGGCGTCGGCATGGTCAACTACTTGACGCGCACCAAGAGCGTCGCGGTCGACCTGAACGACTTCGTCATGGACCTGTTCGCCTGATCCGCCCTGGCCTCACGCTCACGCGCGCGCCCGCCGCGCTGCTGCTGGCGGCCTGCGTCGCACTCCCGAGCTCGGGATGTGTGACGCGGGCCGCGCGCCGCGACGGCGCGTCGGGCACGAACCCGGCCCAGCGCGCCGAGCAGGTGGTCACCGCTTCGGTGCTGGCGGCACCGATTCGCTTTCTCGCCGACGATGCGCTGGAGGGCCGCGGCCCGGGCACGCGCGGCGACGTCCTCACGCGCCTCTACCTCGCCAGTACGCTCGCTCTGCTGGGTCTCGAGCCGGCCTTCCCCGGCGGCGCGTACGAGCAGCCGGTCGCGCTGCTCGGCGTCGTCACGCACGCGCCACGGCGCTGGAGCTTTCGCACCGGCAGCCGGTCGGCGGCGCTCGAGGACGGCACGGACTTCGTCGCATCGAGCGGCGTCGCCGCGCCGCGGGCGGAGGTCCGCGACGCCGAGCTCGTCTTCGCGGGCTACGGCATCCAGGCGCCCGAGTACGACTGGGACGACTTCAAGGGAGCCGACCTGCGCGGCAAGATCCTGCTGCTGCTGAACGACGACCCGGACTGGGATCCGGCGCTGTTCGGCGGCACCCGGCGGCTCTACTACGGTCGGTGGACGTACAAGCTCGAGAGTGCCGCGCGGCAGGGGGCGGTCGGCGCGATCATCGTGCACACGCCGCGCTCCGCCGGCTACCCGTGGCAGACCGTGCGGACGTCGTGGACGGGCGAGAACTCGCGCCTCGCCGAGACGCCCGAGGGCCGCGGCCTGGTCGTCGAGGCGTGGATCACCGACGCAGCCGCCCGGAGCGTGACGGCGCTCGCGGGTCGCGATCTCGACCAGATGGTCGCCGCGGCACGCTCGCGCGACTTCGTGCCGGTACCGCTCGGCGTCACGACGTCGCTCGCGCTCGAGAACGACGTCCGCCGCTACGCGACGGCGAACGTCGGCGCCGTGCTGCGCGGCAGCGATCCGCAGCTCGCCGACGAGATCGTGGTGTACAGCGCGCACCACGACCACTTCGGCATCAAGACGTCGCCCGACGGCAAGCGCGAGATCTACAACGGCGCGCTGGACAACGCGGCCGGTGTGGCGCAGCTGCTCGCGATCGCACGCGCATTCGCTGCACTGCCGGCGCCGCCGCGCCGCTCGATCCTCTTCCTCGCGGTCGCCGCCGAAGAGCAAGGTCTGCTCGGTTCGGAGTACTTCGTCAAGCATGCACCCGTCCCGGTGTCGCGCCTGGTCGCGAACCTGAACGTCGACGGCGGCAACGTCTTCGGTCGCACCACCGACATCGGCGTGGTCGGCCTCGGCAAGTCGTCGCTCGACGAGCACCTCGCGGTCGCCGCCGCGCTGCAGGATCGCACCGTCGCGGACGATCCGTTCCCCGACCGCGGCATGTTCTACCGCTCCGACCAGCTCAACTTCGCGCGCGCCGGCGTGCCGGCGCTGTTCCCGCGTCCGGGCGTGCTCTACGCCGGAAAGCCGGCGGAGTGGGGACGAGACAAGGTGGATGCGTGGGTCGAGCGCAACTACCATCAGGCGAGCGACGACTGGGATCCGTCGTGGGATCTGAACGGCATGGTCGACGACGCGCGCCTGCTGTTCCAGACCGGGCTGTCCGTCGCCGACGCGGATCGCGCGCCGTCGTGGCGGCCGGGCGACGAGTTCGCTCCGGCGCGCGGCGCCGCGAAGGTGGAGTCCCGCTGAGGCGTCGTCGCGGCCGCCTCGAAGGCGGCACGGTGGACGGCGCCCGCACCGGGATCACGCCGCGTCGGCGCGGGTGCGTTCCGCTCGTGCGGCGAGGGCAGCGCGGGGCACGGCTTCGTAGCACTCGGCATCGAAGTGGCGTGTTCCCCACCAGTAGCGCGTGGTCGTGCCCGACCAGTTGTTGGTGATGCGGCCGGACGCGGTCTTGTACCAGCTGTGCGGCGTGCGGGCCCACACCGTGCGGCTCAGCTCGCGCTGCGTCTGCGCGTCGAACGCCTGCTGGACGTCGGGCTTGACGTCGAGGCTCGCGAGGTCACGCTCGATCAGCATGCGGATCGCCTGGACGATGTAGCCCGCCTGGCACTCGATCATGAACACGATCGAGTTGTGCCCGAGGTTCGTGTTCGGGCCGTAGGTCAAGAAGAGGTTCGGGTAGCCCGACACGGTGATGCCGCGATAGGCGCGGGCGCCGTCACGCCAGTCATCGTCGAGCTTGCGCCCGCCCCGGCCGGTGATGCGCATCGGTGCGAGGAAGCGCGTCGACTCGAAGCCGGTCGCGAGGACGATCGCGTCGCAGGCGTGCTTGACGCCGTCGCGCGTGACGATGCCGTCCGGCTCGACGTGATCGATGCCGCTCGTCACCAGCTCGACGTTCGGTCGCACCAGCGCCTGGTAGTAGTCGTCCGAGATCAGGATGCGCTTGCCGCCGACCGGGTAGTCCGGCACCAGCGCTGCGCGCATCGACGGGTCGGCAACGACCTGGTGGATGTACTGCTCGGCGAGCTTGCGCGTCTGCTTGGCGATGAAGCGATTGCCGAGAAAGGCCGGGAAGCGCAGCTCGTAGGTGAGCCAGATCCACCAGCGGTAGAGCTTCGCGAGCCCCGGGACGTTGCGGAACAGCCACTTCTCGCGCTCCGAGTACGCTCGGTCGTTGCGCGGCAAGAGCCAGTTCGCGCTGCGCTGCAGGACCGTCAGCCTGGCCACGCGCGGTGCGATCTCGGGGATGAACTGGATGGCGCTCGCGGCGTTGCCGACGACCGCGACGCGCTTGCCTTCGAGGGCGTAGGCGTGATTCCAGCGCGCCGAGTGGAAGCGCTCTCCGGTGAAGGTCGCGAGGCCCGGAATGTCGGGGAGCGACGGCCGGTTGAGCTGGCCCACGGCGCAGATCAGCACCTCGGCCTCGATCTGCTCCCCCGACGTCGTCTCGAGCCGCCACCGCGCCGCGTCGTCGTCGAAGGTCGCGCTCGCGATCTCGGTCCGAAAGCGCAGATGCGGCAGCAGGCCGTACTTGCGGGCGCAGTGCTCCAGGTAGTCCTGGATCTCGGGCTGCGGCGACCACTTTCGCGACCAGTCCGTCTTCTGCTCGAACGAGAAGCAGTAGGCGAACGAGGGCAGGTCGCATGCCGCGCCGGGGTACGTGTTGTCTCGCCAGGTGCCGCCGACGCGATCGTCCTTCTCGTAGATCGTGAAGTCGTCGATGCCGGCCGCCTTGAGCTCGATGGCGAGGCAGAGCCCCGAGAATCCCGAGCCGATGATCGCGATGCGCCTCTGAGCGCTCGTCTGGTCCTGCACGGAAGCTGCTTCCTCCTTGGAGCTGAAGATCGTCGCTCAGTCTGCGTGATCGGCGCGTCGATACCAGGGATGTTTCGAGCGCGGGGTCGCACGCGGCTCCGTCGCAGCCGCGGTGGCGCCGCTCGGCGTGACGATCTAAGAACCGCCGGGACCAACGAATCGACCGTGGCCTACACCGTCAAGGAAATCTACTACACGCTGCAGGGCGAGGGAGCGCGTACGGGTCGCGCGGCGGTGTTCTGCCGCTTCACCGGCTGCAATCTCTGGTCGGGTCGGGAGGAGGACCGCGCGAGCGCGGCCTGCTGGTTCTGCGACACCGACTTCGTCGGTACCGACGGCCCGGGCGGCGGCCGCTTCGCGACCGCCGACGACCTGGCGGCGGCGATCGTCGACTGCTGGCAGGAATCGTCCGACGTCGACGAAGGGGCGCGACCCTACGTGGTCTTCACCGGTGGCGAGCCGCTGCTGCAGCTCGACGCGGCATTGGTCCGCGCCTGCCATGCGACCGGCTTCGAGGTCGCAGTCGAGACCAACGGGACCATTCCCCCGCCGCCCGGCATCGACTGGCTGACGGTGAGCCCCAAGCCCAACTCCACGCTCGTCGTGACGCGCGGTCAGGAGCTCAAGCTCGTCTACCCGCACGACGTCGACCCCGCCGACGTGGAGCACCTCTCCTTCGAGCTGCTCTATCTGCAGCCGCTCGACGGTCCCGAGCGCGAGCAGAGCACGGCGCAGGCGCTGGACTATTGCCGCCGTCACCCGCGCTGGCGCCTCAGTCTGCAGACGCACAAGCTGGTCGGGATGCCGTAGAAGAAGGGGGACTCTGTCTCCTTTCTCACCGCGGCGGAGCCGCGGTGATTCACTCGGTTGTCACCCAGAGAGGGACTCTGTCCCCCTCTCTCACCGCGGCGGAGCCGCGGTGATTCACTCCCCCGGCTCGCCTTCGGCTCGGCCACTCGCCCTTCGGGCTTCGCTGGTGGGCCGGTGCCGGGTGAGGTGGAGGCGCCGTGCTCTGCGTCGCGGCCGAGGCGTGGCCTCACTGGGCTCGGCGACTGGTGGCGGTGGGGTGGCGGATTGCACGGCGGCTGCTCGACAAGGTGCAAAGCCGACTTATGGTCGGCCGCATGGAAAAAATGCGCCTCGTGGCCCTGGACGACACCGTCGTCTTCCCGGGCATGACGGTCACCCTGCCTCTCGAAGTCGGCGATGCGAGTACGGTCCTCCTGCTGCCCCGCCATGCGAACGAGTACGCGAAGGTCGGGACGGTCGCTGAGGTCGTCGAGAAGCTCCGGCTGCCGGGCGGCGCGAACGCCGTTCTGCTCAATGGCACCAAGCGCGGCATCCCTGGCCAGGCCCAGACCGATGCGCGCGGCAACCTGCAGGTCGAGGTCGACGTCCACGCCGACCAGACCCCGCCGCCAAGTCGCGTCCAGCACCTCGAGCGCGAGTACCGCGCCGTGGTCGAGGAGATTCTGGACCTGCGTGGCGCCGACGATCGGGTGCGCGCCTTCGTCCGCGCGATCACCGAGCCCGGCGCGCTCGCCGACACCTCGGGCTACTCGCCCGATCTGACGTTCGCCCAGAAGGTGAGCGTCCTCGAGACCCTCGACGTGGTCGAGCGCCTCGAGCTGTCGCTCAAGTTCCAGCATGAGCGCCTGGCGGAGCTGCAGCTGCGCAAGCGCATCCGCGAGGACGTGGACTCCGGTACCCAGAAGCAGCAGCGCGAGTATCTGCTCCGCAAGCAGATGGAGTCGATCCGCAAGGAGCTCGGCGACGACAACGGCTCCGTGGTGGAGGAGTACCGCGCCAAGATCGAGGACGCGGGCATGCCCGACGACGTGAAGGCCCAGGCCGAGCGCGAGCTCGGGCGCCTGGACCGCATGGGCGAGCAGAGCCCCGAGTCGTCGATGATCCGCACCTACCTCGACTGGCTGATCGCCGTGCCGTGGTCGAAGCGCTCGGAGGAGAAGCTCGACCCGGTGCACGCGCGCGAAGTTCTCGACGCGGATCATGCCGGCCTCGACGACGTCAAGCGTCGCATCACCGAGTATCTCGCGGTGCGGAAGCTGCGCGTCGAGCGCGGCGTCGCCGACGACAAGCGCTCCGGCGTGATCTTGACGCTGATCGGCCCGCCGGGCACCGGCAAGACGTCGATCGGCGAGTCGATCGCACGCGCCACGGGACGCAAGTTCGTTCGCATGTCGCTCGGCGGCGTGCGTGACGAGGCCGAGATCCGTGGGCACCGCCGGACGTACATCGGCGCGCTGCCGGGCAGGCTCGTGCGCGCGCTGCGCGACGCGGGCACGATGAATCCGGTCATCATGCTCGACGAGGTCGACAAGGTCGGCTCCGACTGGCGCGGCGATCCGTCCGCCGCGTTGCTCGAGGTCCTCGACCCGGCGCAGAACCACTCGTTCCGCGACCATTACCTCGACGTCGAGCTGGACCTGTCGCAGGTGCTGTTCATCGCGACGGCCAACGTCGCGGATACGATCCCCGGTCCCTTGCTCGACCGCATGGAGGTGATTCGCTTCGACGGCTACACGGTCGCTGAGAAGACGGCGATCGCGCGCGGCTACCTCTGGCCGCGGCAGACCGAACGCAACGGGCTCCGTTCCGAGGAGGTCTCGGTCGACGACGACACGCTGCGCCTGATCGTCGCGGACTACACCCGCGAGGCCGGCGTGCGGCAGCTCGACCGCGAACTCGGCACGATCCTGCGCAAGGCGGCGACGCGCATTGCGTCGAACGAGGCCACGCCGCCGATCACCATCGACACGGCGTTCGTGCGCGAGGCGCTCGGGCGATCGAAGTTCTTCCAGGAAGCGGCGAGCCGGACGGCGGTGCCGGGTGTGGCGACCGGTCTCGCGGTCACCGGAACGGGCGGCGACGTGCTGTTCGTCGAGGCGGCGGCGATGCCGGGCAACGACGGGCTCGTCCTGACGGGGCAGCTCGGCGACGTCATGAAGGAGTCGGCGCGCATCGCGCTCAGCTACGTTCGCAGCCACGCGGGCGAGCTGGGAGTCGACCGTGCGTCGTTCAAGAACCGTGAGTTCCACATCCACGTCCCGGCGGGTGCGACGCCGAAGGACGGACCGAGTGCCGGCGTGACGATCGTGACCGCGGTCACCTCGCTGCTCACCGGACGCCCGGTCAAGCACACCGTCGGGATGACGGGAGAGGTCACGCTGCAGGGACGCGTGCTGCCGATCGGCGGCCTCAAGCAGAAGGTGCTCGCGGCCCATGCTGCCGGCCTCACCGACGTGATCCTGCCCGAGCGCAACGCGCCGGATCTGGAGGAAGTTCCGGCGGAGGTCCGGGAGCGCATGCGCTTCCATCCCGTGGCCTCGATCGACGAGGTGCTGGCGATTGCGCTGGTGCCGAACGGAGCCGCGATGGCCGCGTGACCGCTGCAGGCGTCGTCGCACGCGCGCGATGGCGCCGGCACGACGGTCCGACGGACCCTGAGCGGAGTGTAGAAAACGCCCCCGCTCGGTGTCGCGATTCGAGCCCCAAGGGCCGCTCGCGGACATCGGGCGGGGGCGTCTGCGTTGGCCCGGCTGCCCGCGGTGCGAAGCCAGCGACCGTCCTGCGCGGCCAGCGTCTTGCTTCGGTCGACGACGTGCCGAGCTTCAACGTGCAGGCAAGCGCCGTTCTCGCTGCCCCGCGAGATCTCGTCTGGAGTCGTCTGGTCGATCGCGACGCGGTCGCCGGATGGCTCGACGACGTCGACCACCTCACCGGTTCGCCGGAGCGCTTCGCGACGCAGTGCGCCGCGGAGCGCTGCGTCGGCCCGATCGAGGGACGCGTCCTCACCATCGAACGCGAGCGCCGGCTCCGGGTAGTCCTTCGCGCGCCATGGCGCCTGCTGCGCGAGATCGACCTGGATCTCCGGCTGCAACCCGCCGAGGTCGGAACGATCCTCTCGGTGGACGCGACCTGGCATCTGAGCTGGCTCGGCTGGCTCGTGCGGCCGCTCGTCCGCCTGCGTGCCGACATCGCGCTGCGCCGCGCCGCCCGCGCCTTCCGCGCCGCGGTCGAGGACGATGCGGCGCGCCGACGCCGACGCGCTTCCCATGTCGCGTCTGCCGAGGCGGCGATCGCGCCATCGTCGCACGACGCCCTGCTGCTCCGCACCGCGAGCTGATCCGCCCCGGTTCGCGCCGTGGCGTCGATCGCCCGGCACGATATAACCGTCGCACGGGGCCTGCCCCGGCGGTCGTCAAGTGCCGATTCACGTTGAAGAAACGGCGCGGTGCGACCGTCATACGGGGACGCGGGACCTACGCCCCGCCTGGAGGAGAGCTCAGCGATGGTGAAACGGATCTTCCTGTTCCTGGCAGTCAACTTCCTGGTCGTCATGACCATCTCGGTGCTGCTCAGCGTCCTCGGGATCCAGCCGTACCTGAACGCGAACGGCATCAACTACCAGTCCTTGCTGGCATTTTGCCTGATCTGGGGCATGGGCGGCGCGTTCATCTCGCTCGCGCTGTCCAAGGTGATGGCGAAGACGATGATGGGCGTGCGGGTGATCGACCCGAACACGACCGATCCGACGCTGCGCGCGCTGGTGCGCGCCGTCGATCGTCTTGCCCAGTCGGCAGGGATTCCGATGCCCGAGGTCGGCATCTACGAGTCGCCCGAGGTCAACGCCTTTGCGACCGGTCCGACCAAGCGAAGCTCGATCGTCGCGGTGTCGACGGGACTTCTGCAGCGCATGGACCAGCCCGAGGTCGAGGGCGTCCTGAGCCACGAGGTCGCTCACATCGCGAATGGCGACATGGTGACCATGACGCTCATCCAGGGCGTCGTGAACGCGTTCGTGATGTTCCTCGCACGGGTGATCGCGTTCGCTGCGGCGCAGTTCTTCGCGCGCGATCGCGACGAGGGCGAGGGCTTTTCGTACGGAATCTACTTCCTCGTCCAGTTCGTGTTCGAGATCGTGTTCATGCTGCTCGGCTCGATCGTGATCGCCTGGTTCTCGCGCATGCGCGAGTTCCGCGCCGACGCCGGTGGGGCGCAGATCGGCGGGCGCGAGCGCATGATCGGTGCGCTCCAGGCGCTGCAGCGCACGGTGCAGATCCAGGATCCGCACCCGCAGCCGGCGATCGCGACGCTCAAGATCTCGAACCCGATCGGCATCATGCGCTTCTTCGCGACGCATCCCCCGCTCGAGGAGCGCATCGCTCGCCTGCGCGCGGCGGCTTGATCGAAGTCCGACCCGGATCGCACGAACGGAGGCCGCCTGGTTCACCACCGGCGGCCTCTCGTGCATCTTGGCCTGGCGGACCGGTCTTCTGCGCGGCGTTCAGCGAAACGCCGGGATCACCCGCTCCGCGAAGAGCTGCAGCATCTCGACGCTCGGGTTGCGGCCGAAGCTGATGATGAAGCTCGTCGCACCCATGGCGATCGTTCGCTGGACACGCTCGATGCATTGCTCGGGGGTGCCGGTGATGTTGAGCTCGGGGCCGCCGGAGAGAAACGGCAGCTCCGCGCACACCGCCTCGGTCGCGCGCTGCGCTTCGGCCTCGGTCTCGGCGATCGCACCGAGCGTCTGCTGCGAGATCTCGATCGCGTCGAAATCGCGCTTGACGTGATCGCAGTGGCCGCGCAGCACGTCGAGCTTCTTCGCGAGCTCGCGGTGCGCCCAGCCGAGATTGTTCCAGATGGTCGCGTGCTCGGCGACGATGCGCAGCAGCACGCGCTCCCCCGTGCCGCCGACCAGGATCGGTGGGTACGGCTGCTGCACCGGACGCGGCCGGCAGTAGGCGTCCTCGATGTGGAACTGCTCGCCGAAGAACGTCGCCGGCTCCTCGGTCCACATCTTGCGGATGATCGTCAGCGATTCGTCGAGCTCCTTCAGGCGCGTACCGATCGGCGGAAACGGGATTCCGTACGCCTGGTACTCCTGTTGGTGCCAGCCCGCCCCCATGCCGAGCACGAAGCGGCCGTTGGACACGTGGTCGAGCGTTGCGGCCATCTTCGCGAGCACGGCCGGGTGACGGTAGCTGACGCACAGCACGAGGTGGCCGAGGCGGATGCGCTCGGTCAGCGGTGCCAGTGCAGCGACCTCGGTCCAGCCTTCGTGGATCGGCTGCGTGGCGTCGGGGATGCCGAAGAAGTGGTCCACGGCCCAGACGGAATCGAAGCCGAGGCGGTCGCACGCGCGCGCGACCTGGACTGCGTCCTGCCAGCTGCTGCCGTGCTGGGGGAGGCAGACGCCGAAGCGGATCGGATGGCGAGGCATCGTCGCGCAGTCCTAACAGCTTCGCGACGGGCTCCGCCAGCATGCGATGGGGACGCCCTCACGCCGATCACTCGGCATCGCTGGCGTCCGCCGCACGGGTCGCGGCAGCTTCCGGAGGCGTGTCGTCACCCGCGAGCAGCGCGTAGAGCTCGACGACGCGTTCGAGCGTGTCGATCTCCGCGACCGGCTTGTCCGGCCGGAGCCGCACGATGCGCGGAAAGCGCAGCGCGAAGCCGGACTTGTGGCGCGCGGAGCGCTGGATGCCGTCGAACGCCACCTCGAGCACGACCTCCGGCCGTACCGCGCGCACGCGCCCGCCGTAGATCGTTTCGGTGAGCCGTCGGAACGTCTTCGTGGTCTCGAGGATCTCCGTGTCGGACAGCCCCGAGTAGGCCTTGCCGATGTTGCGCAGGCTGCCGTCCGCGGCACGCACGGCGAACGTGACGTCGGACAGAAGCCCCGCACGACGGCCGTGGCCGGGCTCGACCGCCGTCACCACCACGTCGAGCGTGGCGCGAGCTTTCTTGTACTTGAGCCAGCCGCGTCCCCGCTTGCCCGGCGTGTACGGCTGCAGCTCGTCCTTCAGCATCAGCCCTTCGTTGCCGTTCGCGAGCGCGCGCTCGAAGAGCTTCTCCAGATCGTCGGCGTCGCGTGGTCGCGTCGCCGCAGAGAGCAGCACGCCGTCCGGCAACGGCAGCGACTCGAGCAGGGCGCGCCGCTCGCGCAGCGGACGATCGATGACCAGCACGCCGTTCCACGCGAGCACGTCGTAGAGCACGAAGGTCGACGGCACCTCGCGGATCAGCTCTTCGTCCACCTTCTTTCGCCCGAGCCGCCGCTGCAGGCGCGCGAACGGCAGCGCCCGTCCTGCGGCGAATGCGAGGATCTCGCCGTCCGCGACCAGCGAGATCGGCAGCCGCGCGAGGCGCTCGGCGATCTCGGGAAACGCCCCGGTGACGTCGTCGAGGCTGCGCGAGAACAGCGCCACGCGTGCGGTGGCGCCGGGGTATGCCGGCGCCACGTGTGCTTGCCCGCGGATGCCGTCGAGCTTCTCTTCGGCAAGGATGCGCTCCCAGGGCAGCGCATCACCCGCGGTGTAGGTGCCGGCGAGCTGGAAGCCGAGCGGGTGGAAGAGGGCGAGGGCGGCACCACCGAGCGCGCCGTGCCGGGCACGCAGCGCGACCTCGCCCAGATCGCCGCACAAGAGCGTCGCGCGCTTGACGTCGTCGAGAGGCAGATCGCTCGCGCGCGCGATCGCCTGCTCGAGCAGCAGCGCCGACAGCCCGATGCGTTGCGCACCCACGATCAGCTTGACGGTCTCTTTCAGGACCGACGGATCCAGGCCCGGCAGCAGCCCGTCGAGCAGCCGTTGCTTGTCGGCGGCCTTTCGGGCCGCGGCGAGCCGCTCGAGCGCATCGCCGACCTCCACGACGCTCGGGGTCGCAGCGCGTGCGCGCCCTCGCTGCAGCAGGCCGAAGGTTTCGCCCATGTCGCCGATGGCGCGGAAGGACGCGCGCAGGATCTCCGGGTCGAGGTCCGCGAACATCGCGGTCGCGGTGCGAAGGAGGCTCGCCCATCCGACGGACAGCGTGCGCTCGTCGCGCGCCGCGAACGGACGTCCGGTGAGGAAGCGCGTGGCGATCGGCAAGGACGCGTCGTCGAGCGTCGGGAGGTAGGAGGCGACCAGCTCCACCTTGCGCGACGTGGCGCGGGTCGCGCGCAGCGCGGCGCAGAGCGCGGCGAAGTCCTTCATTCCTCGTCGCCGTGCAGCAGGTGCAGCGCGCTCGCGTCGTGGCCCTGCGCCGACAGGGCGTGTGCGAGCGGCTCGGCGAAGCCGTGCGTCGTCAGCACGCGTCGCGCCCCGGTGCGCGCGACCAGCTCGTGCAGCTCGTCCCAGTCCGCATGGTCGGACAGCGGGATCAGCACGTCCGCGCCGTAGCGATCGTAGCTCGCGTCGAGCAGCGCCCAGCCCGTGACGGCGATCACGCGCTTCTGGCGGATGGCGCGCAGCATGGGGTGCGTGCGTGCCGACGGCGGAACGATGAGCGCGTACCCGTCCACCTTGCCGCGTTCGTACGCCGTCGCGTCGCGATCGCCGACGCCGAAGGAGCGATAGACCTCGACCATCCGGTGCACGGCCCCGTGCAGCATCACGGGGATGTCCGCGTCCTGCAGGATCCTCGCGATCTCGGGTCCCTTGCCGAGCGCGTAGCCGAGGAAGACCGGGATCTCGCCGCTGTCGAGCGCGGTTCGGGCCTCGTCGACGATGCGCGCTTCGAGGTCCACCACCGGCGGAAAGCGGAACACCGGCAGCCCGAAGGTCGCTTCGGTGACGAGGACGTCTGCTGCAGCGACCTCCGCGGGTGCGCAGGTGCGGGAGCGATGCAGCTTGACGTCGCCCGTGTAGAGCAGGCGCTCGTCACGGTGCTCGACGAGCACCATCGCCGAGCCCAGCACGTGCCCGCTCGGCAGGAGCGTGAGCCGCGCGACCGTTCCGGACGGCGCCGTCAGCTCGAACGGCTCGCCGTACGCGTGCGGCACATAGCTCGTGTCGCCGAGGCGGAGCCGCGCGATGGCGACGGTTTCGGGCGTCGCGTGGACGGTTCCTGCGAGCGCTCGCGCGTGGTCGGCATGGCCGTGCGACAGCACGGCACGCGTGACGCGTGCGGCGGGATCGAGGAAGAGATCGAGATCGGGGAGGTGGAGGCCTTCGGGTCGTGCTTCGACGCGCACCGCCTGCGATCAGTCCTTCTCGGCGGCCTCGTCGTGGTCGTGGTGGGCGTGACCGTGGTGATCGTGGCCGTGGTGGTGATCGTGGTCGTGCTCGTCGTCCTCGGGATCGGGCGGATCGAGCGGCAGGTCGAGCAGCGGCTTCGCCCGGAGCATCTCCGCCACGGCCGGAACGGCCTTCTGCAGCGTGTCGAGTCGCGCCGTCGCGCCGCCCACCTTGCGTGCGAGCAGGTCCTCGTACTCGTCGACGCTGGTCTTGAGCGACTCCGCGCAACCCTCTTTCACCGCGCCGTCTTCGTGCAGGTTCTCGTTGATCTTGTCGGCGAGCTCGTCGAGCTTCTCGCCGGCCTTGCGGCTCAGCTTGGTGCCGACGTGCTCGGCCCACAGCGCGTGGAACGCCCGCGCGGCCGGCACGTCGCGGCGCAGGCCCGAGCTCAGGGCGAACATGCGCTCGGCGAGCGTGTGCAGCGAGTTCATGCCGCGGCGGCTGTGAAAGGCGTTGAGGCGCGCGAGCTTGTCGCGCAGCTTCTCCGGCGTTCCGCCCTCGGCGAGCAGGCCCAGGCAGCTTTCGAATTCGTCGAGGGAGAGATTCGCCATGATCCGGTGGGTGTAACGACCTCCCCGGGGCGTCTCAAGGCATTCCGCGAGGTGTCGCGCTCCTTGAGGAAGCCCGCCGCCTGGCCTACTGAAGGTGGCGGATGGGGCTCTTTCTCCTGCGCAGGCTGGTGCAGATGGTGCCCTTGCTGATCGGGATCACGTTCCTCTCCTTCCTGATCGTCGACCTGGCCCCCGGCGACTTCTTCTCGAGCCTGGCGCTGAACCCCTCGATCTCCCCCGAGGCGATCGAGCAGATGAAGAAGAGCTTCGGCTATGGGGAGCCGCTGCCGCTGCGCTACCTGTCGTGGCTGACGCAGGCAGTGCACGGCGACCTCGGCCTGTCGGTCGCGCACCGCGTGAGCGTCACGACGCTGATCGGTCAGCGCCTGTTGAACACGCTGATCCTGTCGGTCGCGGCGCTGCTGGTGACGTGGCTGCTCGCAATCCCGCTCGGGGTCGTCATCGCGGTGCGGCGCGGGCAGCTCTCGGACAAGGTGCTCTCCTTGCTCGGGTTCCTCGGCATGTCGTTGCCGAACTTTTTCCTTGCATTTCTGCTGCTGCGCCTCGCGCTCCTGACCGGCTGGTTTCCGGTCGGTGGCTCGGTGTCGTTCGACTACGAGTACCTGTCGCCGGCCACGAAGATCCTCGACCGGCTGCACCACCTGCTCCTGCCGACGATCGTGCTGGCGACGAGCGGCATGGCGAGCCTGATGCGGCTCATGCGCGGCGCGATCCTCGACTTGCAGCGCGCGGACTTCGTCCGCACCGCGCGCGCGAAGGGCCTCGCCGAGCGCACCGTGCTCTTCAAGCACGTGCTGCGCAACGCGCTGAATCCGTTCATCACGCTCGCCGGCTACGAGCTCGGCACGCTGCTCGGTGGTGCCGCGCTGGTCGAGAGCGTCATGAACCTGCAGGGCCTCGGATCGCTGATGCTCGAAGCCGTGCTCGCGCTCGACATCTACCTCGTCATGGGCTCGGTGTTGATCGGCTCGCTGATGCTGCTGCTCGGCAATCTCCTCGCAGACGTGGCGCTTGCGTTTTCCGATCCGCGCATCGATCTGAGCGCATCGAGGACCCAGTGATCGAGCCGGGTGGCGGGATCGAGGGTGAGCTGCTGTCGACGACGGGCGCGCCTCCGGCGCGCTGGCGCTGGCGAGCCGGCATCAGCGGCGCCGTCCTGCTCTTCCTCTACACGGTCGCGGCACTCGCGCCGTGGATCGCGCCGTACGAGCCCGGACGCCAATTCCGCCGCTCGCCCAACGCGCCGCCGATGCCGCTGCACGTCGCCGCACCACAGGCGTGGGCGTCGCAAGGGCTGCTCTACGTGCACCCGCAGCGCATGGTCGACAGCCTGCGGCGGCGCTACGAGGTGGACCGCGACGTCCGGGTGCCGCTCGCGCTCTTCGCGCGCGGCCATCTGCTCGTGACCGCGGACGCGAGCGAGCACTTCTTCCTGCTCGGCAGCGACGCGCTCGGCCGCGACCTGTTCTCGCGTCTCGTGTACGGCGCGCGGGTGAGCCTTTCGTTCGGCGTGGTCGGCGTGGTGATCAGCCTCGGCATCGGGACCCTGGTCGGCGTGGTCGCGGGGTACGTCGGTGGCCGAACGGACGACCTGCTGATGCGGCTGTGCGAGATCATGATGGCGCTGCCATCGTTCTACTTTCTGCTTGCGCTCGCTGCCGTGATCCCGCCCGGGCTCTCGTCGGCGCAGACGTTCGTCTTGATCGTCGTGCTGATGAGCTTCATCCGCTGGGCCGGGTTTGCGCGCGTGATCCGCGGCATGGTGACGTCGATCCGCGAGCTCGAGTACGTCCAGGCGGCGCGCGCGCTCGGCGCGGGACGTGCGCGCACGATCGCGCGCCACGTCGTGCCGGCGACGCTCGGCTACACGATCGTCGCGGCCACGCTCGCGATCCCCGGGTTCATCCTCGGCGAGAGCGCCCTGTCGCTGCTCGGGCTCGGCATCCAGGAGCCGAGCACGAGCTGGGGCTCGCTCCTGAAGGACGCCAACAACCTGACCAACCTCGACAAGTATCCGTGGATCCTGGCGCCGGGCGTGTGCATCGCGATCACCACCATGGCGTTCAACTTTCTCGGCGATCAGCTGCGCGACCGGCTGGATCCGCGCGCGGAGACGCGGTCGTGACGTCGCGTACGCAGCGCACGCCGGCCGCCGCAGAGCCGTTGCTCGAGGTGCGCGATCTGGTGGTCGAGTTCACGACGCCGCGTGGAACGGTGCGTGCGATCGACGGCGTCAGCTTCGCGATCGCGCCAGGCGCGACGCTCGGTCTGGTCGGCGAGTCGGGGTGCGGCAAGAGCGTGACGTCGCTCGCCATCCTGCGGCTCCTCGACGGGAACGCACGCATTCGCTCCGGCTCGATCCGCTTCGAGGGGCGCGCGCTGCTGCCTTTGCCCGAGGCCGAGATGCGTACGCTGCGCGGCGCGCGGGTGGCGATGATCTTCCAGGAGCCGTCGACGTCGTTGAACCCGGTGTTCACCGTCGGGGCGCAGGTCGCGGAAGCGCTGCGCCTGCACCGTGGTCTGTCGCGCGCGGAGGCATGGAGCCGCGCCGTCGACCTGCTGCGCCTGGTCGAGATCCCCGACGCGGAGCGCCGCGCCCGCTCGTACCCGCACGAGATGTCGGGCGGCATGAAGCAGCGGGTGATGATCGCGATGGCGATCTCGTGCGAGCCGGCTCTGCTGATCGCCGACGAGCCCACGACGGCGCTCGACGTCACGATCCAGGCGCAGATCCTCGATCTGCTGCGCGGCCTGAAGGACCGGCTCGGGATGAGCCTGCTGCTGATCACGCACGATCTCGGCGTGGTCGCGGCGGAGACCGACGAGGTGGCGATCATGTACGCGGGGCGCATCGTCGAGCATGCGCCGGCGGACGAGCTCTTCGCGGCGCCGGCGCATCCGTACACGCAGGCCTTGCTCGCCTCGCTGCCGCGGCTCGAGCACCGTGCGCAGCGCTTGACGGCGATCCCGGGTCGCGTGCCGGATCTGCTCGCGCTGCCGTCCGGCTGTCGCTTTCGTGATCGCTGTCCACGCGCGGCGGATCGCTGCGCGACGGACGATCCCGCGTTGTCTCCGCTCGCGGCACGGCGCTCGGTCGCGTGTCACTTCCCGCTCCTCGACGGGGGGGCGCGATGAGCGGCGACCTGCCGGTCGGTACACCGGGGACGGTGGGCGAGCCGCTGGTCGAGGCGCGAGGGCTCGTCAAGCACTTCCGCTCGGGCGGCGGCTTTCTCGGTGGCAAGCGCGAGGTCGTACACGCGGTCGAGGACGTGACGTTGACGGTGCACGCGGGCGAGACGCTCGGCGTGGTCGGCGAGTCGGGCTGCGGCAAGTCGACGCTCGGACGGCTGCTGCTGCGTCTCCTCGAGCCGACCTCGGGGACGGTGACGTTCGCCGGCCGCGATCTCGGAACGCTGTCGCCTCGGGAGCTGCGCCGGCTTCGCCGCGAGATGCAGATCGTGTTCCAGGACCCGTACGGGTCGCTCGATCCGCGCATGAAGGTCGGCGCGATCGTCGCCGAAGGCCTCGAGATCCACGATCTCGCGCGCGGCAGCAGAAAACGCGCGGAGGTCGAGCGCCTGCTGCTGGAGGTCGGCCTGCGGCCGGAGCACGCCGACCGCTACCCGCACGAGTTCAGCGGCGGGCAGCGACAGCGGATCGGCATCGCCCGCGCGCTGGCGGTCGGGCCTCGCTTCGTGGTGTGCGACGAGCCGGTTTCCGCGCTCGACGTGTCGGTGCAGGCGCAGGTGATCAACCTACTCGCGGATCTGCAGCAGAAGCACGGGCTCGCGTACTTCTTCGTCGCGCACGACCTGCGTGTGGTCGCGCACCTGAGCCACCGGGTCGCCGTCATGTATCTCGGTCGCGTGGTCGAGATCGGCGAAACCGAGCGCTTGCTGGAGAGCCCGCACCATCCGTACACGCGTGCGCTCCTGTCGGCCGTCCCGGAGCCCGATCCGGCGCACCGCGCGAAGCGCATGGCGCTCGCGGGCGACGTGCCGAGCCCCATCGCGCCGCCGCCCGGGTGCCCGTTCCACCCACGCTGCCAGTGGGCCGAGGCACGCTGCCGAACCGATCGTCCCGCGCTCGAAGGCGATGCGGCGCACGCGGTCGCATGTCATGTCTTTCCGGTGCAACCCGCGTCACGCTGAAGCTCTTTACCGCGTCGCGCCCGTCCTACAGGATCTCCCGATGGCGAAGATCGCCGACCTGCTTGCTGCCGGCCCCACCCTCTCGTTCGAGTTCTCCGCCCCGCGCGATCCCGCCGGCACGGATCGCCTCGAGCGCGCGCTCGAGCGCCTCGCCCGGCTCCGTCCGAGCTTCATGTCCGTGACCTACGGCGCCGGCGGCTCGACGCGCGGGCCGACGGCAGAAGTGGTCTCGCGCATCCAGCACGGCCTGCACATCACGGCCATGCCGCACCTGACCTGCGTCGCGCACACGCGCGAAGAGATCACGTCGATCATCGACCACTACCGCGAGGACGAGATCGAGAACCTGCTGGTCCTGCACGGCGACCTGCCCGAGGGCACCGTCGACGTCCCGAGCGGCCACTTTCGGTATGCGATCGACCTGGCCGCGCTCGCCCGCCAGCGGGGACCATTCTCGATCGGCGTCGCGGCTCACCCCGAGGGCCACCCGCGTGCGTCCAGCCGGCAAGACGATCTCGACCACCATGCGGCGAAGCTGGCCGAGGCGGACTTCGCCATCACGCAGTTCTTCTTCCGCGTCGAGCACTACGAGCGCTTCGTCGAGGAGCTCGCGAAGCGCGGCGTCCACACCCCGGTGATTCCCGGCATCATGCCGCCGACCAACGCCGACGGCGTGGCACGGATGTCGGCCGCGAATGCGACCGAATTTCCGGACGAGATCCGTACCCGTCTGGAGAAGGCCGGCAGCGACGTGGCGGCGCGGCGCGAGATCGGCGTCGACGTCGCGGTCAATCTGTGCGAGGGGCTGCGGCGCGCGGGAGCGCCGGGAATCCACCTGTACACGATGAACTTCGCGGAGGCGTCGCTCGCCGTGGTTGCCGCGGCCGGGCTGCGGTAGCACCCGGCTCGGCGGCGGTCGCGGGCCCGACATGCCGCCGTTCGTGAGAGAGTCCAACCCGTCCGCTCGGCCGGAGCCACGCGAAAGGACGCTGCTCAGGCTTCGCGGGCCTTGGCGTGCTTGACGGTACGTCCGTCGGAGGACGACGGCGGCCGCTTGCCGATCGAGCAGCGCCCCTCGAAGATCGCGCCGGCGTGAACCACGACGCGCGTCGCCTCGAGTCCGCCGATCAACCGGCTGCCCGGCTTCAGCTCGACGACGTCGCTCTGGCAGACGGTGCCCTCGATGGTCCCGAAGAGCACCAGGTTGTGCGCGCGCACGTCGGCGCGCAGATGCGCGGTGGGGCCGACGACGAGCAGCGCGTCGGCGCGGACTTCGCCCGTCAAGCGCCCGTCGATGCGGGCGTTGCCCGGGAAGCTGATGCGCCCGCTGATCGCGACGTCCGCCGCGATCTCGTGCTTGAAGCGCTCGCCGGAATCGCTCGCCGTAGCGACCGGCCCGGGCTCGCGCTCGTCGCTCACCGACGCCCGACCTCCTTGATGCGCGCGGCCTTGCCGGACAGCTCGCGGAGATAATACAGCTTCGCGCGCCGGACCTTGCCACGCGTCGCGACCTCGACCTTGTCGATACGCGGCGAGTGGATCGGGAACGTGCGCTCGACACCAACGCCGTACGACACCTTGCGCACGGTGAACGTCTCGCGGATGCCGCCGTTGCTGCGGCGCAGGACGGCACCCTCGAACACCTGGATGCGCTCCTTCTCGCCCTCGACGACCTTCACGTGGACGCGGACGGTGTCGCCCGGTCGGAACGCGGGAATGTCGCTGCGCAGCTGCTCCGCTTCGATTGCGTCGATGACGTTCATGTCGAGATTTCCTTCTAGGCGAGCTCTGGATCCGGCCGATTCATCTCGACCGCGTCAAGCGGTCGAGGATGACCGCGGCCGCCGATCGCACGGAGAGGTGATTGTACCCGTCGACGCCGTGAACCGGCTCGAGGTGCGCCTCGCAGCGATCGAAGACCTCGTCGGACATACCGTATCCCGTTCCAAAAAGCAGCAGCCAGGCGTCCTCGCCCTCGGCAAGGTGCCTGGCCAACTCGTCGTACCGCATTGCCCCGGGACGCTCGCGCGCCGTGGTGGCGACCAGGCGCGGCATGCGGCCGCTGTCCTGCTCCACCGCGGCAATGACGTGGTCGAGGTCGGGCTCGACCTCCACACGCCCCAGCGCCTCGTGGCGCGACGGGTTGTAACGACTTCCGTACCCACTTCGCCAGTGCTCGACGATGCGTTGTGCGAGCGAGCGCAGCCCCGGGACGGGGTGGACGACATAGAACCTGCGCACCCCGAATGTCCGGCCGGTGCGGGCGATGTCGTGCACGTCCATGTTGGTGATCGACGTGGTCACGATGGCGCCCTGCCGATCGAGCACCGGATGGTGCACGAGGGCGAGATAAAGGCTCGATTTCACGAGTCTTTCTTCGCTGTCGCGGGCGCCGCGGACGGGCTCTCGGAGGCCGCGCCGGCGAGCAGGTCGGGACGTCGTTTGGCGGTCGTGGCTTCGGCCTGGGCTCGGCGCCAGCGCGCGACCTCGGCGTGGTTCCCCGACAGGAGGACGTCCGGCACGCGCAGGTCGCGGAAGACCTCGGGGCGCGTGTATTGCGGGTACTCGAGCAGCCCGGCGCTGAACGACTCCTCGTGCAGCGAGCCCTCGTTGCCGATCACGCCGGGAACCAGCCGCGACACGGAGTCGATCACGACTGCGGCGGCGGCTTCACCACCGGAGAGGACGTAGTCGCCGACGCAGAGCTGCTCGTCGACGAAGCTCGTGATGCGCTCGTCCACGCCCTCGTAGCGACCGCAGACGAGGACCAGCGACGGTAGCTCGGCGAGACGGTGTGCCGTCGACTGGGTGAAACGGTGGCCGCGAGGGCTGAACAGGACGCGGTGCGCGCCGGGGGGGCTGATCGCTTCGAGCGCGGTCACCAGCGGCTCGATCTTCATCACCATGCCGTGACCGCCGCCGTACGGCGTATCGTCCACGGTTCGGTGCTTGTCGGTGGTCCAGTCGCGCAGCTGGTGCAGCCGCACGTCGAGGGTGCCGCGTGCGACGGCCTTGCCGAGGAGGCTCGTCGACAAGACCCCCGAGAAGTACTCGGGGAAGATCGTCAGGACGTCGATCCGCATCGTGCCGTGCTCAGGGATCGACGAGTCCCGCGGGCGGATCGACGATGGCGATCCGGGCACCGAGGTCGATCTCGCGAACGACCGGCTCGACGGCGGGCAGCAGAATCTCGCGCGGCTTGCCGGTCGCGTCGTGGCGGCCGCGGATCACCCACACGTCCTGGGCAGGCAGATCCATGACCTCGCTGACGGTTCCGAGCGATTCCCCGGCGACGGTCCGGACCTCGAGACCGACGACCTCGAAGTGGTAGACCTCACCCGCACCGGCTGCCGGAACACGGTCGGCATCTGCCTCGACGGAGCTGCCGATCCACGGCTCGAGCGCGGTCAGAGACTCGATGCCCTCGAAGCCGAGCAGGAAGTGCCCCTTGTGGCGGCGCTTCTCGCGGACGCGGAACGAGCAGCGCTGACCGGAGGTCGGATGCACGAGCCAGACCCGGTCGCAGATCGTCAGGGTGGGGGAGGTCGGATTGAAGGGCTTCACCCGTGCAAGGCCTCGAACGCCGTGGCCGGCGACGAGCTTCCCGACGGGGAGCGTTGCAGAATTGGGGGTGGTGTCGGTCGTGTGAATCTGCGTGGCTTACTTGTCTTCGATGATCTCGAGGACGACCTTGCGGTTCAGGCGCGATGCCGCAGCGTTGACCAGGGTGCGGATCGACTTTGCCGTCCGCCCCTGCTTGCCGATGATCCTGCCGAGATCCTCTACCGCCACCCGCAGCTCGATGACCGAGGCCGTGTCACCCTGGGTCTCCTTCACTTCGACCTGGTCCGGGTGGTTGACGAGGTGTTTCGCCAGCATCTCGACGAGCTCTTTCATGTTCAGCCCTCGGAGGCCGTGCCCGACGGGCTCAGACCCTTCCACCCGGCCTTCTTCATCAGGCGGGCGACGGTCGGCGTCGGCAGGGCGCCGCGGCGAACCCAGGTCTCGATCTTGTCGAGCTTGAGGTTGATGATCGCGGGCTCGTGGGTCGGGTCGTAGTGACCCAGCTGCTCGATGAAGCGGCCGTCGCGCGGTGCCTCGGTGGTTGCCGCAACCACGCGATAGAACGGATGCTTCTTGCTTCCGTGCCGGGTCAGGCGGATTCTCGTTGCCATCGGTTTCTCCTTGCGTCCTGGTACGTCGATCGTGGTCGCGCGAATCCGCGCGTGCGGCCCGGCACCGCGCGGGCACCAGGGAAGCCGGGCATCCCGCCCGGAACCGTCCTTGTTAACGCCCGCCCTGCAGTTGGGCAAGAATCCCCTTGCCGGCTCCCCGACTCAAGGACTTCATCATCTTTTTGGCCTGCTGGTACTGCTTCAGGAACTTGTTGACCTCGGCGACGCTGGTGCCGCTGCCGATCGCGATGCGCTTGCGCCGGCTGCCGTTCAGGATCAGGTGATCGCGGCGCTCCTGCTTGGTCATCGAGTTGATGATCGCCTCGATGCGTCGCAACTCGTCGTCGGCCCCCGCCAGCTCGTTGCCCTTGGCGAACTTCTTCATGCCCGGGATCATGCCGATCAGATCTGCGACCGAGCCCATCTTCTTGACGGTGCGCAGCTGGTCGCGGAAGTCCTCGAGCGTGAAGGTGTCCTTCTTGAGCTTTTCCTGGAGCTTCTCGGCCTGCTTCTGGTCGTACGCCGACTGCGCCTTCTCGATCAGCGACAGCATGTCGCCCATGCCGAGGATGCGCGACGCGACGCGGTCGGGGTGGAAGATCTCGAGCGCGTCGAGCTTCTCGCCCACGCCGACGAAGAGCAGGGGCTTCTGGACGGTCGCGTAGATCGACAGCGCTGCACCGCCGCGGGCGTCGCCTTCCATCTTCGACAGCACGACGCCGTCGATGCCGACGCCGTCGCGGAAGCCCTTCGCGACCGCGACCGCGTCCTGGCCGGTCATCGCGTCGGCGACGAAGATCGTCTGGCGTGGCTTGACGGCGTCACGGACGGACCGCAGCTCGCCCATCAGCTTCTCGTCGATGGCGAGTCGGCCGGCGGTGTCGAGGATCACGGTCTCGAAGCCGGCATTGCGGGCCTTGGTGACCGCGTCGCGCGCGATCTGCACCGGGTTCCCGCCCTGATCGGGCGTGTCGTACACGCCGCAGCCCTCGCCGACCTGTGCCGCGAGGGTCTTCAGCTGCTGGATCGCGGCCGGGCGCGAGAGGTCGAGCGGGACCAGGTAAGGCCGGCGCTTACGGGCATCCAGCAGATGCTTCGCGAGCTTCGCGGCGGTGGTCGTCTTACCGGAGCCCTGCAGGCCGACGAGCATGATGACGGCCGGCACGTCTCCGGACAGCTCGAGCTTGCCGGCCGCACCGCCCATGACACCCACGAGCTCCTCGTGGACGATCTTGATGAGGTGCTGCTCGGGCGACAGCGCGCGCAGCACCTCTTGCCCCAGCGCACGTTCGCGGACCTTCTCGATGAAGGACTTGGTGACCTGGAAGTGGACGTCGGCCTCGAGCAGCGCCATGCGCACGTCGCGCATCGCCTCCTCGATGTTGGCCTCGGTCAGCTTTCCGGTACCGCGGATCCGCCGGAAGACGCCTTCGAGCTTGTCGGATAGTGAATCGAACATGGAACGAACGAGCCGATCGCCCGGGCAGGTGGCGGAGATTTCCGTGATGTCGGGAGTGCGGGGTGGGCCCGACCCTAGTGAGCACCCGATCTGAAGTCAATCGCCAGATCCGTAAACGGAAAGAGGGCGTGGGTCGCCCCACGCCCTCTCCCACCCGTGGTGACGGGACGGCTTACATCATGCCGCCCATGCCACCCATGCCGCCCATGCCGCCGTGCATGCCGGCCGCACCAGCCGCGCCCTTCTCCTCGGGCTTCTCGGCGATCATCGCCTCGGTGGTGAGCAGCAGGCCCGCGACCGACGAGGCGTTCTGCAGCGCCGTGCGCACGACCTTGGTGGGGTCGATGATGCCGGCCTTGATCAGGTCCTCGTACTCCTCGGTCGCCGCGTTGAAGCCGAACGAGCCCTTGCCGTTGCGGACACGGTCGAGGACGATCGACGGCTCCTGGCCGGCATTCGCCGAGATCCAGCGCATCGGGTCTTCGCAGGCGCGGCGGACAATGTTGACGCCCACGCGCTCGTGCTCCTCGACGCCGGTCAGCTTGTCGAGGGTGGACGAGGTGCGCAGCAGCGCGACGCCGCCGCCCGGGACGATGCCCTCCTCGACGGCCGCACGGGTCGCGTGCAGCGCGTCCTCGACGCGGGCCTTCTTCTCCTTCATCTCGACCTCGGTGGCGGCACCGACGCGGATGACGGCCACGCCGCCGATCAGCTTCGCGAGGCGCTCCTGCAGCTTCTCGCGGTCGTAGTCCGAGGTGGTCTCCTCGATCTGCGCGCGGATCTGCTGGACGCGGCCCTGGATCTCGGCCTTCTTGCCGGCGCCGTCGATGACGGTCGTGTTGTCCTTGTCGACCACGATTCGCTTGGCCTTGCCGAGGTCGTTCAGGGTCACGTTCTCGAGCTTGAGGCCCAGCTCCTCGGCGATCACGCGGCCGCCGGTGAGGATCGCGATGTCCTCGAGCATGGCCTTGCGGCGGTCACCGAAGCCCGGCGCCTTGACCGCGGCGCAGTGCAGCGTGCCACGGATCTTGTTGACGACCAGGGTCGCCAGCGCCTCGCCATCGACGTCCTCGGCAAGGAGAACGAAGGGCTTGCCGGTCTTCGCGATCTGCTCGAGGATCGGCAGAAGGTCCTTCATGTTGCTGACCTTCTTCTCGTGGATCAGGACGAGGGCGTCCTCGAGCACGCACTCCATGCGATCCGGATCGGTCACGAAGTACGGCGACAGGTAGCCGCGGTCGAACTGCATGCCCTCGACGACCTCGAGGGTGGTGTCGAGGCCCTTGGCCTCCTCGACCGTGATCACGCCGTCCTTGCCGACCTTGTCCATCGCCTCGGCGATGATACCGCCGATGGTCGGGTCGTTGTTGGCGGAGATCGTGCCGACCTGCGCGATCTCGCGCTGGTCCTTGGTCGGCTTCGAGAGGCCCTTGAGCTCGCCGATCACGTGCTTCACGGCCTTGTCGATGCCGCGCTTGATCGACATCGGGTCGTGGCCCGCGGCGACCATCTTGGCGCCCTCGACGAAGATCGAGCGGGCGAGGACGGTCGCGGTGGTGGTGCCGTCACCGGCGACGTCGGAGGTCTTCGACGCGACCTCCTTCACCATCTGTGCGCCCATGTTCTCGAACTTGTCCTCGAGCTCGATCTCCTTGGCGACGGTGACGCCGTCCTTGGTGATGTTCGGCGCACCGAACGACTTCTCGAGAACGACGTTGCGGCCCTTGGGCCCGAGGGTGACGGTGACCGCATCGGCGAGAATGTTCACGCCGTGCAGGACCTTCTCCCGGGCGTCGCTGCCGAAGCGAACGATCTTGGCTCCCATTCCTGAATTCCTCCTGATCTTTCTTCTATTTGCTCAGCTGACGCGCTGTCTGGAGACGGATCGGTCCGACGTCACTCGAGGACGCCGAGGATGTCGTCCTCGCGCAGGATCAGGTGCTCCTCGCCGTCGATCTTGATCTCGGTGCCGGAGTACTTGCCGAAGAGGATGCGGTCGCCGGCCTTGACGTCGAGCGGACGGACGGTGCCGTCCTCGCCCACCTTGCCCTTGCCCACGGCCACGACCTTCCCCTCCTGCGGCTTCTCCTTCGCCGTGTCGGGGATGATGATGCCACCCTTCGACTTCTCCTCCTCTGCGACCCGCTTCACGATGACGCGGTCCTGCAACGGTCGGATCTTCATCTAGTTCCCTCTCCTTTCAGACGTGATTCGCGAAGAATCGATCTTGCTCGGTAGTGGTCGAAGCTCGCCCGGGGCGGGCGAATCCCCACCAAGACGGCAGCGGAAGTAACCACGACCGATGGGGTGTCAAGAGATCGCGACGCGCTTCTTCAGCGGCGTCGCTTGGCCATCTCCTGCTCGTAGTACTGGCGGTACAGGACCTCGTACTCCGCGCTGCCGACGGGTACGGACCGGCTCAACGAAGCGATGCGCCGCTGCACCGCTTCGTCGATGCGCGGGTCGCGGTCGAGGGTCTGGCCGAGCGCCTTCTTGATCTCGGCGAGCGCCAGACGGTCGTTGCGGATCTTCGCTCCCGACTTGCGGAGCGCCTCGAGCGCACGGTGCGCGAGGTGCGACGTGAGTGCTTCGCTCAGGCGCATGTTCAGACCGGGAGTCCCCGCTCCTGAGCGAGCTTGGTGCGGATCATCTGGACGACCCGGTGGCGATCGATGCCGGCGCTCCCCGCGCGCAGCTGACGCAGGTGGTCGTCGGCCATCTGCTCGGCATCGGCGTCGAGTTTCGCGGCGGCCTTCTGGTACGACTCGACCTCGTCGGCGATCGCCTTCGCCGCGTTGTCCGCTGGTCCTGCGAGCGTCACGAGGTCCGCGCGCACCAGTGCGTCGACGATGGTTCGCCCCAGGGTGAACAGCTGCTGAGAGGACATCCGCACGACGGTCGGGTGGCGACGCCTTCGCTCGAACGCGCGTTACGGTGCCGCGTCGCCTCGGCTCGGCCTACCACGCGAGGGAGCCTTTTCAACCGCAGGAGGAGCGGTCTCGACTCCCACGTGCGGGTGTGTTGTCTAGGGCAACGGCGCGACTTCGTGCGGTGGGGTAGACGGGGCATGGATGCAGCGAGGCTGAGCGAGCCGGCAGCACTGCGCCCGGGCGACCGGGTGCCGGCGGCGACGCCTTCGGGCCGATCCGATCGCACCCGCCTCGGGTATGGCGCGATCCAGCTCGCGGTCGTTCTCCGTGCCTCGGACCGTCGGCGTCTGCCGCTGCGGGGTGTCCCCGCGCGTGCTCGGATCGAAGGGATGGCGGCGCGCGCCGTCGAAGGCGCCGTGCTGCCAGGCGTCGAGCTGCTCGTGTCGTGATGGACTTCGCACCGGTCGAGCACGCTCTCGAGGACGCGGTGCAGCGCGGCGTCTTCCCGGGCGCCGTCCTGCTCGTCAGCCGTAACGGCGAGACGTTGCTCGAGCGCGCGGTCGGCTTCCGTGCGCTCGAGCCCGAGCGCATGCCGATGCGCCCCGAGGTGGTCTTCGACCTGTCGTCGCTCACCAAGCCGCTCGCGACGACGCTCGCCGTGATGATGCTCGTGTACGAGCGCCGGCTCACCCTCGACGACCGCGTGACGCGCTTCTTCCACAACTTCGGCGTGCACGGGAAGACGCACGTGACGTTCCGCCACCTGCTCACGCACTCGTCCGGCCTCGCGGCGCATCGGCCGTACTTCAAGGACGTCGCGGCGCTCGAGAAGAAGGGTCGGCCGAACTTCGTCGCGAGCCGGGAAGCGAAGGAGTGGGTCTATGAGCAGGTGCACCGCGAGAAGCTCGAGGCGCCCCCCGGCACGCGCGTCACGTACAGCGATCTGGGCTTCATGGTCCTCGGGCAGGTGGTCGAGACGGTTTCGGGACAGACGCTCGACCGCTTCTGCCAGGCGCGTATCTTCGCACCGCTCGGGCTCACGTCGACCGCCTTCGTCGATCTGTCGCAGCTGCGCCAGAAGCGCGTCGAGCCGATCCGCGACATGATCGCGCCGACGCAGCGCTGTCCGTGGCGCAAGCGCTTGCTGTGCGGCGAGGTCGACGACGAGAATGCCTACGCGATGGGCGGGGTCGCCGGTCACGCCGGCCTGTTCGGCACGGCGCGCGAGGTCGATGCGATCGCGAACCACCTGAAGGCGATCGCCGGCGGTGCGCCCGGCATCCTGCCGAAGGAGTTGGTCGATCGCATGTGGACCGTCGACACGACGATCCCGGGCTCGACGCGGGCGCTCGGCTGGGACTCGCCGTCGCCGCAGCGCTCGCTCGCGGGCACCGAGATGTCGCCGCACACCGTCGGACACCTCGGCTTCACCGGCGTGTCGCTGTGGATGGACCTGGAGCGCGGCATCGACGTCGTCCTGCTCAGCAACCGCGTGCACCCGACGCGCGACAACGACAAGATCGTCGAGTGCCGGCCGCGGATCCACGATCTGGTGATGGAGGCCGTGCGTTGAAGACCGCTCTTGTGCTGACGATGGGGGCTCCTCGTTGAAGATCGCTCCGCAACGGTCGATTCACATGACCGCCATCGGTGGCGTCGGCATGGCGGCACTGGCCGGTCTCCTGACGGAGCTCGGGCACCGGGTGCGCGGCTCGGATCTCGAGATCTATCCGCCTGCGAGCGACGAGCTGGCGCGCCTCGGGGTTCAGGTGGTGAAGGGCTATCGGGCGGAGAACCTCGAGCCGCGCCCGGACCTCGTCGTCATGGGCAACGCGATCCCGGCAAAGAATCCCGAGGCGATCGCGGCGCGCCTGCAGGGCATCCCGACCATCTCTCTTCCCGAGGCGCTGGAGTGGCTCTGCCTGCCCGGGCGCTTGCCGGTGGTAATCGCGGGGACGCACGGCAAGACCACTACCGCGACGTTCTGTGCAACGGTCCTTCGCGAAGCGGGACGCGATCCTGGCTGGTTCATCGGCGGCATGCCGCTCGACCTGCCGCGCAGCTACGCGCTCGGTCGCGGGCGCGAGTTCGTGCTCGAAGGCGACGAGTACGACTCCGCCTACTTCGACAAGGAAGCCAAGTTCTTCCACTACTGCCCGCAGGCGCTGTTGCTGAACGCGGTCGAGTTCGACCACGCCGACATCTACCGCGACCTCGACCACGTCAAGCAGAGCTTCGAGCGCCTGATCGGTCTGCTGCCCGACGGCGCGCCGCTGCTGGTGTGCGCGGACTTCCCGCACGCAATCGACGTCGCGCAGCGGGCCGGCAAGCCGTTCCTCACGTTCAGCGACGATCCGTCGCGCGGTGCCGACTGGTCGGTGCGCGAGCTCTCGGACACGCCCGAAGGGCTGCGCTTCGTCGCCGCCGGTCCAGGGGAGCAGATCGCGCTCACGACGCCGCTGCTCGGCACGATGAACGCCCGCAACGTCCTCGGCGTGACGGCGATCTGCCGCGCGCTCGGCGTCGAGCCCGAGGCGATCCGCCGCGCCGCGGCGAGCTTCCACGGCGTACGGCGACGGCAACAGATCCTCGTTGCCGAGCCGATCACGCTGATCGACGACTTCGCGCACCATCCGACGGCGATCGCGGCGACGATCGCCGCCGTGCGGAGCCGTTACCCGGGCCGTCGGCTGTGGGCGATGTTCGACCCGCGCTCCAACACCAGCCGCCGACGGACGTTCCAGCGCGAGATCGGTGCGGCGCTCGGCAGCGCGGATCGCGTGATCGTCGGTCCGGTGCACAACCAGGGCCAGCTCGCGGAGTCCGAGCGCTTCTCACCCGAGGAAGCCGCGCGCGATGCCGGGCGAACCGCGCAGGCCGCGTGTGCGCTCGAGACGCACGACGCCGTCGTGGAGCTCGTCGAGCGCGAGGCGGTACCGGGCGACGTCGTGGTCGCGCTCTCGAACGGCGCCTTCGGCGGTGTCGTCGGGCGGCTCGCGCGGAGCCTCGAAGCGCGATGCGGGTGATCCTCGCGTCGGCGTCGCCGCGGCGTCGCGAGATCCTCGCGCGCGTCACGTGGCCGTTCGACGTCCTGCCCGCCGAGATCGACGAGCGACGGCTCGGCGACGAGGATCCCGAGGCGCACGTGCGCCGGCTCGCGCGCGACAAGGCGCTGCGTCTCAGTCGCGAGCATCCGGGTGCGTGGGTGCTCGGCGCCGACACGGTGGTCGCGCAGGGCGACGACATCTTCGGCAAGCCGGTGGACGACGCAGACGCGTGCCGCATGCTGGCCCGTCTCGCCGCGGCGTCGCATCTGGTCTTGACGGGCTTCGCCTGGGCGCGCGGCGGCGAGGTCGTGCACCACGACGTGTCGCGCAGCGCGGTGTGCTTCCGCGAGCTCGCCGACGGCGAGATCCGCGACTACGTCGCGACGGGCGAGCCGCACGACAAGGCAGGCGCCTACGCGATCCAGGGCGGGGCGGCGCGCTTCGTCGCGTCCGTGCAGGGCTCGGTGACCGGTGTGATCGGGCTGCCGCTCGAAGGCCTCGAGGAGTCGGCGCGGCGGCTCGGGATCCCGGAGCCGGTGTCGCCGCTGCCGGCGGAAGCGGTCGCTCTGCGTCTGCGCGCCGTGCAGGGCGAGGTCGCGGCGCGTACCGTCGCTGCCGGACGCTCGCCCGAGTCTTGTCGCCTGGTCGCGGTGACCAAGGGACATCCCGCGGCTCTGGTGCAGGCCGCGATCGCGGCTGGGGCCACCGACGTCGGCGAGAACTACGTTCAGGAAGGCGCGCGCAAACGTGCCGAAGTCGCGCAGCTCGGCGGCGCGGCCACGACGCGCTGGCACTTCATCGGGCCACTGCAGACCAACAAGGCGGCGCTCGCGGTGCGCAGCTTCGATCTGTTCCATGCGATCGACCGCCTCGAGGTCGCGGACGCGCTGGTACGACGCGCGACCCAGATCGTCAGCGGGCTCCTGCAGGTGAACGTGGCGCGCGACCCGAAGAAGGCCGGCGTCGCGCCGGAGGACGTCGTCGCTCACGTCCGGAGGCTCGCGGAGCTGCGAGGCTTCGAGCTGCGCGGGCTCATGACGATCGGCCCGCTCGACGCCGACGCCACCGCCACACGCCGTACGTTCGCGTCGCTCCGCCAGCAGGTCGACGATCTGCGCGGCATGGGCTACGAGCGCGTGACGGAGCTGTCCATGGGCATGAGCGACGACTATCCGGAGGCGATCGCCGAAGGCGCCACTCTGGTGCGGCTCGGGACCGCGATCTTCGGCCCGCGGGTGCGCCCGGCGGGAGCTCCCGCGTGAGCTGCGTCGGCTTCATCGGCGCCGGCAACATGGCGCGTGCGATGGGTGGCGGGATCGCGGCCGGCAAGCCGGGGACGCGCATCCTCGCGACCGATCCCGACCCGGCGGCACGCGACCGCTTCGCGCAGGAGACTGGCGGTAGCGTCGCGACGAACCTCGACGAGGTGGTGGGCGCGGCCGACGTGCTGGTGCTCGCGGTGAAGCCGCAGGTGCTCGCGAGCGTGCTCGACAAGCTCGCCGGTCGCGTGCGTGCGGAGCAGATCGTCGTTTCCATCGCTGCGGGCTTCACGCTGAAGAGCCTCGCCCGCAAGCTCGGTGCGAGCTGTCGCCTGGTGCGGGCGATGCCGAACACGCCGGCGCTGGTCCGCGAGGGCATCACCGTGCTCGTCGGTGGCGGGGCCGCGACCGCGGACGACATCGAAGCCGCGCGCGACCTCTTCACCAGCATCGGCGACGCGGTGGTGGTGGACGACGAGTCGCTGCTCGACGCGGTCACCGCGGTCAGCGGGAGCGGGCCGGGCTTCGTGTTCGCGTTCGCCGAAGCATGGCTGAAGGCAGCCGAGTCGGCGGGGCTCGCTCCGGCGCTCGCGGAGCGGCTGGTGAAGCAGACCCTGTTCGGGGCGGCCACGCTCTGGCGCGCGTCGGGGGATCCGCCCGACAAGCTTCGCGCGATGGTGACGTCGCCGGGCGGCACCACGCTCGCGGGGCTGGAGGCGCTCGAGGCGCGCGGCTTCGCGCGTGCGATCGGAGCGGCGATCGACTCGGCGGCACGGCGATCGAAGGAGCTGTCGGCTGGCTAGCGCATCGCCGGCGCCCACTCCGGGCACGTTCTTCGTGACCCGGCAGGGGATTGGATCACCGTGGGGTAGGGCCCGGCGGGTCGAGGGGCGGTCGTCCCTCGCGCGGAGAGGAGCGTCCCGATGTTCGTCCTGAGTAACTTCCTGGTCGCGACAGCGGTCGTCGTGAACGCGGTGCTGAACATCTACTGGTGGATCATCATCGCAAGCGCCGTGCTGTCGTGGGTCAACCCCGACCCCTACAACCCGATCGTCCGCTTCCTCCGCTCCGCAACGGAGCCGGTCATGTACCGGGTACGGCGGGTGCTGCCGCTGGCCTTCGGTGGAGTCGACTTCACGCCGATCGTGGTCCTGCTGGCGATCACCTTCCTGCAGGTGTTCCTGGTGAAGACGCTCTATCAGCTCGCGGCGAGCATCGGCGGCGGATCGGCGATCCTGGGTGGACAATTCAACTAGGTGTTCTTAAAGCTCCGCGAGACCTGCTGGTCCGGAGGAGTGCTCGACGATGCCGATCTACGAATACAACTGCCCGAAGTGTGGCGACTTCGATCAGATGCAGAAGATCACCGATGGGCCGCTCAAGAAGTGTCCGACCTGCAAGGCGAAGGTGACCAAGCTGATCTCCAACCCCGCGTTCCACCTGAAGGGCGGCGGCTGGTACATCACCGACTACGGCCGCAAGGACGGCGGTGGCGGCGGTGGCGCTTCGGAGTCGAAGTCCGATGACTCGGGCTCGAGCAGCAGCTCGAGCGAGACCAAGTCCGAGAAGAAGGAAAAGAAGGCCGACAAGAAGGGGTCGTCGGCCTCCGCGGCGGCCTGAGCCGCATTCCCTTCGGGGGACCGGCGGTGAGCCGGTCCCATCGTTCGATTCGCCAGTCTCTACGCTGGCTTAGCGTTCACGGAAATGCTGCGGCGCACCCGATCCGGGGCTGCGCCGCCGTCCGTTTCGTCGTCAGGCGGCCTTGCTCTCGCCCGCGAGCTCGTTCACCCGCTTCTCGAGGTGCGACAGCTTGCGACGCAGGCTGTCGACGTCCTTGTCGAGCGCGATGTGCAGGCCGCGCGCGACCACCTCGACGCCCTTGCGGAGCTGCGTCTCGGCATCGGCCAGCTGCTTGCGGGCTTCGTCCAGCTGCTTTCGCGCCCAGTCCGGAACGTCCGAGAAGCGGACCGTCCGCGACTCGATCGTTTCGAGCGCCGCCTCGACGTTCTTGCGCACCGTCTTGACGGTCTTGGCCGAGCGCTTCTGCGCCTGGGTCAGCAAAGCCTCGGAGCGGCTGTAGAGCTCGTCGGCGGTCTGTTTGGCGATCTTTCGCGCCTGCTTGTCCAGGGTGCGCGCCTGCGCGACGGCATCCTGCAGCGGCGTCCACATGGACGTTTCGGTCTTGCTGCTCATCGTCTCGTACCTCCCGATGGGCAGTTAACACGGCGCGTCATGGCGTCAAGGCGAAGGAATGGATTTTTCCTCGCGATCGCCGACGCTCCCCGGAAGCGCGCGATGAGGCCCGCGCGATTTGCTGCCGTGCGTCGGCGTCTGGTAGCGGGATCTCCCGAGATGATTCCTTACGCGCGCCCTTCCGTCGGGGATGCCGAGATCGCCGAGGTGGAGGCGTGCCTGCGCTCGGGCTGGCTCTCGACGGGTCCCCGCGCGCAGCGGTTCGAGCGCGAGCTCGCCGCTTCTCTGGGCGTGAAGCATGCGCTCGGCGCCTCGTCGGGGACGGCGGCGCTGCATCTGGCGGTGCTCGCGGCCGGGATCGGACCGGGTGACGAGGTCATCACCACGCCGATGACTTGGGTCTCGACGGCGAACGTCCTGCTGCACGCCGGGGCGCGACCGGTCTTCGTCGACATCGAGCCCGGCACCCTGAACATCGACTGCCGCCGCATCCCCGAGGCGGTCACGCCGCGGACGAAAGCTCTGCTGCCGGTCCACTTTGCCGGCCAGCCCTGCGACGAGGATGCGCTGGCAACGCTCGCGAAGGAGCACGGTCTGCTGCTCATCGAGGACGCGGCGCACGCGCTCGGCGCGTCGTTCCGCGGCAAGCCGATCGGAACCTTCGGCGACGCGACGATGTTCAGCTTCCACCCCGCGAAGAATCTCACCACGGGCGAGGGCGGCGCGCTGGTGACCGATTCCGACGCGATCGCGGCGCGCGCGCAGCGGCTGCGCTTCCACGGCATCGATCAGAACGCGGAGAGCCGCTTCGGCGGGCGCGGTGCCGGCGCCTACGACGTCGTCGAGGCTGGCTTCAAGTACAACTTCACCGACCTGCAGGCGGCGATCGGGCTGCACCAGCTCGCGCGTCTCGGCGAGATGAACGCGCGCCGCGCGCAGCTCGCGGACCAGTACCTCGCGCAGCTCGCGGACGTGCCGCACGTCACGCCGCTCGAACGCGCCTCCTATCCGCACGTCAACGCGTGGCACCTGATGGTCGTGCAGCTCGAGCTGGAGGCGCTCACGGCGACCCGCGACCAGGTGATCTCCGAGCTGAAAGAGAAGGGTGTGGCGCCGGGGCTGCACTTCGTGCCGCTGCACCTGCAGACGCTCTACCGTCCGATGGTCGACGATCCGTCCAAGCTCGCGGTCGCGACCGACGCCTTCCAGCGCATCCTGTCGCTGCCGCTCTATCCGGACATGACCGATGCCGACGTGGCGACGGTGGTCGATGCGCTCGCGGGCGTCGTGCGTCGCCATACGCGCGGCAGCGCGTCGGCGGCGTCCCGTCGTGCGGGTGGAGGAGCGGCGTGAGCCCGTACTCCGTCGGCGCGCCGGGGCCGCGCCCGTTCCTGCGCGGTGCAGCGCCCGAGATCTCCATCGTCGTGCCGGTCTTCAACGAGGAAGCGACGCTGCACGAGCTGTACGATGCGGTCGCGGCCGCGCTCGATGGCGAGAGCTGGGAGATCGTGCTGGTGAACGACGGCTCGCGCGACCGCTCACGCGAGATCCTGCACGAGCTCGCGGCCGAGCACTCCGAGGTCGTCGCGGTCGAGCTCGCGCGAAACTTCGGACAGCACCCGGCGGTGCTCGCGGGCTTCTCGATCGCGCGGGGACGTTACATCGTCACGCTCGATGCGGATCTGCAGAACCCGCCGAGCGAGATCCCGCGCATCCTCGCCGAGCTGAGAAGCGGCCACGACGTCGTCGGGTCCGTACGGGAAAACCGGCAGGATCCGTGGCTGCGCAAGCAGGTCTCGGCGATGGTCAACACCGTCACGACGGTCAGCATGGGCGTCGGCATGAGCGACTACGGCTGCATGCTGCGCGGCTACTCGCGCGAGGTCACCGACGAGATCATCGAGCTCGCCGAGCAGTCGATGTTCATCCCGGCTCTTGCGATGATGATCGCGCGCGACCCGGTCGAGATCCACGTCGCGCACGAGGAGCGCGGTCGCGGGGAGTCGAAGTATTCGCCGCTCAAGCTGATGCGTCTGGGCTTCGACCTGATCACCGGCTTCTCGCTGCTGCCGATCCAGATGGTGAGCTTGACGGGCGTGCTGGTCGCGCTCTCCGGCATCGCCTTCGCCGCGTTCCTGATGGTGCGGCGCTTCATCGTCGGTCCGGAGAGCGAGGGTGTGTTCACGCTGTTCGCGATCCTGTTCGCCTTCGTCGGCGTGCTGCTGCTCGCGGTGGGACTGGTCGGCGAGTACGTCGGGCGGATCTACGCCGAGGTGCGGCGTCGGCCGGTGTACCGGATCCGCGAGGTGGTGGCGCAATCGATGACGCCGCCGCAAGAGACGCGCTGAGCACTTCGTGCCGCACGTCGTCTGCGCGTACGGCGAGGTGGGCCACGAGGCCCTCGCCGAGCTCCTCGACCTGGGGGCCGACGTGGGCCTCGTGGTGACGCACGAAGACGCGCCGGGGGAGAAGATCTGGTTTCACTCCGTCGCAGCGCTCGCGCGCTCGGCCGGCCTACCGGTCGTGACTCCGGACGACATCAACACCGACGACAGCGTCGCGACCATCGCCGCCGTGAAGCCGGACTTCCTGTTCTCGTTCTACTACCGGCTGATGATGAAGACGCGCGTGCTGGCGCTGCCGTCGCGGGGCGCATTGAACCTGCACGGCTCGTGCCTGCCGCGGTATCGCGGGCGCGCACCGGTCAACTGGGTGCTCGTCAACGGCGAGAGCGAGACCGGGATCACGCTCCACGAGATGGACGAGAAGCCCGACCACGGTGCGATCGTCGCACAGCGTCGCATCGCGATCGCGCGCGACGACACCGCGCTCAGCTTGACGCGCAAGCTCGCCGCCGAATCGCGCCTCCTGCTGCGCGAGGTCTACCCGAAGCTGATCGACGGCACGGCACCGCGCATGCCGCAGGACCACACTCGATCGTCGTACTTCGGCGGACGAAAGCCCGCCGACGGCGAGATCGACTGGACGCGCCCCGCAGAGTCGATCCGCAACCTGGTGCGCGCCGTGACCGATCCCTGGCCGGGGGCCTGCACGACGCTCGACGGTCGGAAGGTGCTCGTGTGGTGGGCCGAGACGCGGCCGGCCACGCGCTCCGGAGCGGCGCCGGGCACGGTCGTCGCGGACGACCGCGGCGGCGACGCGCTGCTGGTCGCGACCGGCGAGGGCCTGATCGAGATCGCCAGCATCGCCTGGGACGGCGGCGAGGCCGTGGCCGGAACGACGTGGGCGCGCGCCGCCGGGCTCGCGCCGGGCGCGCGGTTCGCTACGCAGACGAAGAAGGACTGACCGCGCGAGCGGTACGCGAACGCAAGGAGAGTGACGACGTGAAGGTGCTGATCACCGGAGGAGGCGGATTCGTCGGATCGCATCTCGCGGAAGCGCTGCTCGTGCGCGGCGACGAGGTGTTCATTCTCGAGCCCGGCGGAACGTCCAAGGTTCGCCACCTGCTCGGCCACCCGCGCTTCCGCGTCGTGCGCGACAGCGTCATGGCGCTCGACATCCTCGACTCGCTGGTCGCGCAGGTCGACCTGGTCTACCACCTCGCGGCAGTGGTCGGCGTCGAGCACTACGTCGGCGATCCCTACGAGGTCCTGAACGTCAACGTGAACGGCACGCAGAACGTGCTCAAGGTCGCGTTCAAGTACGGCCGCAAAGTCGTGTTCAGCTCGACGTCCGAGGTCTACGGCCGCAATCCGAAGCTGCCGTGGTCCGAGGACGACGACCGCGTGCTCGGCTCCACGAAGATCGACCGCTGGTGCTACTCGACCTCGAAGGCCGTCGGCGAGCACTTCTGCTTCGCCTACCACAAGCTCGGCCTGCCGGTGACCATCACGCGCTACTTCAACGTGTACGGCCCGCGCCTCGACAAGATCGACGTCGGCCGCATCATCACGATCTTCATGGGCCAGCTGCTGCGCAACGAGCCGCTCACCGTGATCGGCGACGGCAAGCAGACGCGCTGCTTCACGTACATCGACGACGCCGTGCAGGCGACCATCGCCGCCGGGATGAACGAGGGCACCGACGGCGAGGTGTTCAACATCGGCACCGACGTCGAGACCTCGATCCTCGAGCTCGCGAAGCTGATGATCGAGGTGTCCGGCAGCAAGAGCACGATCGAGTTCGTGACCAAGGAGCAGGTCTACGGCACGAGCTACGAGGACATCGCGCGCCGCGTTCCTGACGCGAGCAAGATGCGCAAGGTGCTCGGCGTGACGGCCGAGGTCCCGCTGCGCGAGGGCCTCGCGAAGACCATCGACTGGTTCCGCACCCAGCAGCAGTGAGCCCGGGGTTCGTCCTCAAGGTCGACGTGGACACGCACGTCGGCTTGCGCGACGGTGCGCCGCGCCTGCTCGAGCTGTTCGCGCGGCACGGCGTGCGCGCGAGCTGGTTCGTCGCGATGGGTCCGGACCGGACCGGACGTGCCGTCGCGCGCGCGTTCCGCCAGCCGGGCTTCCTGGCGAAGATGCTGCGCAGCCGGGCGCCCAGCCTGTACCCGCTGTCGACCATGCTGCGCGGCACGCTGCTGCCGTCGGTGGCGATCGTCGCGTCGCAGCCGGAGCGGCTGCGCGACATCGATGCCGCCGGACACGAGGTCGGCGTGCACGGATTCGACCACGTGCGCTGGCACGACGCGCTCGCGCGCTTGACGCTCGACGAGGTGCGCGCGCAGCTCGGCCCCGCGACCGATCTCTTCACGTCGGTCGTCGGACGCCGCCCCGCGGGCTTCGCGGCACCGGGCTGGCAGTGCACCGGCAACAGCCTGCGTGTGGTCGACGAGCTCGGCTACCGCTACCGCAGCGACACGCGCGGCACGCGGCCCTATCGCCCGACCGCGGACGGCTACACGTCGTCGATCCCCGAGATTCCGACCACGCTGCCGACGCTCGACGAGGTGATCGGCGCGGCGGGGCGCACGCCGGCGGAGCTGGCGCGCGCCTACCAGACCTGGATCGTCCCCGAGGAGCTCAACGTGCACACCATCCACACCGAGGTCGAAGGCGGACCCTACCTCGAGCAGCTCGACCTGCTGCTGTCTCGCGTCAAGGACCTCCTGCCCGTGCGCACGCTCGGCGAGATCGCGGCCGAGCTGCCCGACACCGACGACTTGCCGGTCGCGACCGTGCGACCCGGCACGCTGCCGGGTCGCGGCGGCACGGTCGCCTGCCAGGTGGCGTCGTGACGCGGGCGCGCGCCGGCGCGCTGCTGGCGCTCGTGCTGCTGCTGACGCTCTACCTGTCGCGCATCGGCGGCTGGGTGCTGCAGGATCCGGACGAGGGGCGCTACGCCGAGATCCCGCGCGAGATGATCGAGCGCGGCGACTGGGTCACGCCGAAGCTCTTCCACGTCAATTACTTCGAGAAGCCGCCGCTGCTCTACTGGCTGACCGCTGCGTGCTTCGAGACGTTCGGTCAGACGGAGGCTGCGGCGCGCATCGTGCCGGCAGTGTCGGGCATCGCCACGGTCCTGCTGACCTTCGTGCTCGCCCTGCGCTTGTGCGGACGTCGTGCGGCCTGGCTCGGCGCAGGGATCCTCGCAACCAAGCCGCTCTTCTTCGCGCTGTCGCAGGCGCTGCTGATCGACATGCTGCTCACCGCCTGCATGAGCGCGACGATGCTCGGCGTCTACGCGGCACACCGTGCGGAGCGGAAGCACGGCTGGGCGCTGCTGGTCGGTTTCTCCGTCGCGCTCGGCATGCTCGCGAAGGGGCTGATCGCGATCGTCCTGCCGGGCGGGATCGCGCTCGCGTTCCTGCTCTGGCGGCGCGACGTCCCGACCGTGCGGGCGCTGCTCGGCTGGCGGGTGATCCTGGTGTTCCTGGTCGTCACCGTGCCGTGGTTCGTGCTGGTTTCGCAGCGCAACCCGGACTTCCTGCACTTCTTCTTCGTGCGCGAGCACTTCCAGCGCTTCGCCGGCAACGCCGGGGTGCGCGTCGGGCACCCGGAAGGCCCGTTCTACTACGTCCCGGTCGTTCTCCTCGGGCCCGCGCCGTGGACGCTCGTCGCCCTACTGCTCGCCGCGACGCGCGACGGACGGCAGGCGTTCAGGGAGATCCCAGCCGAGGTCCGGGCGTTCTGCCTGCTCTGGTTCGGGATCGTGTTCCTCTTCTTCAGCGCCGCGACCTCGAAGCTCGGCAGCTACGTGCTGCCGGCGATGCCACCGCTCGCGCTGCTGATCGCGGCCTGGCTCGACCGTGCGTTCGTCGAGCCGCGGCTGGTCGGGATCGTTCTGCGGACGCTGAACGCATTCTTCGCGACGCTCGGCGCGCTCCTCGCGGTCGCGGCGCTGCTCGCGTGGCCGCTTCACGTCCGGCTGGCGGCCTGGCTGCACCAGGACGTCCCCGACGTGATCCAGATCGCCGGTGCCACGGCGTCGGTCGCGCTGAGCCTGCTGGCCACGGTGCTGGTCGCCCGCTGGACCCGCTGGGAGGACCGCGGCCGGCCCGCGGCCGCGGTCGGCGTGTTCGTCGCGGGGATGGCTGCGGTCCTGCTGTGCGCGACGCAGGGGCGCGCCGTGACCAAGACCGCCCGGGAGCTCGCCTTCGCGATCAACGACCTCCACCAGGCCGGCGACGTGATCGTGTCGTACAAGCGCCTCATGCAGAGCCTCGCCTTCTACACCGGGCAACGGATCGTGCAGTACGACGCGTACGGCGAGATCAAGGAAGGTGCGCGCACGGCACCCGACCACGACGACTGGTTCTGGGACGATCCCGAGCGCTTGAAGGCCGTGTGGGGCTCGAAGCGCGTCTTCGTCGCGACCGAGGCGAAGTGGATCCCCGAGCTGACGGCGCTTCTCGAGCCTGATCCGCGCATCCTCGTGCAGGATCATCGACGTGTGGTATTGGTCAATTTTCCCGCGCCGGCACACGGTTCCGTCGAGGCTGGCCCGTCCGATCAGGACACGGCGGACGAGCCCGAGAGCTGATCCAACGGTCGCGGCGAAGCCTCTCAGGAAAGGATCCATGGCCAATCTGACCTGTCCGAAGTGCGGCTGCCCGATCGCCGTCGACCGCGGCGTGCGGCGCGGCAGCATCGTCTTCTGCTGCCAGAACTGCGTCGATGGGCTGCCGTGCATCTTCGATTGCCCGGCCGATCGCGATCCGGCGAAGGGCGCCGGCGGCGCCGGCCACATCGTGCACGAGAGGACTCCGTGGGGCGCGCCCTAATGCACAACGTGCACCTCGTTGATGCCCCAGCAGGTGGCAGAGGGGAAGGCGCGTCGCTAGGTTACGCCGACACGAGGAAGCGATGGCGATGACGGAGAAAGAGCAGTTCCTGCACCAGGACGGGCGCCCCGGCAGCCACGATCAGCGCGACTCGTTCTTCACCTCGCGCTACGAGGACGCGCTCGCCTGGGCGCGCAAGTTCGCATTCTTCCAGTACCCGTTCGTCACCGCGTGCTGCGGCATGGAGTACATGTCGGTGACCGGCCCGCGCTTCGACACCGACCGCTTCGGCATGACCTTGCCGCGCTTCACGCCCCGCCAGTCGGACCTCATGCTCGTGGTCGGCACGATCACCCACCGTCAAGCGCCGATCCTGCGCCGCATCTGGGAGCAGATGGCGGAGCCGAAGTGGGTGCTGTCGTTCGGCAACTGCACGAACACCGGCGGGCCGTACAACAACTACGCGGTGGTGCAGGGCATCGACACCATCATTCCGGTCGACATCTACGTGCCCGGCTGCCCGCCGCGTCCCGAGGCCGTCATCGACGGGCTCCTGAAGCTGCAGGAGCGCATCACGCGCGAGCGCCCCGGACGCCCCGTGGAGAACATCCACGGCAAGCAGAAGGCGCTCGACTTCCAGAAGGGCGAGCCCGCGAAGCTCGTTCCCGGCACCGTGCGGATCCACGAATGAGCGACGAGACCGCCGCAAGCGCGCCATCCACGATGAACGGCCGGTTCAAGAAGCCGGTCAAGGTCGTCATCGACGGCCGCGAGATCACGGCCGAGGCCGGGCACCCGCTGCTGCAGGTCGCGCTCGACAACGGCATCGAGATCCCGCACTACTGCTACCACCCGAAGCTTTCGATCGACGGAAGCTGCCGGATGTGCCAGGTCAAGATCGAGAAGGCGCCGAAGCTCGCGATCGCGTGCAACACGCCGGTGACCGACGGCATGGTGGTCGACACCACCTGCGACGAGGTGGCGTTCGCCCGCAAGGGCGTGATGGAGCTCCTGCTCATCAACCACCCGCTCGACTGTCCGATCTGCGACCAGGCGGGCGAGTGCTACCTGCAGGATTACTCGTTCGGCTACGGCAGCCAGGAGTCGCGCACGTCGAGCCCGCGCAGGAAGGGCCTGAAGCGCCACCCGATCGGCGAGCGCGTGATCTTCGACCAGGAGCGCTGCATCCTCTGCCGGCGCTGCGTGCGCTTCACGAAGGAGATCAGCAAGACCGACGAGCTTCGCGTGTTCGGCATCGGCGACAAGTCGCGCATCGGCACGACCTCCGAGCGTCCGCTGAACAACGACTACTCGATCAACACTGCGGACATCTGCCCGGTCGGCGCGCTGCTGTCGCGCGACTTCCACCACAAGCGCCGCGTGTGGTTCCTGCAGGAGCACGAGAGCGTCTGCCCGAGCTGCTCGAACGGCTGCAACGTCAAGCTCGGCATCTACAACAACGAGATCCAGCGCATGGTCCCCCGTCGCAACGACGAGGTGAACGACACCTGGATGTGCGACCACGGGCGCCTGAACTACCACTTCGCGCAGGACGAGACGCGCGTCCGCACGCCGCTGATCCGTGACGATGCGCATGCCGCGCCGGCGTCCGGCAACGGCGCGGGCGCCGACGTCAAGTACGCGACGACGCTCGACGCGGCGCTCGAGGCCGCGGCCGAGAAGCTGCGTGGCGCGGTGTCGGTGCACGGCGGCGGCGCGATCGGCGTCCTCGGCTCGCCGCACCTGACCAACGAGGACCTGTTCCGGCTCGTGCAGCTCGTGAACGCCCTCGGCACGCCGAACTTCGACATGATCGTTCCGGTCGGACCGGCGGACGACTTCCTGATCAAGCCCGAGAAGGCCGCCAACGCGGCCGGCGCACGCGCTCTCGGCGTCAAGCCGGGCGACGGCGGCAAGGACGCGCAGGCGATCCTCGAGGGGGCGAAGAGCGGCGAGCTGCGCGTGCTGCTGATCGTCGGCAGCGCCGACGCGGCGCGCGTGCTCGGCGAGACCGGCATCAAGGACGCGGTCGCGAAGCTCGACGCGCTGATCGTCGTCGACGCGAATCGCTCTCCGCTGACCGACGCCGCGACGATCGTCCTGCCCGGCCTCGTGTGGGCAGAGAAGGACGGATCGTTCACCAATCATGCGGGTCGCGTGCAGCGGGTCCGCCAGGCGATGGAGCCGCACGCGGATCTCCAGCCCGAAGGCGCTCTGTTCGCACGCCTCGCGGCGCTGTTCGCGCGCGGCAGCGCGCCGGCTGCGTACGACGCGGCGGCGACGCTGCGCGAGATCGCCGCAGGCGTGCCCGCATTCGCGAGCATCGGCTTCGACACGCTCGGCAGCGCGGGTCTCGCGCTGCAGGAGCCGGGAGCGGCGGGCGCGGCTGAAGCCGCGGCGCCGGCACAGGCGTAGCGCCCATGGCGGTAGGCGTCATCAAGATCGATCGCGTCTCGCTGAAGAAGGCGGGCGGCTTCATGGGCATCAACGCGATGCTCAAGGGGCTCACCGTCACGGGACGCCACTTCTTCAAGAATCTGTTCGGCTGGATCGTCGGCAAGCCGCAGGTGTTCACCGTCATGTTCCCCGAGCAGGACATCGCCAAGCCGCCCTCGTTCCGCGGCATGCCGGTGCTCGTGCAGATGGACAGCGGGAAGGAACGCTGCGTCGCTTGCGGGCTCTGCGAGTGGGCGTGCCCGGTCGACTGCATCCACATCGAGCCGGGCGAGACCGAGGACGCGATCGAGCGCTACCCGAAGGTCTTCGACATCGACATGGGCCGCTGCATGTACTGCGGTCTCTGCGAGGAAGCCTGCCCGGAAGAGGCGATCGTCATGAGCAGCCGGATCGAGATCGCCGCGTTCACGCGCGCGGGAACGATCTGGCACAAGACCGACCTGCTGACGCCGGTCGACGAGCTGCCGCGGCGCCTCGACTACGTGCGTCGCGGCTACCAGCGCTGAGAGGACGACGGTGGCGGAAGAGCAGAAGCCGGCCGAGGCCGCCGAGGCGCCCGCTCCGAGCGGACCCGCGAGCCCGATCCTGAAGCGTCTCGTCGACGGATTCGGCGACAAGATCCTCTCGACGCACGAGTTTCGCGGCGACGCGACGGCGATCGTCGATCGTGGCGCGCTGATCGACGTGTGCAAGCTGCTGCGCGACGATCCCGAGCTCGCATTCGACTTTTTGATGGACGTGACGGCGGTCGACTACATCGGTCGCGTGCCGCGCTTCGAGGTGGTCTACCACTTCTACTCGCTCGCGAAGAACCACCGCGTGCGCATCAAGGTCCCGCTCGAGGAGGGTGATCCGAAGATCCCGAGCGTGGCCTCGCTGTGGCCCAGCGCCGACTGGCTCGAGCGCGAGACGTGGGACATGTACGGCGTCAAGTTCGAGGGCCACCCGAACCTGAAGCGCATCTACCTCTACGAGGAGTTCGAGGGCCATCCGCTGCGCAAGGACTACCCGAAGGAGAAGCGCCAGCCGCTGATCGGACCGGGTGCCGTGCACAAGATTCCCGAGAACGACGACCTCACGATCTGAGGTCCGAGGAAGCAATGGCCGACGATCCGAAGAACGGCAGCGCCGCCGAGCAGGACGCACTCGACCTCGACTTCGAGACGATGGAGCTGAAGGTCGGGCCGTCGCATCCGGCGACGCACGGCACCGTGCGCATCCAGCTCAAGCTCGACGGCGAGCGCATCGTGTGGTCCGAGGTCGAGGTCGGCTACCTGCACCGCGGCTTCGAGAAGGAGTGCGAGAGCGGCCTGTACTACCAGGCGTTCCCGTACACCGACCGCCTGAACTACGTCTCGCCGATGATCAACAACGTCGGCTATGCGCTGGCGGTGGAGAAGCTCTTCGGCGTCGAGGTTCCGCCGCGCTGTCAGTACCTGCGCACCATCGCGAGCGAAGTGTCGCGCATGTCCGACCACTTCACGTGCCTCGGCGCGTGCGCGCTCGAGCTCGGCGCGTTCACGGCGTTCCTCTACGGCGTCGAAGCGCGCGAGCTGGTGTGGGACATCCACGACGAGATGTGCGGCGCGCGCGTCACGTGCAACTACGTGCGCATCGGCGGCATCTCGGCCGACGTCGGCCCGGAGTTCAAGGCGTTCGTCGACGAGAAGCTCGCGCAGATCGCGAAGCTGCGGAAGGACTTCGAGGACCTCCTGCTCTCGAACCCGATCTTCATCGAGCGCATGGAGAACACCGGTCTGCTGCCGAAGGAGCAGCTGATCGCGCTCGGCGTGACCGGTCCGCTGCTCCGCGCCGCCGGCGTTCCCTACGACGTGCGCCGCGCGCAGCCGTACCTGGTTTACGACAAGATCGACTGGGACGTGCCGATCGGCGAGCGCGGCGACAACATGGACCGCTTCCTGATCCGCATCAACGAGCTCAACCAGAGCACGCGGATCATCCAGCAGTGCGTCGAGCAGCTGCCCGACGGGCCGGTCGACCTGAACGACCCGCACGTCCGCCTCGCGGGCAAGGGCCGCGTCTACAACAAGATGGAAGAGCTCATCGCGCAGTTCAAGCTCGTGACCGAAGGACCGAAGCCGCCCGTCGGCGAGGTCTATCAGGCGGTCGAGGGCGGCAACGGCGAGCTCGGCTTCTACGTCGTGAGCGACGGCAGCGGCAGCCCGTACAAGCTGCGCGCGCGCTCTCCCAGCTTCTCCAACACGGCGGCCCTCACGCCCATGATCCAGGGGCAGATGCTGGCCGACGTGATCCCGACCTTCGACATGATCAACATGATCGGCGGCGAGTGCGATCGGTGACGTGATGGGTGTTCTTTCGGAAGAGCTGAAGCAGCGGATCGCCGACGAGTTCCCGAAGTATCCGGAGAAGCGCGCGGTGCTCCTCACCGCGCTGCACTTCATCCAGGCCGAGCACGACGGCTGGATCCCGCCCGGTGCGTCGAAAGAGGTCGCCGAGCTGCTCGAGATCCACCAGATCGACGTGGAGGAGGTGATCTCCTTCTACTCGCTCTTCCACGACGAGCCGGTCGGCAAGTTTCACATTCAAGTCTGCGCGAACCTGTCGTGCTGCCTCGCGGGCGCGCGTCCGCTGATCCGTGCTTTCGAGGAAAAGCTCGACATCCGCTCGGGCGAGGTGACGGAAGACGGCGTGTTCTCGATCGCCGAGGTCGAGTGCCTCGGATCCTGCGGCACGGCGCCGATGCTGCAGGTGAACAACGAGCCGTTCCTCGAGAACCTGAAGCCGGACGACGTGCCCGGCATCCTCGACAAGCTCAGAAGTCGCCTCGGGGAGGGCAAGCGCTGATGGCCGCCGTCGTTCGTTACCTCCTGCCGCCCGACGGCCAGAACTGGTCGAAGCTCGCCGACTACAAGAAGAACGGCGGCTACGCCGCGGCCGAGCAGGCGCTGCGCGAGATGAAGCCCGAGGACATCGGCACCGCCGTCAAGGCATCCGGGCTCCGCGGGCGCGGCGGCGCGGGCTTCGCGGCCGGCATCAAGTGGTCGTTCCTGCCCAACGACGGCCGCCGTCCGCGCTACATCGCCTGCAACGGCGACGAGAGCGAGCCGGGGACGTACAAGGATCGCCAGATCATCGAGCGCAACCCGCACCAGCTGATCGAGGGACTCCTGATCGCGGCGCGCGCGAACACGATCGACGCCGCGTACGTGTACCTGCGCGGCGAGTACCGCACCGGCTTCGACAACCTGCGCGCGGCGATCGCCGAGGCGAAGGAAGCGGGCTACCTCGGCAAGAACATCCTCGGCTCCGGACTCGACTTCGAGATCTACGTGCACCGCGGCGCGGGCGCGTACATCTGCGGCGAGGAGACCGGCCTCATGGAGTCGCTCGAGGGCAGGAAGGGCCAGCCGCGCAAGCGTCCGCCGTTCCCTGCCGTCGCCGGCCTGTGGAAGCAGCCGACGATCATCAACAACATCGAGACGATGACGCAGGTGCCGTACGTGCTGCGCGCCGGCGTCGACGGCTACAAGTCGATCGGCACCGAGAAGAGCACCGGCAACACGATCTTCGGGGTCAGCGGCTGCGTGATGAAGCCCGGTCCGTACGAGCTGCCGCTCGGCACGCCGCTGCGCGAGATCATCTTCGAGCACGCGGGCGGACTCCGCCCCGGACGCACGCTGAAGGCCGTCATCCCCGGCGGCGTGTCGATGCCCGTCCTCACCGCCGAGACCGCGATGCAGGTGACGATGGACCACGACACCCTGCAGAAGAACGGTACGCTGCTGGGAACCGGTGCCGTCATCGTCATGGACGACACCGTGTGCCTGGTGCGCGCGGCGCTGGTGATCGCGCGCTTCTTCCGCCACGAGTCGTGCGGCCAGTGCACGCAGTGCCGCGAGGGCACGGGCTGGCTGCACAAGCTGATGCAGGGCATCGAGCGCGGAACGGGAACCTTGCGCGATCTCGACGTCATCGAGGACGTGACCAAGTACATGGAGGCGCACACGATCTGCGCCCTCTCCGATGCCGCCGCGTGGGGCACGGGCTACTTCGTGCGCCGCTTCCGGCCCGAGTTCGAGGCGCACATCGAGCACAAGGGCTGCCCGCTCGCCGGGACGTCCTTCGAGGTCTGACCCGCCATGTCCGTCGCACCCGCCAGTGCCGTCACCGACGAGCGCCGCCTCACCCGCAACGACATCGTGCGCCTCTTCGGCACGCCGAGCGAGACCATCGGTAGCGTCAACGAGCCGCGCCAGCAGCACGAGGCGGGCTTCCAGTACAACGAGCGCTGGATCTACGACCGGCCGAAGAACGAGCCGTCGCGGCCCAAGGCGCGCGTGATCTACTGGCAGCGCTACGACTTCGTCGCGTCCGAGCGCATCGAGCGCGACGGCCACCGCGTGCCCGAGTCGCCGGCCGAGCTGCTCGCCCGCCTGGGCTAATCCATCGGCGCACGCCGGGAACGCCGAGGTTGCGGCGTCCTACCGCCCCGACCGCGGCGTCCAAGCCGATCGGTGGTGAGGCCCGGGGATGACGACCGCCGGCAGTCGTTCTGCCGATCGGCTCGGCGACCCTTTTGGGCTTGCCCCCGTCCGCGGCCGGTTCGTATGATCGGACCTTCCCCGATTCCATCCGCGCCGGCGCCCGCCGGCCGGAAGCCCGACCCGACCCAGGAAATCTTCCTCTCCTCGCGGGCTTGCGACGGGACGCCGGCGGCGTCCCGATGATCGTCACCACCGGAGCGAGACCCCCATGCTGAACGGTTCCCTGCTGCGTACGATTCCCGGTCGCCGCCTGCGTTGCGCGACGCTCGATCGCCAGCCGCTGCGCGCGTACCTCGGTCGCGGGCTCGTCGCGTGCGCGGTCCTGTCGCTGGCGGCCTGTGGTGGCGGCGGCGGCAGCGGCACCGACACGCCGAAGACGCCGGAAGGCATCCAGCTCCTCATGCGTCGCGGTGACGAGATGCCGGGTGGACTCGTCGTGAACTCCGTCGAGAGCGCGCGCATGGCGAACGACGGCACGGTGGTCGCGATCGCGTCCCAGGCCGGGACGCCGGCGATCAACGGCGTCTACCGCCGTCGTCCGAGCGGCCAGTTCGACCTGGTCCTCGATCAAGGCTCGCCGCTCGCAGCCGGGCTCGCGATGACCGACGTGGCCCAGCTGCTCGTCTCGACCACGGGCGAGGCAGTCTTCAAGGAGGGCGGCAACCGCATCAAGGCAGAGACCGTCTTCTACTATGACGGCGGGCAGACGCTGCGTCTCGCCGGTGCGGCGGCGCCCACGACGCCGACCGGCTTCGAGAAGCTCGGCGAGCTCCGCCTCGGTCCCGACGGCCGCGTGGCCTTCACCTACGGCAACGCCTGCGACGTCGACTCGTCGTCCGGAACCGATCGCTTCACGTGTGATTTGACGCTCTTGACGGGGACTCCGGACAACCTCGTGCAGGTCGGTCTGCCGAACGCCCTCACCAGGCAGCGGCCCACCGCGGTCGGCCTCGAGTACAACACCGCCGGCGACTTGCTGGTCGGCCTGCCGGCGAGCGGCCGCAACCCGCTGATCGGCATCGTGCGCAACGGTCTCTTCGACAGCATCGTCGAGCGTCAAGCCGTGCTTCCGGGCTACGGCAAGCTCGTGTCCGCGACGGCGCGCTCGATCGCCACCAACGGCGACGTCATCTTCGACGCCGGCTTCGACACCGACGACAACGGCGAGCGCGACCAGGAGCGCCTGCTGCTCTACTCCGGCGGCGGCTTCCAGAGCATCGCGCAGCTCGGCGAGCCCGCCGGCTCGAAGTTCGTGGTGGACGTCCGCGGCATCGCGGTCGATGATCGCGGGCAGGTGACGTTCCAGATCAACTTCAACGACCGCGACCAGTCGACCGGCCCGATCAGCCTGCGCCAGTGGTCGAACGGCGTGACCCGCGAGATCGCCTACGAGGGCATGGGCACGTTCGGCGAGGACGACATGGGCAACAGCTACAAGCTGCTCGAGATCGAGTCGATCCGCGCGAACCACGTCGGTGACGTCGCGTTCACCGCGCGCGTCGGCTTCGTCGACAACGGGACGCAGAACACCGAGGAGACTCGTCTGCTCGTCGACCGCGGCGCCGGGCTCGAGACCGTGCTGCGGACAGGCGTCAAGTTCAGCGCCGGTACGATCTCCGGCATCGAGACGCTCGCCGACATCAACGACAGCGGGGATCTGCTGGTGATCGTCGAGCTGCGCGGGCAGGGGCGGGCTCTGGTGCTTCTGCCGCGGGTGTGACGCTCCAGGGCTGCCGCCGCACGTCGGTTTCTCCTTTCGGCGCCGGTGGCTCGGCGCGGTCGAGAACTGCGCCGAGATCGGGCCGCGCGGAGGCCGGGGCGTCGTCCGCGGTGGAGTAGCAGCAGTAGGTGCCCGTGCGGATCCGTCGCGCGAGCACCGTCGCCGCGTCTGGCGCGCCCTCGGCGAGGCGGGCGATACCGATCCGGATCGCCCGCGTGACGCTGATCCGGGCACGCTCGACGTCGGACACCGCACGGTTGCGCCCCCCGAGCCCGACGCCGCGAGCGACCTCGCGCTCGACCTGCGCACGCTCGTCACGCAGCTCGAGAACGCGCTCGGGGTCGCCGTACGCCTCGGCGCGCGACAGCTCGTCCTCGAGCTCGTCGAGCCGCGCCTCGTACGCGTGCCGCGCCTTGGAGTCGATGACGCGGTCGACGAAGTTGCCGCGCCGTCTCGAGGAGATCGATACCGCGGGCGATCGCGGCGGCATCCCCTCGAGCTGCGAGCAATCGGCCATCATCGAAGTACGTCTTCGCGAGGTGGGGAGACGCACCCATGGAGCACGAGGAGCTGATTGCCGACGCGAAATACTCCTCGGCGGTCTCCCACTGGTCGAGCGTCGCCGCGAGGAGGCCGAGGTAGCGAGAGACGGGGCCGAACGACGCGACGATGCTCGCCGTCCCCTGGAGACCCTCGTAGGGAAGGAGCAGCGAGTACAGCATCGAGGCCCGGGTGCGATCCCCGATGAAGGCGACTGCCTCGGCCAGGAGCGACATCGAGCAGAGCCACTGCCCGTTGCGCTCGAAGTCCTGGAAATCGTTCGCGGCGAGGCGATCGATCGTGATCGGCAACGCCGTCAAGTCCTTCGCTCGAAGCTGGAGCAGAAGCTCCACGACGCGCCAGGCCGACGCCTCGGGAAACTTGTCGGTGTAGTCCGTCGCCACTGCTTGACACGGCAACTCCCTGGTGGCGGTGTCCGCAATGAGGAGGATCTGTCCAGCGAATGCAGCGGGACCGTTCACCTCTGCACCGTGCAGGCCGGGCACATTGACGACGAGGCTCATCGCACGCTCGGCGAGTTGCTGCGCCTCCGAGAAGCGACCCTCGAGTAGAACTCGAGCGCCTCGCCACACGAGGTTCGCCCAGCAGTCGAAGGGGTCCGACGACCGCTCCGCGAGAATCTGATGCTGCTCCAAGTCGTGATCCGCTCCACGAATGTCGCAGCTCTCGAAGCGCACGGTGAACCGAAGTGCGTGACCGCGCATGACGAGGTCGTTGCGCAGCAGCTGGTTGCCGAGCGCGATGACCTCGTCGGCGATCGCGAGCCGCTCGGCGATGTGATCCGGCCCGAACAGGACGCCGTTCCGAACGATCAAGACCTCGCTCAAGGTCGCGAGGTCGGCCGAAGTGCGGGCAAGTGCCACCGCCTCGGCACTGGTGCGCAGCGCCTCCGAGCGCGCTCCGCTGCTCAGGTCGTGGAGCGCGAGACGGCTCAGCAGCAGAGCCTCGGTTCCCGGAGCGTGGTCGACGAGGCGACGAAGCGCCTCACGGATCAGAAGCGGTGCCGACTCGTAGCGCGAAGTCGCCGTGAACTTTCGCGCCGCGACGGCTCCGACCCCGAGTGCGGCACGGACGAAGAGGTCGGTGGCATCCAGCCGGCGTGCGATGTCCGCCGCCTGCTCGAACGAGTCACGCGAGCCGGCGGCGTCGTTCGCCCACTCCTCGGCTTCGGCGAGCGCGAGCAGGATCTCGCAGCGCTGCCGCTCGTCCGGGTCGACGTGCACCAGCGCGTCGAGCGTACGCTGGTAGAGCGTGACCGCCTCCTCGAACGCCATGCGCGCGAGCGCACGACGCGCGGCGTGCATCGCGTGCTTGACGAAGCGGTCGTCACCATGCGCCGCGGCGACGAGAAAATGGTGCGCGAGCTCGCCGAGGTGACGGTCCGGGGCCGCGTCGGCGACGCTCTCGAACGCCTCGCCGACCTGCTGGTGGAGGGCGATGCGCCGCGCCGACGGCAACGCCTCGTACAGCGCGTCGCGGATGAGCGCATGGCGGAACTGGAAGCGCCCCGGGCGTCCGGGCACCTCGGCCACGATGCCGAGCTCGGCGGGGTGCACGAGCGCCGCGAGCACGTCGCTCGCGCTCTGCCGCTGCGCGCGTCCGACGAGGCTGGTGTCGAACTCGCGGCCGATGACCGCGGCGACCTCGAGCGCATGGACGCTCGCCGGCGACATGGACGCGAGCTTGAGACGGATCGCATCGCGCACGCCGGAAGGAGTCCGCAGCTCGACGGTTCCCGAACGCTCCCATCCGGCTGCGCGACCCGCCAGCGAGCGCAGGATCTCGTCGACGAAGAAGGGGTTTCCGGCGGTCGCATCGTGCATGCGTGCCGCCAGCGCGGCGCGCGATGGTACCGCCGGCGTCGCCTCGAGCAGGCGCTCGATGTCGCTGGCGTGCAAGCCCTGCAGCTCGATCCGCGTCGCATTGCGAGCGGCATCGGCGAGCGGCTCGACGGCGGCGGGCGACACGTCGCCCTCGTCATTGCGCAGCGTGCCGACGATCAGCAGCGGGACGTCCGTCAAGCGTCGTGCAAGGAAGGCGAGGAGCAAGAGCGACGCATGGTCGGCACGGTGCAGGTCGTCGAGGACGACGAGCAGCGGTGCCCGACGCACGGAGCGGCGCAGCAGGGCACCGATCGCGTCGAACATGAGGAAGCGCGCGCTGTCCGGATCGGACGGCGTCGGAGCGGGCTGTCCTGCAACCCCGAGCGGCTCCGCCAGGTCGGGCACGAGCTGGGCGAGAAACAGCCCGTGCGAGCCGAGGTCGTGCAGCTCTCCCGCAGCGACGAGCTTGCGGATCACCTCGACCCAGGGCCAGTACGACGGCGCGCCGCCGGCCTCCCAGCAGCGCCCCCATGCGACGGTGATTCCCGCGTGCGACGCTTCGGCGGCGAACTCGGAAACGAGCCGGGTCTTGCCGACCCCCGCCTCGCCGGTGATCAGCGCGCAAGACCCGCGCCCTCGAGCGGCGACCTCGATGCCGCCGCGCAATCGAGCGAGCTCCTCGCGTCGCCCGACGAACGCCCGCTCCGCGCGCGGATCGGCAGACGAGGACGCCGTGAGCGGCTCGGCTCGCCATCCGACCAGGTTGCTCGGGGTGCGTTGCGGCATGACTGGGGCTGCTCGGGCCGCCAAGAGAGCGCGAGGATCCTCCGGCGGTCAAGACATTCGTCGTCGCAGGGCCAGGCGGGGGCCGAGACCGCCGTTACGTGCCCCGTCGAGATCAGCCCAGCACGCCCTCGCCGTGGAGCGCCGCGACCTCCTGCTCGGACAATCGCAGGATGTCGCGATAGACGTACGTCCCGTGCTCGCCGAGCAGCGGTCCCTGGCGCTCGATCTCCCCCGGCGTCGCGGACAGCGCGTAGCCGAGCCTCTCGCAGGTGTGCGGCCCGAGAACCGCATGCTGCACGGGCACGAAGTGCCCGCGATGGGCGAGCTGCGGATCGGCGTTCAGGTCGCGCGGCGTCTCGACCACACCGGCCTCGACGCCGGCCGACTGCAGGGTCGACACGACGTCTTCGGCGCCGCGCTCGCCGGTCCACGAGGCGAGCAGCGCTTCGAGATCGTCTTCCGATGCCTTGCGCCCCTCCAGCGTCGCGAAGCGCGGATCGAGAGCCCACCCCGGCGACCCGATCGCGCGCGCCAGTCGTCGCCAATCGTCGTCGTCGTGGCACGCGATCGTGCACCAGCGGTCGTTCCCGCGGCACCGAAACGCCCCGTGCGGCGCAGCGACCCGCGAGCGGTTCCCGTCGCGCCGCACGACCTCGCCGTTCGCGAAGTATTCGAGCATCCAGCCGGACAGCGAGTAGGCGGCGGTCTCGACCTGCGCCACGTCGATGTACGTGCCCTCGCCGGTCTTCTGCTTGCGCAGCAGCGCTGCGAGCACCGCAGCCGCGACGAAGCGCGGGGCGAGCGAGTCGGTGATGGTGCCGTGCTGTCCGGTCGCTTCGCGGTCGGGCCAGCCTGTCAAGTAATTGAAGCCGGAGATGGCGGAGCCCTGGCCGCCGAAGCCGGGATAGTCCTTGTTGGGACCCGTCTGCCCCATGAGGCAGGTGCTGACCATGATCAGGTCGGGCTTGAGCTCGACGAGGCTCTGGTAGTCGAGGCCCCACTTCTTCATCGCCTTGGGTGCGTAGTTCTCGGCAAGCACGTCGGCCCACTCGACGATGAGCCGGCGCGCGAGCGCGACGCCGCGCGGATCGGACAGGTTCAGCGCGACCGACATCTTGTTGCAGTTCAGCATCATGAACATCGGCGCGCGGTCGAGGCTCCTGTTGGTCTTCGAGAGCCCGAGGACGCGCAGGAAGTCGGGTCGGGACGCCGACTCGATGCGGATCACGGTCGCACCGTGGTCCGCGAGGTGGCGGATCGCGATCGGACCCGCGGCACCGCCGCCGAGCTCGACGACCTTGAGGCCCGCGAGCGCCTTGGCTTTGCCCGTGGACGAAGTGCTCGACGTCTCGCGCATCGTGAACATCGCCCTCAGATCACGCCCGCGCGCCGCAGCTCGTCGACCTCTGCCGCCGAGACGCCGATCGCCCCGTAAACCTCGGCGTTGTGCTCGCCGAGCAGCGGCGCAGCCCCGCGCACGTCCGTCCCGTAGCGGCTCATCTGCGCGAAGCGCGCCGGCAGCTCGTATCGGAGCCCGCGCTTCGCGTCGTCCACCTCGACGAAGAATTCGCGCGAGCGCAGCTGCGCGCCGTTCGCGATCTCGCGCGAGTCGTTCACCGGCGCCAGCATCACGCCGCGCCGCACCGACTCGTCGAACAGCTCGCGCATCGGCTTGCGCAGAAACAGCTCCTGCAGCGGCGCGGACAGGGCATCGACTTGGTCCTGCGTCAGGTCGTTGTGGTTGTAAGCCTTCCAGTCGCGGCCCTGCCATGCGGGTGCGGCGATCTTCTCCTCCGCGAGCCAGCGCTCCGTCGCCTGCAGCCCGGGGACGCGCGCGGGTCCGCCGCGCAGCGCGTACGACACGAAGCCGTCCTTGCACCGCCAGACCTCGCGCTGCAGCGTCTTCCCGACCGGATACGACGCACCGGTACGGCCGCGGTCGCGCCGGTCCATCGCCCACTGCGACGCGCCGGTCATGATCGTCGAGACCATCGCGGCTTGCAGCGAGACGTCGACGTGTTGCCCCTCGCCGATCACGCCGCGCGCGAGCAGTGCCACGAGCAGTCCCGACGCCGCCTCCGCACCGCCGTGGTAGTACGAGCTCGGCATCGTGCAGCGCAGCGGCGCGCGGTCCGGATCGCCGGTGAGCGCCATGTTGCCGCCCATCGCGGTCACGGTGACGTCGCTCCCGCGGAATGCCGCGTACGGGCCGGTGCGACCGAACGGCGTGATCGAGCACACGACGAGCTGCGGGTGTGCCGCGTGCAGCATCGCCCAGTCGAGCTTCAGCACGGCGAGCGTCGCCGGATCGTACGTCTCGACGATCGCGTCGGCGGTGGCGCATAGCCGGTCGAACAGCGCGCGACCTTCGGCAGCCGCGAGATCGAGGGTCACGCCGCGCTTGCTCGCGTTGTACGCGAGCCAGGTGACCGCGCGCTCGGGGTCGGCGATGCCGCCGACGTACGGCGGCCGGAAGCGCGCCGGGTCACCCGACGGCGGCTCGACCTTGACGACGTCGGCGCCGAGCTCGGCCAGCATGCGCCCGCACAGGAAGCCCGTCTCGTCGCTCAGGTCGAGGACGCGGAAGCCGTCGAGCGGACGCTGCATGGCGCCCCCATATCAGAGGCCGGCGCCGCGACGCGACCTGCACGTTGGTCGGTGAAGACGCCGCTCGTCCTCACCCGGCAGCGCGGCGACGCGGTGCCGGGATCAGCCCGTGACGCGCAGACCGATCGCCAGCCGCCGCGGATCGAGCGGCGCCATCAGCCGCGCGATCGCGGTACGCACGTCGACGCGCAGGTCCACGTCGGGCCAGCGTCCCGCGACCGAGAACGGTACCTCGAGCGTCCCGCCCGCTCCGAACATGCGCTGCGATTGCGGTACCAGCGCCACGATCGCCGCGGTCGCGGCGGGCGACAGCGCGACCGTGCCATGTGCATCGAGCGCGCCGCCGCGCGACACGGAGCCGGTCGCCTTCGCCTGGAAGAGGGACGTCTCGACCTGCAGCCCCTCGAACGTCACGTTGCCCTGCGCGATCGACACGTCGCCCGAGATGTCCTCGAAGGGCGTCGCGTCGCCCGCGAGCGCCGCCGCGAGCGCCGGCGACTGCTTGGCACGCGCCAGCACGTCGGCGGCGGTGGTCGCGGCGTCACCCTCCGCGTGCTCGGTGAGGGCGGTGAGCAGCTCGACCGTCAAGTTGCGCTCGCGCAGCTCGCCGCAGCAGATGCCGATCGCGCCGTCTCCCGACGCATTCCCGAGCACGTCGTCGAAGCCCGATCCCGTGCTCGCGAGCGTGCCGTCGAAGGTCAGCTCCCCGACCACGTCCGCCGGCGCGCCGGGGATGTCGGCGATCCGCACCTGCTGCAGCTTGACCTCGTCGAACGCCCAGCGCGGCGTGCCGCCGCCCTCGAACGGCCCGATCTCGCCGCTGAGCGCGATGCGCTGGACGTTGCCGTTGCCGACCATGCTGGCGAGCGTGATGCGGGCGGGCTTCGTCGGGTCGGTCCCGGTGTACGAGGCGTCGAGATCGCGCAGGGTGACGTCGCGACCGTGGCCGACCTGATCGCGGATCTCGAGGGTGCCGTTCGAGATGGATGCCGAGGCGAGGCGGACCGCGCGCTCCTTCGCCGCGGCACCGTCCTTGGCGGCCTTGTCGAGCGGCACACCGCCAGCCACGGCGGCCGCGGCCGCGTGACGACCCGACAGCGTCTCGACGTTCCACGTGCCGCCCGCGTCGCGCAGCAGCTGGACCTTGGCGCCGTCGAGATGGACATCGCCGCGCACCTGGCCGCGCAGCAGCGCACCGGGATCGAGCTGCAGCGCGGCGCTGCGGACCGACGCGAACTCGCCGCTGCCGAAGCGCGCGTCTTCCGCGATGGTGACGTTGGCCAGCCGGACGCCGGGCCCTCCTGCGAGGAGGAGCGACGCATCGCCGCCGCCGACCTTGCGGCCGAGCACGTCGGACATTCCCGAGAGCATCATCGGCTGGAGCTTGCGCAGCAGCACGTTGCTGCCGGCCGCGGCCGCGACGGCGAGCGCGCCGAAGACGATCGTCACGCTCGCCGCGATGCGCAGCCACGAGCGTCCGCGCCGCGTCGGTGGCGATGCCGGCCTGCCGCGCGACGCGGCGACACCGCGTCGCGCCATGTCGGCGTCGTGTCGCGCGGCCGTGCGCGAC
>JAIEPK010000087.1 GCA_019749875.1 Candidatus Binatia bacterium | reverse complement strand
ACGCGACCAGCGCTCGAGCGTTCCGTCGATCAGCCAGCGCACCGCCAGGAACGCCTCGTCGACAGGGCCTCGCGGCCCCTACGTGCGCTCGGGCGCGGGCGGCGCCGAAACCGGCAAGCGGAAGCCGAACACGCTGCCGCGCCCCACCTCGGACTCGACGGACACCCGTCCGCCGTGCGCCTCGACCAGCGTGCGCACGATCGCCAGTCCCAGGCCGTTGCCCTCGTGCTCGCGATGCTCGCCCAGGGTCGAGAACTTGCGGAACAGCTGTCCGTGCAGCGCGGGGGCGATGCCGGGCCCGCTGTCGTGGACATGGACGCTGAGCCATTCGCCGTCGTGCGCGGCGCGCACTCGGACGGTGCCGCCCGGCGGCGTGAACTTGAGCGCGTTGCCGAGCAGGTTGGCGATCGCCTGCTCGAGCCGGATCGCCGACCCGTGCACGGGCGGCAGCGCGTCGCACAGCTCGAGCGCGAGCGCGATGTTCTTGCGGCGCGCGGGCGCCTCGTGTGCGGCCAGGACCATCTGCAGCACGCGCTCGAGCGCGACCTGCTCGAACTCCGCCGCGATTCCCATCTCGATGCGGCCGACGTCGAGCACGACGTCGATCAGCGAGCGCATGCGCTGGATCGCATCGAGGATCTCGCGCGCGACGCTGCGATCGTCATCCGCGAGCTGCGGCAAGTCGGCGAGCAGCCAGGCGTTGCCCTGGATCACGCCGAGCGGGGCGCGCAGGTCGTGCGCGACGTGTGCCACGAACTCGCTCTTGAGCGCGTCGAGGTGCTTGAGCGTGCTGATGTCGTGCATGCCGAGCAGCTTGCCGCCGCCGGGCAGCTCGACCAGCGCGCAGTCGAGCACACGACCATCGGCCAGGACGAGCTCGCGCGCGATCGGCGGCGCTTCCGCGTAGAGCGCCGCGAGCGCGCCGTCGGCGAGCGCCGCGATCGGCTGGCCGGACGGGTCCGCGGCGAGTCCGAGCGCGCGTACCGCCGCGGGATTGACGCGCACCACGCGGTCGTCGGCATCCGTCTCGACGATGCCGTCCTGCACGCTCGCGATCACCGCCGCGAGACGTGCCCGCTCACGCCGTGCCTCCTCGTAGTGGGTCGCGTTCTCGATCGCGACCGCGGCCTGCGCGGCGATCGCCGCGAGCAGCTCCAGGTCGGCGTCGCCGAACGCGGCCGGCTCGTGGTGCATCATCGTGACGATGCCGATCACCCGGTCCTGGCGCACGAGCGGTGCCGCCATCGCGGACAGCGTCACCAGCTTGTCGTCCGGGAAGAAGTGCCAGCGCGGGTCGCGCCGCGTATCGCGGATCAGCGCTGCGGCGCGCTCACGAAACACCCAGCCGGCGAGGCCCTCGCTCATCACCGCGTCGACGATCGGGCGCCCGACGCGCGCCGGCACGTCGCCGCGCGCGAGGATGCTGCGGGTCACGAAGCCGTTCGCGTCGAGCTGGAAGATGCTGCCCGCATCGGCCGCGACGGCACGCACGGTGGTCTCCAGGACCTTGCCGAGCACGGCCTCCAGCTCGAGGGTCGACGCGAACTGCCGCGTCACCTCGTAGAGGACGTGCACCCGGTCGCTTGGCGGGGAGCTGCTCGTATCCGCGGTCGACATCGGCGTCCGGCCGGGACTCTACACATGCGGGTCGGTGCCCAAAAGGTCGCGATTCGCGGTCCCGCGCTCGAAGCGCGCGACGGCATCGGTGCCGCCCTCACTCACGTCCGTCGGTGCCGCGCCACGCTGGTGGAATGTTCCGGCAACTGCGGCGCGACTTTGCAATCCGCACACGGCGAAAGCTGCTCCTCGACGTCGTCGGCGTCGACGGCACGCACAGGCCCCTGCTCCCGTCCGCCGCGCCCCCCCCCCGCGGATGGCATCGGTCTGGCACCGACCACGCGAAGCCGGTCGCCGGCCAACGACGCCGTCCGGCTCACATCGCGGGGCAGACCCCGGGCGCCGGTGTGTTCGGATTCGCGACGAACTCGTCGACCGCGTCCTGCCGCCCGCTCGCCGCGGCGCACCACTGCACGTCGGTACCGAGCGTCAAGCGCATCGCCATACGACCCTGCGTTGGTTCCTCGAGCGTATACTCGAAGAGCTCGCGACCGCCCTTCACGACCAGCTTGTCGTCCTCGACCGTGACCGTCTTCACCGGATCGTTCTTGCCGGCAGCCCGGAAGACGTAGCCGTCGGGCCGGCTGTCCGTGCCCTTCGCGGACCATCCCGACGGTGGCAGAGGAATCCGGACGGCCTCGCCGCTGCCATTCGCGTTGTAGACGAGGAGCGTAGCCCCTCCGACACGCGGATCGCCCGCGCTGCCGCGCGCCGGAGCGATCACGCGCGCGTCCGCAGGCGCATCCTTCGTGCTCGAGACGAACGAGAGCTTGCGTGCGCTCGGACGACCTCTCTTGCTGCCGTCCTGCAGGACGAAGCTCCTGGTCCCGATCCGCACCACGTCCAGGCCCGCGGGCAGGCTCGCGGGATCCCCGGGGTCCGAGCCGGCGGCGAGCTCGTCGAGGTCGCTGACCGTGTCGCCATCGCCGTCGAGAGCGTACGGCGCCCCCATCTGCGCCAGCATGCAGGTCCCCGTGCGCTCGCCTCCGGGAAGCGACACGACCGCTCGCAGGGCCTCGCCGCGCAGCAGCTCGTCGGCTTGACGGCCGGTGCTGAAGGCTGCGCCAAAGGCGTACCACCAGGGGACGGGGCTCGCGGCCGCGCCGCCGAACACGACGAAGCGACAGTGTCCCGCGCGATCGGCGCGGTCGAGGGAGGCCAGGTACGCCGGCAGCTCGGGGTCGTCGATCGTGTCCGCCGTCAAGCTCACCTGCTGCCCCACTGCGGGCTTCAGGCCGGGATCGATCGCGAGGATGAAGTCGCTGAGATCGGCGCGCGAGCCCGCGTCGAGAGCGAAGGCGTTGTGGAAGTCTCGGAGCGATCCGAGGCTGCCATCGAACTCCAGCCCGAATCCGCGCACGACGTCGCCACCGAAGTAGCCCGGCACCCGATGGTCGTTGTTGCGGAAGGCACCGAACAATCCGACCTTCTGGTACGCGTTGCGCAGATGAGGGATCTTCGTCGGCTGCTCGGACGGCTCCAGGAGACCGATGCGGCCACTCGTCGTCAAGGGCAGGGTGTGGCAGGTGTCGCAAGGGCCGGCACCCGAAGTGATGCCGGTGCGAAACAGGTGTTCGCCACGCGCCATCGCTTCCGTCGGAACGTCGTCGAGCGGGCGGTGCGGATTCGGAGGATACGCGAGGGTCAGCACGTAGTCGGCGAATGCCTGCATGTCGGCAGCCGGCAGCGGGCTCGCGCGACCGAGCAGGGACGGGAACGCGACGTTGAACGTCAGGAAGTTCCCGGCGGCATCGTCGACGCTGCCGCCCGACGACGCGGCGCTGCGATCGCCGCGCCAGTGCATCGGGCCGGTCCCGATCATTCCGCGCAGGCTCTGCGTCAAGAACGGCCCCTTGACCGGGTGGTAAGACGCACCGATGCCGCGAGCGCCGAACACCGTGATGGTCGGGTTCGCGATCGTCAGCACGTCTCCGTACGGATCGCCGAGATCCCAGGCGAGCTGGTCGGCGTCGCCGAACGGGTGGCAGCTCGCGCACGCCGCGTCGCCGTGCGCCGACGAAGCCCGCGCGTCGAAGAGGAAGCGCTCGCCGAAACGCACGGCCGCCGGCCGGGGATCGACGCCGAGCGACGTCAGGCCGGCGAGCGACCGCGTCGCGAGGGATGCGTGCTCCACCGTCGCGATCGCGTGGTCGAAGGCGAGCATCACGTAGAGCCGGTCGCGCGCGGGATCCACGACGACGCCGCTCGGCCCGCCCCCGACGGCCACCTGGCTGCGCGGCACGACCACCCCAACCTCGAGGTCGTCGGTCGCGAGCGCGGCGATCGCCCCTGAGCCGAACGCCGTCAAGTAGAGCGTCGCGCCGTCGGGCGAGAACGCCATGTCCATGGGAAACGCGAGGCTCTCCGCGACCTCGGCGGGCGGTCCGGGAACGACGTCGTAATCGATGTGCGGATTGAGGTGCACGGGCGTCACCGTCGTCCCGTCGATCACGGTGATCCGGCTCTCGGTCACGTGCCCCTGGATGTTGGGCTCGAAGCGCACGTGGTTCCGCGCTTCCGTGTTGCTCACGTACACGGCGCCCGTGCCGGGTCGAACGGCGAGGTTGAAGAGCGTCGTGCCCACGCCCGAGAACGATGCCGATTGCACCGGCACGGGCGCGGATGCGTCGATGGCGAAGACGTCCAGGTCGGGCACGTCGAACGGCACCCGGTCGGCCCAGTCGCGCCCCAGCTCGTCCTGCCAGCGATCGGTCGACGCGTCGTACTTGACGATGAGGCCGGTGATCGGTGCATCGGGTTGCGCGCCGGGCGGCAACGGCGGCAGGCCCGGACCGGTGCGGACGGCCTCCCTGTTCACGGTGGCCGTACGGCTTCCCGAGTTGAACACCGCCGCATAGACGGTCGCCCCGTCCGGCGTCACGGCGAGCCCGCGCGGCGTGTCGCCGAACAGCGTCAGGATGGTCACCGGGGAACCGCGAAAGCTGGAGCCGAGCGCATCGGTGTCGAAGACCCAGACATCGGCGCGGCCCACGCCGGGCGTGCTCGACTGCGGATCGCCCGGTCGATTCTGCCCGCGGTGCGCCGCGGTGATGAATGCGCGCTTTGCGCTCGGACCGGCGAACACGACGTCACGCGGCTCGTCGCCCACGAGCAAGGTCCGGATCACGTGCGCCGCGCCGGGGTTCGACGGGTCGATCTCGACGATGCTCACGCTGTCGGAGACGTGATTCACCACCCACGCCTCGACGCGGCCGTCACTGCGAACGCGGGCAGCGACGGCGATGGGCTCGAATCCGACCGGCACCTCGGCGAGCCGCGTGAGCGTGCCCGTGCTTGCATCGAACACGACGAGCGTGTCGCGCGGCGTGCTGACCGCGAACAACAGATCGACCGACGCGAGGAACGCGAGCGGCCGGACGTGCCCGCTCCCGAAGTTGACCTCGGCGGTCGCGCTCGCCTCGCGCGCACCGCTGGCAGCGGCGAGGCAGACGAGCAACCCGACGAGGACGGCGCGAGGTTGGGAGGGAAGGTTCGCGACGGATCGCATCGGTGGCCTCCGAACAGGTTGGGACGGTTCCGGTGCGCGTGGCACTAGCCCGTTCGCGAAGCCACGGTCAATCTTTCGTCCTGTCGATTCTTCACGCAGGGTCCGCGCACGCGGTCCTGTTACAACGGTTGACGTCGCCGGTCGCGCGCCCGCGGGCGGGTCATGCCTTGCGTGACGGTGGCGCTGGTTCGATTCGCCGGGCGTGCCCTCGCCGCTGCGCGGCACACGCACGCCGATCCGCGTCGCCGTCCGGGCCGTCGAGACGGCGTGATCCAGACGCCGAACGTTCGATCGAGGGTCACGGGCGCACACCCGGGACTCTGGTCCGGATCCGGTACACGCCGGTCAGCGCCGTCATGTAGAGCGTCCGGCCGTCCTCGTCACCCCATGCCAGGTTGTGCTGCTCCTCGGGTGATGCGGCGAGGATGCCGAGCAGCTTCCCCTCGGCCGACAGAATCCAGACGCCGCCCGGCCCGGTCACGAAGAGGTGCCCCGCCTGATCGACCTTGATGCCGTCGATCGCCGCGTCGCCGGGCGCGTCGGTCATGTCGTGGAACACCTCGCCCTTGCCGAGGCTGCCGTCGCCGTCCACCGGATAGCGCATGACGACCTTGCGCGCCGGATCCCAGTTGCCGACGTAGAGGAATCTCTCGTCCGGCGAGAAGGCGATGCCGTTCGGTCCGCTGAGCTCGCTGGTGAGCAGCCGCACCTCACCGTCCTTCGCGCGGAACACGCCCGCGAACGGGAGCTCCTTCTTCGGGTCGTCGCCGAGCCGCGGCAGGCCAAAATTCGGATCGGTGAAGTAGATGGCGCCGTCGGAACGATAGACGAGGTCGTTCGGCGAGTTGAAGCGCTTGCCCTGATAGCGGTCGGCGAGGACCGTCAGCACGCCGTTCGGCTCGATCCGCGTGATGCGCCGGTTGCCCATCTCGGCGATCGTGAGACGACCCTCGCGGTCGTACGTCAGACCGTTCGAGCCCGGTTGCGTGTACGCACCGATGTCGATCCCGGTGTATCCGCTCTTCGCGCGATGCACGTACACGACCCCGCTCGGCGTCCACCGGTAGATCACGTTCTCGTTCGGCGCGCTGAACAGGAGGAAGCCGCCCGAACGATCCCAGACCGGGCCCTCGGTGAAGACGAACCCTGCGGCGACACGCTCCACGAGCGTATCGCCGGCGAGGACCTCGTCGAGGGCGGGGGCTCGCCGCAGGATCTGCGCAGCGAACGGCTCCGCGACGCGTGCACGCTCCGGTCCGTAGACGTCGAGCGTCGCCGAGCGCACCCAGACGAAGTTGCGCGGCGGATCGGACAGCGGGGCGTTCATCGCGAACACCGCGATCCGGAAGGTCTGGCCGGGGTGTCCGTCGCGCGTCAAGAGGACGCGGTTGGGCGCGTTCCAGCCGCCGACCGGACCGCCGCCGGTCTGACCGAGCAGCTCGGGAAGGCGTCCGTCCACCCAGACCTCGGAGTAGTCGTCGACCACGATCTCGAACACCACGGCTGCCCCGCTGGTCGCGACGCTGCCCAGGCGCTCGGGCAGCGTGACGTCGATGCGGTACCAGCCGAACGCGAGCAGCCCGCTGCTGCGGCGCGCTTCGAGGTCGTCCGCGGCAACCGGCTGCCAGCCCGGCCCGTCGTCCTCGGAACGACCGGCGTGCGGTGCGACGTCGAGCGCCTCGACGGGCGCCCCGGACGGCTTCAGGTCGTTCCCGGGCCCACGGAAGTCCGCTGGCACGACGGTCGCCTCGTGCCAGCGCCAGGTCCCGCCGACCAGGGAAACGCCGTCCCTCGTGCGGAGATCGACGATGGCGTCCGGCGTGCCGAACAGAACGTCGCGCGGCGCGAGCGCGACCTTCGCCGGGCTCGCGCCCGCAACCGTGCCCAGCGCGGTGACGGCCGCCAGCGAGAACAGGATGCTGGATCCGCGGCGCATCGGCCTAGATTCCGTTCTCGGCGACCAGACCGGGCCAGTTGGCGTCGGCCTTGCGCAGGTTGGTCGCGACGTCCTCGTTCCACAGCTTCCACGCCTTCGCGTTGTGCTGCAGCACCAGCCTGCCGTCGAGGATCTGGAAGTACTTGACGTCGATCGGCGAGATCGTGTCGATCGAGGCGGCATAGCCGCAGAAGCCGCCGAACTGCGGCTCGTACCGGGCTGGATCGCGCTCGAACTCCGCCTGGTTCTCGGCCGAGCTGAACCAGTAGATCGCGCCGCGATAGGCAGACGGACGGCTCGGGTCGCCCTTCACCGGCTGGTTGGCGCGGAAGAAGGCGACCGGATCGTAGCCTTGCAACGCGACGCCGTTCGCATCGACGTTCACCAGGAACTTGCCCTGCATCGGCGCACCCGCGACGGTGCTCGGGACCGGCCGGTGCGCGACCTCCGAGCAACCGGCGAGCAGCAGCAAGCACACCACCGAGCGGGACACCGCTGTCAATCGATTCATTGCGCGACTCCTTTCGCTCGCTTTCGATGCGCCTCGCCGGCTCCGGTTTCGGTGCCGTCGTGCGGGCACGCAGCTGCCCGGGCACGCGTTCGCCGACGCCGAGCACGGCGGCGAGGAGCGTCAAGCCAGTCTTCACCACAGCGCGCGAAGCCGCGCACGGTCGGGCCCGCCGTCGAGCCGGTTGCGAAACCGCGGCCGAGCGCCGGCATCCGAGACGAGCCTCCGCACGAAGCAGAACGTCGTGCCCCGCCGGTGGACGCACGAGTCTTCCCGTCTGGCGTCGAACGTGCGTCGTGTCGGCCGCTCGACCAGCACACCGAATCAGAACGTCCTCCCTTCAGGTGAAGTCGCCCGCGCGCGACCAAGGAGCCCGATCCGATGAGAACGACCGTGACACTCGCCACGAGCCTGCTGACCGCGTTGCTCGCCACACGCGCCGGCGCGAACTCGTCCACCGCCGAACGCACGGTGCTGACCATCGACGGCGCCAAGAAGGTCGCGTCGGCAGCCGCCGCGGAAGCGAACGCACACCAGGACGGCGGTTCGATCGCGGTCGTCGACGAAGGCGGCAACCTGATCTACCTCGAGCGCCTCGAAGGGACGTTTCCGGCGAGCGCGAACGTGTCGATCGGCAAGGCGCGTACGGCCGCGCTCTTTCAGAAACCGACCGCCGCTTTCGAGGACATCATCAAGGGTGGTCGCACGCCGATGATCGCACTCGCCGACTTCACGCCGTTGCAAGGCGGCGTGCCGATCGTCGTCGACGGCAAGGTGATCGGAGCGGTCGGCGTCAGCGGGGCCGCGAGTCAGGCGCGCGACGAGGCCGTCGCGCAGGCCGGAGCCGCAGCGCTCCAGTGACGCGTCCGAGCGAAGCGAGGAGACACCCCATGCAGAGAAGGACTCGGGCGGGATGGAACGCGCTTGCGGTCGCGAGCGTCCTGCTGACCACGTCCGTAGCGGGCACCGCGGGCACGATCCCGGTGCATGCCGGCGAGTCGATTCAGGCCGCCATCGTCGCGGCGACCAGCGGCGACGTCATCACGGTCGCTCCGGGGATCTATGCCGAGGACATCGACTTCCTCGGCAAGGCCGTGACGGTGGTCGGCGCCGGCCTCGACTCGGTCGTTCAGGGAACCGGCAGGGGGCCTGTCGTCACCTTCTCCTCGGGCGAAGGCACGGACAGCGTCCTCGATTCGCTCACGATCACCGGTGGTCTCGCCGACCTGGGCGGTGGACTGCACATCGCGCACAGCAGTCCGCGCATCCTGCGCAACGTGATCTATCGCAATGCCGCGCGGCTCCGCGGCTCGGGAATCTACGTCACCGACTCGCACGCCGAGATCCGGAACAACGTCGTTCTGTACAACCATGCATCCGCCCCGGGGGATCCGCATTCGATCGAGATCGTCGGTGCGGCGCCCGCGATCGTCAACAACACGATCGTCCGCGGCGACAGCAACGGCATCCTCCTCCGCGGCGACTCGCCGGCATTGGTGATGAACAACGTGATCGCGGAGAACGGCTCGAGCGGCCGCGGTCGCGGCATCTGCGACTTCAGCTCCGGCGGCAGCGCGGTGATCGCGTACAACCTGTTCTGGCGCAATCGCGTCGCAGCGCTGCTCACCGACCAAACCGACTTCCGCCGCGTGGCCGGCGCCGAGCAGCGCATCGGCGCGCCGCGGCTGTTGGGCAACGTCGACGGCAACCCGGAGCTCGTGGGCCGGCAGCCGCTGCTGGACGGCCCGCTGCACCGGCGAACGCCGGTGACGAAGCTGGTCCGGGACCTCATTCCCAGCGCCGACGCGAGACGGCGGCGCGCACTCGACGCCGGCAACCCGGACCCGTCCTTCGCGGACCTCGATGGGACCCGCAACGACCTCGGCTTCACCGGCGGCCCCGACGCCTCCCTGCGGTGACACGACGCCCGCACGGGTGACGCCGGGCTCGGGACGATGAGGCCGCGCGCACGATCTCCCGTCCGCGGAGCGCGGTTGGCCGTCGGGCCGACCGTGGTGCGTCCGACGGCTCCCCCCAAGTGCCGGTGGGTGCCGTGCTCGTGGCAGGCGGCGACGGCGGGAGTCCGCGGCCAGGCGGTGGACCGGTTCCCACTCCGGTCCGATGGAAGGGAGTCGGGCGACGGACCATGGTCGACGCGTGAGCCGTCGGTCCCGTCATTTCGACGTTGGCGCCGGAAGGGTCTGCCGCACCCGCGCCCGAAGAGCGCCGCCGGATCCTGCGTTGCGCGAGAGAAGCCGTCCTCGCCCGTGGCTGCGATCTCGACCTCGCAGCCCTCGCCTCGGACACCGCGCACGAGATCGCGTGCCGTCTCGTCGTCGTCCTCCACGATCGACGGCGACGCCGCCGCGGCTGACCTCTCTCTGATCACGGAGCCTGTACCGAGCGGGCCGCCGCGAGCGTCGTCGCGAGGTCGCTCGCGCGGCCGCGTCCCCAGAAGTGCAGGAACACGATCTGCGGCTGCTCGCCGATCATGTGGTTGTGCATCGCCACGACGTTGATCCCGCCGTGTCGCAATGCCTTGAGAACGGCCTGCACCTCGCCGTCGAGCATCGCTACGTCGCCATCGACGACGGCGTCGTCGGGACTGCCGGCGAAGACCGCCCACGTGTTGACGCCCATCGCGGCCTCCGCGTCGGCGCCGTGCATGCTGGTCTTCCGCGCGAAGACGAACTTCGCCATGCCGTCCTTCGCCTGCGCCGTCCCGCCCAGGATCTGCTCCAGCGCCTTCGGATCGATCGAGCTGGTTGCAGGAAGCGAGCGTCCGGCGTTCAACGCGACCGGCTTGCCGCCGTTCGCGGCGCGCTCCGTGGAGACCCGCTCGACGGCGTCGAGCGTCGCCTTCACGCCGGTCGCGAGACGCTCCGACGGCCCGTGCCCGCCGATGTGCATGAACATCATGCGCGGCTCGTCGAAGGCGAAGTGGTTGTGCAGCGCCGTGACCTCGAGCCCGTTTTCGAGGGCCGCGGACAGCGCCGGGTTCACCTCGTCCTCGGTCAGCACGATGTCTCCCATCAGCATCGACTCCGACCCTGCCGCCTCGAATGCAGCCCAGCTCGTGAGCCCCTGGAACGGAGCCAGCGCGATCCCGTCCACGCGCACGGCGAGGTCGGCGCGCGGCACGCTGATCTTCGTCACGCCGCCGGTCACCTCCGGCTTGCGACCCGTGATCCGCGCGATCGCGTCGCCATCGGGCTCGGTCGCCGCCGCCGACCGAACGATCGCGACCACGAGCAACACTGCGACGACCAGAACCGTTCTCGTCATGATGTCCTCCGTTGCCGGTCGTTCGGCGCGGGCCGCTCAAGCCACGCCGAGCGCCGTGAGCAGCAGCCCGATCAGCCCCGCCGCGACGATCACCAGCGGCTCGGGAATCGACCTCACGTAGATCAGCACGAGGCAGGTCACGATGCCGATCAGTGCGGTCGGCACGTCGATGATCGCGCGCTTGCCGAGAACGAACGCGGCACCCGCGATGGCTCCCGTCGCGGCCGCCGTCACGCCGTCGACGAACGCGCGAACCTGCGGGTGATTGACGGAGCGCCGGAAGTACGTCGCCGGGATGATCACGAACAGGTAGCAGGGCAGGAACACACCGATCGCCGCCGCGACCGCACCGAGTGGACCCGCGACGAGGTAGCCGATGAACGCGACCGTGATCACGACCGGCCCGGGCGTGATCATCGCGACCGCGACCGCATCGAGGAACTGCCGCTCGGTCAACCACTGGAAGTCGTTGACCACGCCGCCGTGCAGGAAGGGCACGATCGCGAGCCCGCTGCCGAAGACGAACGCGCCCGCCTCGGCGAAGTAGAGGCCGATCTTCCACAGCAGACCGTCGGGCGCCTGACCGTTCAGTCCGCTCGACAGCCACGCCCACGGCAGCAGTGCGGTCGCCGATCCCGCCGCGGGGCCGACACCGCGCCAGACCATCGCCACGACGCCGGCGAGCAGGAACACCCACACGATCTCCGACTCGGTCCACGCCGTGATGAGCCCGCTCACGACGAAGATCGTCCACGCGAGCACGTCCTTGCCGAGCGACGTTCGCGTGAGCTTCCACGCGCTTCGACCAATGATCGCGATGACGGCGGCACCGACGCCGTAGAACGCGCCCTGCATCCACGCGAGCCCGCCGTAGCGCAGGTAGACCGCGGACAGCACCAGCACCATCACGAACGACGGCAGGATGAACGCCGCCGCGACGAGGGTCGCTCCAAACGTACCGCGCTTCAGCCAGCCGAGATAGATCGCCAGCTGGGCTGCGAGCGGTCCCGGGGCGAGCTGCGCCATCGCGAGCCCCTCGAGGAACTCCGCCTTCGAGAACCAGCGCCGTCGCTCGACCAGATCCCGCTGCATGTAGCCGACCAGTGCCACGGGGCCGCCGAAGCCGAAGGTCCCGAGCAGCAGGAAGTAGCGCACGAGATCGGCCAGGGAGTAGATGGGAACCGCGACCGCCGCTTCGGGTGTGGCGGTCGCAACGTCGTCGGGTGAAGCCGTCATGACCTCCTCTTCTTGAAGTACGCGTAGAGGGCATCGAGGACGGCCGTCGCCTGCGCGATGCGATCGCCGTCGTCGGCATTGCTCCATGCGATGCCGGCGACGAGGTGCTCGATCCCCGGCGTCTCCGGGCGGCGGAACGTCTCCTCCTTCAGGTCGATGTCGTGCACGACCTCGGCGATCGCGGCGAGCGCCGCGTCACGCACACCGAAGTCGTGCAGCAGCACCTCGAAGGTGCAGAGCTCGCCACGGTGCGTGAACTCGGCGTCGAACATGTCGAAACGGAGCTCCGCGGCCGCCGGCTGGTAGCCGCGACTCGGCACGAACTTGAACTGCGCCTGCGGGTCGATGAAGCGTCGGATCAGCCAGGCGCAGGCCATGCGGTCGACGTGCACACCGCTGCGCGTCACCCAGACGCCCCCCTGCACGTCCTCGAGACGGCGCTCCGGCTTCGCCGGGGTGCTCGAGCCTCGATCCGGCGCGAGCCGCTTCTCCAGGTCGTCGAGCAAGCCTTCGACGGCCTCCCGTCCGGGGGCCGCGAAGAAGTCGATCGCACCGATCTCAGCGAGCCGCTTGCGGAAGCGGCCGACGCCGCCCTCGATCTGCTTGCGGCGCTCGGGCGAGATGACGGCGCCGCGTCGCGGCAGGGTGTCGCGCGCGAAGGCGCGAACCTCGACACCGAGCTCGCGGTAGTCGTTCTCCCGGGCCGCGAGGAACGAGCGGCGCACCTCGTCGTCGCTGAGCCCGTCGACGAGCCGGGCCTCGCACAGCGAGGCCTCTCCGCCTTCCTGCTGGATCTCGCGCAGGATCCACTCGAAGTCCTCGCGGGCCGACTCGGTGTTCGGCAGCACGTAGACCGAGTTCTTGATCGGCACCGAGCCGACCGCCTGGAGGCGCCGCCACACCTTGACGCGCAGATACGGCGGCTTCGGCGGCAGCTGATGGATCAGGACGATCCACGGATTCGATGGGATCTCCGCGGCCATCGCCACCGTGGATAGAACGAACGCATCAGGGTCGCAACACCTGTTACACGTCGTCCGGAGCTCTCGTCAGCAGCGGACAGGACGCCACCGGGAGCACGCGCTCGACGGTGCTCCCGAGAAGAAGTCGATCGACCCCCGAACGGCCGTGCGTGCCCATGGCGATGAGATCGACGTTCCGCCGCTCTGCGTGATGAGAGATTCGCTGCCACGGAACTCCTTCCTCGACCACGATCTCCACGGCGACACCGATCTTCCGGAACCGCTCCGCGAACACGTCGAGCTTCGCGCGCGTCTCGGCAACGTACTCCTCCATCTCACGCCGCAGCGTCAGGGCAGGCTTGGCGGAGAACCCGATCGGCAGGCGGTAGGCGTGCAGGACGACGACCCTCCGATCGGCCCCGTGCGCCATGAGGTCCGCCGCCGCTGCGGCTGCACACGCCGAGGCCGCGGACAGGTCCGTCGGCACGAGCAGCGTCCGCACCGGCCAATGGCGCGCCGACGGCGAATGAGTCGTCACCACGGGGCACTTCGCGCGCCGCACGATGCGACTGGCGACGCTGCCGAGAAACAGCCGCGTCAAGCCGGTCGAGCCGCGCGTGCCGACGACCAGCAGGTCGGCATGATGACGCTCGGCCACCTCGACGATGCTCGCCGCAGCCGGCTCGTACGTGAGGAGCGTCTCGACCGCGACGTTCCGCGATCGCACCGACCGGGCCCAAGCCTCCAGCTCGTCGCGCGCGCTCTCCTCGAGCGCGCGATACCAGCGGTCGTCGACCGGAACGACATCCGGCGCGGCAGATGCGGCCAGCGCCGCCGCGTGTGTCAGGACGATGCGCGCTCCATGGTCGCGCGCGACGTCGAGCGCCCAGTCGAGCGCGGCCCTCGCGTCCTCGGAGAAGTCCGTCGCCACGACGATGGTCTGAATCTTCTTCGCATCGGTCATCATCGACCTCTTCCTCGTCCGCCGGCGCTTCAGTGCTGGTGACCTCGGAAAGTAGCCGGTCCGAGGGGTGTGATCCATTCGCTGATCGTTCGATCGGCCGTGAGAGTCGTTCGACGTCCTCGCGACGGTCGACTATGCGCTGATCGTGCGTCGGCGTGCCCTGGAATCTGAAGTGACACGGGCGTGCTCATCTGAACGATGATCTCGACAGGTCCCATCGCTGCCCACCGTCTCGGCGAGCTCCCGGTCGGGCTCGCGGCGCTCAGCACGGCGGAGGCTGACGCACGGCGACGGCGCTACGGGACCAACGAGATCGTCCCCGACGCCCGGCACGGCTGGCTCGAGCTCGCACGCGACACCGCGCGTGACCCGATGCTGTGGTTCCTGATCGGGGTGGCGGCACTGTACGTCGCCATCGGTCAAGCATCCGAGGCGCTGCCGCTGCTGGTCGCGATCGTCCCCCTGGTCGGCATGGATGCGTTCCTCCACCGCCGGACGCGCGTCTCGACCAGCGGGCTGGAGAGCCGCCTCGCCAGCAGGGCGGTGGTCGAGCGCGATGGCGTCGCGGCGGACCTGCCCGCGGTCGCGCTCGTGCCGGGGGATCTGGTCCACGTCGAGGCCGGTGCACCGTTCCCGGCCGATGGCATCATCCTCGCCGGCGACGGCCTGAAGGTCGACGAGTCGTCGCTCACCGGCGAGTCCTTTCCGGCACGCAAGCGGGCACTCCTCGTGACCGACGGGACGCTTCCCCCGGACGTCGGCGAGGAGCACTGGGGGCGAGCGGGCACGCACGTCCTCACGGGATCGGCGACCGTGCGCGTGGTCTATACCGGGGGCGAGACGCTCTACGGAGAGATCGCACGCTCCGCCATGAGCGGCGCGCAGGCGCGCACGCCCCTGCAAGCCGCGATCGCGGCGCTGGTCTCCGTGCTGGTGGGTGGAGCGCTGCTCCTGTGCGTGGTCCTCGCGGTCGTGCGCCTCGTGCAGGGGCACGGCGTCGTGGACGCGATCGTGAGCGCCTTGACGCTCGCGATCGCGGCGATGCCGGAAGAGTTCCCCGTGGTGTTCACCTTCTTCCTCGGCGTGGGCGTGTACCGCCTCGCCCGCGTGCAGGCGCTGGTACGACGCGGCGTCTCGGTCGAGAACATCGGCCGGGTCACCTGCATCTGCTCCGACAAGACCGGGACCATCACCGAGGGACGGCTCGCCCTGACCCACCTGCACCCCGCACCGGGACGGACCGATGCGGACCTGCTCGCGCTCGCGGCCTGCACGTCGGCGGCATCGTCCACCGACGCGCTCGATACGGCGATCCGTGGCGCGGCCCTCGTGCACGGTGTCGTCGGCGACGACCCGGACGTGCGCGCGGCCTTTCCCTTCGACGAGGAGCGCCGCCGCGGCACCATCGTGCTGCGGCGCGACGCGGGCGACACGACCGCGGTGACCAAGGGCTCACCGGAGAGCATCCTCGCGCTCTGCCCACTGTCTGCCGACGCCCGACGGACCTGGAGCGACACGGCGGAGCGTCTGGCCGCGGACGGTCACAAGGTGATCGGCTGTGCCACCCGCACGATCGACGAGGCGAGCTGGCCGGGCGGCGAGCCCGATCGCGGCTTCGAGATGGCCGGATTGCTGGCCTTCGAGGATCCGGTGCGCGAAGGGGTCGAGGCGGCGGTGGCCGCATGCCGCCGCGCCGGAATCCGCACCGTCATCGTGACCGGCGACCACCCGGCGACCGGAAGCGCGGTCGCACGCGAGATCGGGCTCGCGGACGGAACGCCGCGCGTGGTGATCGCGGACGACGTGCTCACCGTGGATCGCGAGATCACGCCCGACGCGCTGGCCGGAGTCGACGTCATCGCGCGGGCCGTGCCGATGCAGAAGCTGGCGCTCGTGCAGGCCCTGCAGCGCGGCGGTGACATCGTTGCCGTGACGGGGGACGGCGTGAACGACGTGCCGGCCTTGCAGGCCGCGGACGTCGGCGTGGCGATGGGCGCCCGTGCGACGCGCAGCGCACGCGACGTCGCCGCGATCGTGCTGCTCGACGACAACTTCCGCACCATCGTGCGCGCGGTCGCCGAGGCACAGCAGCTGTTCCGCAATCTGCAGAGCAGCTTCGCCTACCTGCTCATGGTCCATCTCCCCCTGGTGATCACCGCAGCGCTGATCCCGCTCGCCGGCTACCCGCTGCTGTACCTGCCGATCCACATCGTGTGGCTCGAGCTCGTGATCCATCCGACCGCCCTGCTCGCCTTTCAGGATCCGGCACCCGCCGGCGACCCGCGCCCACCGCGGCGCGGGCGCCGCCTGCGCTTCTTCGACCGAAGGCAGTGGCTCGGCATCCTCGGCGGCGGTGCCCTGCTCACGGTCGCGGTGACGGTGGGCTTCATGCGCAGCGTCAGCGAGCGCAACGACGTGGGACACGGTCGTGCCATGGCGCTGGCGATGCTGACGTTCGCCAGCGCCGCAGCGGCGGCTCGACTCAGCCGACTCGCCACGATGCCCGCACGCGTGATCGTGCTCGCAACGGCGCTGTCCACGGTGCTCGTGATCGAGAGCCCGCTCGGTGCGAGGCTCGCACTGCAGCCGCTGCACTGGGACGACTGGATGCTCGCGGCGCTCATCGCCGTCGCGACGGCGATCGTCACTCCGGCGCCACGCGGGCGCTGAGCGCCGGAGCGCCGTCCGCCTCGCCCATCGCCACGGTGGCTCGAGCCACCGCGGCTACGGCTGCGCGCTGTCGGCGCTCGCCTCCGCCCAGCGGCGGATGAGCTGCAGGTCGGCACGGCGCGCGTCGGGATGCATCGCGAGGTAGTACCACGGTGGCATCTCTCCCTCGCCCAGCGTCTCGACGATCTCCTTCTGCTTCTTCTGTCGCCGGCGCGCGTCGTCGTTCTGCCAGCTCGAGAAGTTCAGCTCCTCGCGTCCGGCGCTCACGTCGTACGCGAGCAGCCAGGAGACCGGTGCGACGTGGCCGTACCACGGCCACGTCGTCTCGTTCGAGTGACAGTCGTAGCACGCGGTACGCAGAGCGGACTCCACTTCCGGCGGCGCTGCGACGTCGCCCTCGACCGGCGGATTGGTGCGGTCGACGGGAACGAATTGCGCGAGCACGAGCAACCCGGCCAGCGCCACGATGACGATCCTCAGCACACGCCTCATGCCGACTCCTCCGCCGTCCGCCTTGCGCTGCCTCCGTCTGAGAAAGGCAAGAGGCGGGCGACGAGCAAGATCGCGACGACGCCGGCGGTCGTCGCGTACGTGACGATCATGAACGGAGCCGCCGCATCGGTACCGGCGACAAGCCCGTGCGTCGCGGCCAGGACGAAGAGCGCGAAGGTCAATCGATGAAGTCTCCGCCACAGGGCGATGCCGATCTTGCGCCGCAGGGAGAAGCTGCCGTGGAGCACCAGAGCGAGATCGCCGGCGAGGATGCCGAGGCCGACGGCGAGCGGACGATACGGATGGACGAACGGCACCATCGCATCGAGCAGGTCGAAGCGAGCGTAGCCGTCACCGAGAAGCAGCAGGACGTGTCCACCGATGAGCGCGAGCGTCGTCGACGAGAGCCACCGGTGCACCTCGACCGTCTGCGCACGCGGGATGAAGCGGTCGGCGCGACCGGTGGAGATGAACAGGCCGAAGATCACGTCGAGGCTCAGCGCGAAATACGCCGCGACACCGGCGGCGCGCGACGACGTCCACGCGGCGGTGCCCGGGTCGCGCGGCAACGCACCGTCCACCAGACCCATCCGCGTGCCGAGCGCATCGGCGATCCCGAGCAGGATCACGCCACCGAGGATGCCGTACGAGAAAGACTTACCCATCGATCACCTCGAGGTCGCCGATCCGGCGCACGTCGCCGTCCGTTCCGACGAGGATCGCTGCAACGTCGTCGAACCGCGACAGGAAGGCGCCGCCGTCGCGGGCACCGAGCACCAGGACCGTCTTGGCGAGGACCTCGGCGAGCTCTGCACTCGCGGCGACGATCGTCACCTGGACCAGGTCCGAGGCCGCGGGCTTCCCGGTGCGAGGATCGATCAGGTGATGTGCCATGCCACCACCGGCCGCCCAGCGCCGGCGGTTCGTGCCGCTCGTCGCGACCGCCCGGTCACCGATGGCGAGCGCGAGAAGCGCGCGGCGCGCGTCGCGGGGGTCCTCCACGTCGACGATCCACCGAGGGCCTTCGTGCTCGACGTCGCGCAGCACCGCATCGCCGCCGGCATCGACGACGCCCGGACGGGGCAGGAGCCCGGCCGCATGATCGGCGGTCCTGCCCTTGACGATCCCTCCCAGGTCCAGGCGGACGTGCAACGGCTTGTCGACCGTGCACGTCGCCTCGTCGAGCACGACGTCGGCGAAGGAGCACGCCGGCGCGCGCTCGACGTGCGGACGGTCGAGCGCGCCTGCCGTGAACGGCCGATCGTATCCGTGGCCGGCGAGCGCCGCCGCGACGGTTGGGTCGAAGATGCCGTCGGTCAGCGCGAAGCAGCGCCGGGCGCTCTGCAGCACGTCGAAGAGCGCGCGCGACACGACGGTCGGTCGATCGGCCGCGTTCAACCGCGACAGCTCGCTGTCGGGACGAAAGCGGCTGAAGCGGGCTTCGCTGCGCGCGAAGATCTCTGCCACGCCGGCCGCCAGCCGTTCCTCGTCCGCACGGGCGAGCCCCGGCGCATGCACAGCGACCTCTGTCCCCATCGCTCCGAAGGTCGGCATCACGAGCTCCTCGTGCGGATGCGTGGCCGCACGTCGGCTGCCCGCCGCACCGGGTCCGTGGAAGGCGTCCCCGGCCGCTCGGCGATCGCCCACCCCGGCGGCAGCGAAACCGCGGGACGCTCGGCGATCGGCACGTCGTCGATCCAGACGAACCCCGCGTTCGGTGCCGCAGCCGTCATGCGCACGCCACGCGGCGCCGCCGCTTCGGCGACACTCTCGGTCGCCGTCCGCGGCGTGCGCGCGGCGAACGCCACCCAGGCGAGAACGTACGCACCGGCCAGGAGCGACGACAGGTACAGCCGCCACTCGAGCGCCGACAGCCGGATCTTCGGGACCGTGCGGGACGCTCCGGCGCCGTCAGATGAAACGCCCTGCGGGTTCCATCCTTCGTGGCCGGCGGAGCCGGTGCGGACGTCAATCGTCGTCTTCATGATCGTCACGGGGCTCGGCCTCCTGCTCGTGGACATCGTCACGATCGTGCTCGCGCAGCGACGCACGGCGGACACCCTCCGGCACGCCTTCACGGAACCCGGCGCGTGGCGCCTCCAGGGCGGGACGGACGGGCACCAGCACCACGCCAGGCGATCCGGCCGGGACTGAACCGGTCAGCGCACCCGCAGACGGCGCACCGGTCGGCCTCTCGTGCGTGCCGCGCCCGAGATAGCCAAGCAGCGCGGCGGTGGTGATCCCCACGGACAGCGTCAAGCTGCACGCGGCGACTGCGGCGGCCACCGCCGTGCGTGTCGCGGACGAATTCTCCTTCATCGCAGCTCCTCCAGTTCGGCCGGAGACGGAAAGCTCCGGCCCCGCTCGCTGTCTGCCGCTGGAGTCGACTCCGGTCCATGCCACGGATGTGATACGCCCCGCCGATGCAAGGCTTTTCGCGATCGGATCCAGCAGATGGCGTACGCAGCGGACGTGCGACGAAGGGAGCAGCTACCGCCTTCGGGCTGATCCTCGCGCTCGCGACGATGGATCTGATCAGCGACTCCCGACAGGGGACGACGCTCGCGCACGGCCTGTTCGAGGGCACGATCGCACTCGTCGGACTGGTGGGACTGGTGTGGGCGTCGCTGCGGATCCGCGGGCTCGCGGCAGAGACCGCGAGGTTACGCGCCGAGGCGGACGGCCTGGGCCGGCGCCTGCGCGAGAGCGACGCGGAGGCAGCGCGGTGGCGTCTGCAAGCCGCCGACCTCATCTCTGGGCTCGCGGCCGCGATCGATCAGCAGCTCAAGCGCTGGCACCTGTCGGCAGCAGAGAGCGAGGTCGCGCTTCTCCTGCTGAAAGGCTTCAGCCACAAGGAGATCGCTCAGCTCCGCAACGTCGGAGAGGCGACCGTGCGCCAGCAAGCGACCGCGATCTACCGCAAGGCGGGACTGTCCGGTCGCCACGACCTGGCGGCGTTCTTCCTCGAGGACCTGCTCAGTCCGCAAAGCTCCTGACCTCGCGAGGTGCGGGCAGAGCGAGCGCCGCCGCCAGGCGCCGGCGAGCGGCGCTCATCGAAGCGGGGCTGCGTGAGAAGCCGGTCCACTACGCGACGACGGGCGGCACGGCGCTGCTCGACGCCCTGCCCCCGTCGTCGTGTCGGCTGATCCTCACCCGACGGTGCTGTCGTCGTCGCCAGATCCCTCGTCCGCGCTCTGGTCGTTCGAGTCGTCATCGCAGCTCGGGTTCGCCTGCTGGTCGCACTCGGGCGCGTCATCCTCGCCGTCCTCGATGCCGTCGCCATCGCTGTCGGCATCGAGCGGATCCGTGCCGTCGGCCTGCTCCTCGCCGTCGGTCAATCCATCCTCGTCGCTGTCGGGGTTGCTCGGATCGGTACCGACCGCGACCTCGTCTCCGTCGTCGAGGCCATCCGCGTCGGTGTCGGGGTTGGTCGGATCCGTCTTGAGCTTCTTGACCTCACGTCCGTCGTTGACGCCGTCGCCGTCCGAGTCCGGATCGAGAGGGTCGGTTCCGAGCTTCGCTTCCTTGCGGTTGCTGAGGCCGTCGCCGTCGAGGTCGTGCTTGGTCACCTTGCTCGCGTAGCTCGGGTCGACTCCCAGCATGCCGATCCACGCGGACAAGAACATGGCACCGAACGTCCATACACAGAGCTTTCGTCTCATCTGATTCGACCTCCGTCTTCGGCGGCGGCACCGGCCGCGCGCATTCCTCGTGCGGCCGGTGCAACGCCTCTGCCAACGGCCGTGATCATCGGATCTCGGGCACTTGCAGCGGATCCGGGGGGAGATCACCCTCGATGTGCGTCAAGAATACGGGGCCGGCGCCGCGACCGGGTGATCTGCCCCGTCGCTCGCTCGTCAATCCAGACACGAGCGACGCGAACGTGACGCTGCCCGACGCCGTTCGGCGAATTCCACGGCGGCCGACCATGCAATCGATTGCGGGCGCGGTCGAATCACCCTGCACGAGCCTGCAGGCCCGAGCGGCCACGTGCGCACGGCCCCCGCGACGTCGCCTCGTCGAGAGCTCGGCGGGAGCGGCGAGCGCTCCGGACCGAGAATCCAGAGCTGCCTGCGGCCGTGCGAGACGGCCGCAGGCACACCGTCAGAACTGGCCGGAGAGGACGGGCGTGAAGCTCTCGTCGACGACGTCGATCTCGCGCCCGGTCACGCCGGCGCTCGTGAGTCCTTCGATCAGGGAGTCCGCCCTGCCGCCGACGATCGAGAAGAAGTCGCCGAGGATCGGCTCCAAGGCCGGCAGCGCGACCGCGAACGCGGTGCCGTCCGGGACCGATCCGAAGACGCGCACGCGAAGAAACGACAGCCCGAAGCACTCGTCGATCTCCGCGAAGCCCCGGCGCAGCACGACGGCGGTGGGGTCGACGGGCTTCAGCGCGACCGAGCGCACCGTCCGACAGTAGAAGCCCGCATGAGCGGGCGTTGCCAGGACGAGTGCGGCGAACGCTGCAACCATCGCGACGGCCTTCCATGACGATCTCATCGAATTCTCCTTTCCTTGCACACACGAAACTCGCGGAGAGGGCCGCGCATCGCGCCGGCCCTCTCGCGCGGACGTCGGCGCCTACTGAATCTCGAGCGTCGACGAACCGTTCACGCCCGTGAACGTCAGCGAAGCGAGGCCCGGTCGTTGCGCGTGCCGGCTGCACCGCGAGGGTGAGCGCGGCGATCGCGAGGGACAGGATCCGAAGCGTCTTTCCACGGGCGGTCTCCTTCCATGAGCCCGCAACCTCTTCCGCGACGAAGCGTCGTCGAGCGCGGCGTTGCGTTGCGCGCCCTCCTGCCTGCGCGAAGGGAGCAAGACGGAGGCCGATCGATGCATCTCCTCACCTCCGGCATCGACGACCGTCGATCGAATCACGCGTGATCATCGACGACCGCTGTCGCGACGTCCGTGAATGCATCGTCACGCAGGGAAGCGCAGAACGCTCCGGACGTGACGGGGGCGGTGCGAGAGTCGAAGTTCGGTCGGGTCGGCCTGCACGCACCGCTCGCGAAGATGGTCGAGCCGGTAGCTGCGCTGCAGGTCGAGCCGGAGTCCGGGCGCGCGGCCCCGAGAGTTCCGCTACACTGCGCCGCGATGCCGGCGAGCGCGGAACGGGTCTTCGTCGCCAGGGGCCTCACGAAGGTCTACCGCATGGGCGACGTGGAGGTGCACGCGTTGCGCGGCGTCGACGTCGAGATCCACGCCGGCGAGCTGATCGTCCTGCTCGGAGCTTCCGGCAGCGGCAAGAGCACGTTGCTCAACATCCTCGGCGGCCTCGACTTCGCGAGCGGCGGCACGGCGCAGTTCCGCGATCACGACCTCACCACCGCGGACGAGCGCGCGCTGACGCGCTACCGCCGCGAGCACGTCGGCTTCGTGTTCCAGTTCTACAACCTGATCCCGTCGCTCACCGCCCTCGAGAACGTGCAGCTGGTCACCGAGATCGCGGAGCGACCGATGCGAGCCGACGACGCGCTCGGCATCGTCGGGCTCGGCAACCGCCTCGATCACTTTCCGGCCCAGCTCTCCGGCGGCGAGCAGCAGCGCGTCGCCGTCGCGCGCGCGGTCGCCAAGCGGCCCGACGTGCTGCTCTGCGACGAGCCGACCGGGGCGCTCGACTACACGACCGGCAAGCTCGTGCTGGCGGCGATCGAGCGGGTGAACCGCGAGCTGCGCACGACGACGATCGTCATCACGCACAACGCGTCGATCGCGGCGATGGCGCAGCGCGTGCTGCACCTCGCGGACGGACGAATCGCGTCCGAGGAGCGCAACCCGACCCCGGCTCGGCCGGAGGACCTGCGCTGGTGAGGACGCTCGACCGGAAGCTCGTGCGCGACCTCGCACGGATGAAGGGCCAGGTGCTCACCATCGCCCTGGTCGTCGCGTGCGGCATCGCGGTCTTCGTCTCGTCGCTCACGACCTACCAGTCGCTGCGCGCCTCGCAGCGCGCCTACTACGAGACGTCCCGCTTCGCGGAGGTGTTCGCGCGCCTCGAGCGCGCACCGTCGAGCCTCGAGGCGCGGATTCGCGCGATCCCGGGGGTCGCACAGGTCGAGACCCGGCTCGTTTTCGACGTCGCGCTCGACGCCGGCGGCGGAGGGCCGCCGGCGGTCGGCCGCATGGTCTCAGTGCCGGACGGGACGCAGCCGCGCTTGAACGCGCTCCACCTCCGCGCCGGACGGCTCGCGGAGCCCGGCCACGTCGACGAGGTGCTGGTGAGCGAAGGCTTCGCGACCGTCCATCGCCTGCACTCCGGCGATCGCCTTGCCGCGGTCCTGAACGGTCGTCGTCAGGAGCTGCGCGTCGTCGGCGTGGCGCTCTCGCCGGAGTTCGTGTTCGCGATCGCCGGCAGCGATCCCGTGCCCGACGATCGTGGCTTCGCCGTCCTGTGGACGCTGCGTGACGGCCTCGAGGCCGCGTTCGACATGGCCGGTGCGTTCAACGACGTCTGCTTGACGCTCGCGCCGGGCGCCGACGTGCGCGCGGTGATCGACGCGCTCGATGCTCTGCTCGAGCCGTACGGCGGCGTGGGCGCGATCGCGCGCACCGAGCAGCCGTCGCATCGCTTCATCGAGGACGAGATCCGGCAGAACCGGACCATGGCGACGACGATCCCGCCGATCTTCCTCGCGGTCGCGGCATTCCTGCTGAACATCGTCCTCGGCCGGCTGGTCGCGACGCAACGGGAGCAGATCGCGGTCATGAAGGCCGTCGGATACGCGAACGCGACGATCGCGCTGCACTACCTGAAGCTCGTGCTGGTCGTGGTCGCGGCGGGAACGGTCATCGGCGTCGTCCTGGGCGCAGCACTCGGCCGCTTGATGCTGGTCGCCTACGCTCCGTTCCTGCGCATGCCGCAGCTCGCGTACGGCATGACGCCGTGGGTTCCGGTGCTCGCCGCGGTCGTGAGCGTCCTGGCCGCGGGTGTCGGTGTCCTGGGTGCTCTGCGGGGCGTGGTCGCGCTCGCGCCCGCCGAGGCCATGCGTCCCCCTGCGCCGCGCGTCTTTCGACGCGGCTTCTTCGAGCGACTCGGGGTGCGCGGCCGCCTCGGTCCACGGGGCCGCATGGTCGGACGGAGCCTCTCGGGTCGCCCCGTGCGTGCGCTCCTCACGGTCACCGGCATCGCGTCCGCCGCGGCCATCGTGGTCTTGAGCCGCTGGACGCACGACGCGGTCGACTTCATGATCGACGCCCAGTTCCGGCTCGCCGAGCGTGGCGACGCGACGGTCGTGTTCATCGATCCGGTGCCGCAGCGCGGCGTGCGCGAGCTCGCCGCGCTGCCCGGCGTGCTGCGCGCCGAGGGGCAGCGCGCCGTCCCGGTTCGCCTGCGGGCCGGGCATCGCACCTACCGGACCGTCCTGCTCGGATTGCAGCCCGGTGCGCAGCTGCGCCGGCTGCTCGACGCCGACCTGAGACCCATCGTGCCGCCGCCCGAGGGTGTCCTGCTGACCGAGCGTCTCGGCGAACGCCTCGGGGTGAAGCCCGGCGACCAGATTCTCACCGAGGTGCTCGACGGCGAGCGCCCGAAGCGGATGGTGACCGTGGCCGCTCTGGTCAACGACATGATCGGGATGTCGGCGTACATGGACGCAGCTGCCCTCTCCCGCCTGCTGCGCGAGGACCAGCAGGCGAGCCTCGCCGCGATCGCGGTCGATCCACATGAGTCGGAGGCGCTCTACGCCCGCCTTAAGCGCATCGGGCGAGTGGCCACGGTGACGGAGAAGGCGGCGGCACTGCGGTCGTTCGAGGACACGACGGCGAGCTTCATTCTCATCTTCACCGCGATCCTGACGACCTTCGCCGTCGTCATCGCGATCGGCGTCGTCTACAACACCGCGCGCATCGCCCTGCAGGAGCGTGCCTGGGAGCTCGCGAGCCTGCGCGTCCTCGGCTTCACGCGCGCGGAGGTCTCGCGCATCCTGCTGACGGAGATCGGCGTTCAGCTCGTCGTGGCGTTGCCGCCGGGGATGTGGCTCGGCTATCTGGCGTCCAGGGGGCTCGCGAAGCTCCACGAGACGGAGATGTTCCGGATACCTGTCGTGGTGCAGCCTGCCACTTACGCCTGGAGCGCGATCGTGGTCGTCGCCGCGGGGCTCGCGAGCGCGCTCATCGTCCGCCGCCGCATCGATCGGCTCGATCTCGTGTCGGTGCTCAAGGCGCGGGAGTAGGACGGTGCGGTCCTGGTCGATGCGCGCACTGATCGTGCTGCTGGGCGCGGCGGGTGTCTGGCTCGTCGTGCGCGTGCTCCTGCCACCGCCGATCGCCGTCGACGTGGCACCGGTGTCTCGCGGGCCGTTCGAGGAGGTGGTCGAGGAGGACGGACGAACGCGGGTGCACGACCGGTACGTCGTGTCGGCACCGCTCTCCGGGCGCCTCGAGCGGATCGCTCTCCGGGCCGGCGATCGGGTGGAGGACGGCGCCGTCGTGGCGATCATCCAGCCGACCGCGCCGCCGCTGCTCGACGCGCGCACGACCCGGGAGCTGACGGAGCGTGTCGGTGCCGCCGAGGCAGCGCTCGAGCAGGCGCGCGCCGCTCTCGGACGGGCGCAGGCCGCGAGGGAGCAGAGCCGCATCGACCACGAGCGGGAGAGGAAGCTCGCGGCCGACGGCATCGTCGCGGCGAGCGAGCTCGACCGCGCCCGGCTGACGTTCGAGCTCGCGGAGAAGGACCTCGCCGCCGCGGCGTCCGCGGTGCACACCTCCGAGCACGATCTCGAGAGCGCGCGCGCCGCGCTCGCGCGCGTGCAGGAAGGCGGCGACGCGCCGTTCTCGGTGACGTCCCCGGTGACCGGTCGCATCCTCCGCGTCCTCCAGGAGAGCGCCGCCACGGTCTCGCAGGGCACGCCGCTTCTCGAGATCGCCGATCCCGCGAATCTCGAGGTCGTCGTCGACGTGCTCACGTCGGACGCCGTCCGGATCGCGCCGGGCGCGGCGGTGCGTCTCGATCGCTGGGGCGGCGAGACGCCGCTGCAGGCGCGCGTGCGGCTCGTCGAGCCCGCCGGCTTCACGAAGCTCTCCGCGCTCGGCGTCGAGGAGCAGCGGACCAACGTGGTCATCGACATCACGTCGCCACCGGCCGAATGGCAGGCGCTCGGCGACGGCTTCCGCGTCGATGCCCGCATCGTCGTCTTCCACACCGACGAGGCCTTGAAGGTGCCCGCGAGCGCGCTGTTCCGTGACGGTGACGAGTGGGCCGCATTCGTGATCGATGGGGGACGTGCGCGGAAGCGCTCGATCACCTCGCCGCGGCGGAATGCGAGCGAGGCGATGATCGATCGCGGGGTGAGCGAAGGCGAGACCGTGATTCTCTATCCGACCGATGCGATCGGCGAGGGCGTCACGGTGGCCCCGCGTGCGGGCTGACGCAGAGTCCCCGTCGTGGACCGGTTCCCGCCGAAGCACCCGCGGCTGAGCCAGACGATGCCGGCGCCGTCGCATGGTCGCGGAGCACCCGATCCTCGGGCAGAGGTCAGAGGCGCACACCAGGGCCCCTGCTCGGGATCCGGTAGACGCCGATCAGACCGGTCATGGAGAGCGTGCACCCATCGTCGTCACCCGGGCGAGGTAGTGCTGGTCCTCCGGTGACGCCGCGAGGCCGATCACGATCTCCAAGGCCACGATCCTCCGATCGTCGGAACGATGCCGATGCGCTCGCGCAGCATGATGTCGATGCGGTACCGGTCCAACGCCAGGAGCCCGTGCCGTCGGGTTCGCGACAACCCGCGCGCGGTGCGACATCGAGCGAGTTGGCGGCCGCTCGACGGGGAGATCGATGTCTCATCCGTTCGCGTTTCCGAAGTCACAACGAATTCTGCTTGGTGCGAGTTCGAGCAACGTCCTCAGTGTGATGGCCAGACCGACGCCATTCGGAAAACGTTGGTCGCCGAGCGGCAGGCCACCCATCGCATTGATGCCGATGAGCCTGCCGTGGGCGTCGTAGAGGCCGCCTCCGCTGTAGCCCGGGGTGAGCGCCGCGTTCGACTGCAGCATCTGGAACTCGTAGCCGCCCTTCTGCTGGTCACGGACGTGCGTGAGGATCCCGGCAACGTGTCGCGAGGCCACGCTACCCGGATTGCCGACCGCAAAGACCTCGTCACCGGCGTGGGGAGCCACGTTCCGATCGCACGGAGCGGCGCGCAGCGCGCCGTCGGTCAGTGGGGCCGACACGATCGCCAGATCGATGCCGTGCGGCGCACGCCACTCCACCGCTAGAGGAAGGCGCGCGTCGTCTCGGCCGACGACGGCGAGCTCGATCGGCGCGTCCGCCTCCGACGTCGCGAGGCCGGGGAAGCCCCCGTCCACGGCGTGCCGGGCGGTGGCGATCGATGCGACGCCACGCTCGAGCTCGAGGATCACGCCGGCGGCCACGCTTCGCCGGCCGTCCGGCAGGACCGCCTCGATCACGACGTTGGCGCGGAGCGCGCGTGCGACCGTGTCGGGCGCTGCGGGAGCACCGGGATCCGTACTCGACCGCAGCGGCTGTGCCGTGATCGCGGTCGTGCCCGTGGACGCGAGCAGCGCTGCGACGATCGCGACGGCAGCGCCGCAGCGGCGCGCCCTCACGGCTCGATCTCGGCGACCGTGATCGTGGCGAACGCGACGTTGCTCTCCAGGCCCTCGTTGTCCACGACGTGATACGTGAACGAATCGGTCCCGGTGAACGCCGGCGAGAACGGCACGTAGCAGAGCGTGGTCGCGTCGACCTCGAAGCCGAGACCGCTGCTGCCCATGATCTCCTCGTAGAAGTCGGTCGGCCCCACGAAGATCTGCGCCGGGAAGGCCGGCGGGATCGCAGCGGCGAACTGCGTCAAGAACCCGTTCTGCGGCAGGCTGTCGAGCCTCGCGAACAGATAGAAGGAATCGGGATCGGTGCCGAGCATCGTGACGAGGATGCAGTCCTGCTTCCACGCTCCCACGGGATGGATGTCGAGCGCCGTCGGCGGCTGGTTGACGAACGGGGCGAAGGGCGCATGGCCGCCGCGCACCGCCCGCACCAGTGTGTCGCTATGATTGACGACCCGTCCGTCGGCGAAGTCGACCGACCAGCCCGTCGTCGACGAGATGTACGCACCGGAGCCGAAGTCGACGTCGCCGTGCTTCGTGCAGCTGCACTGCGCCGCCGTGCAGCCGGGTGTGCAGTCGTGGTCGAAGATCGGATCGATCGCGGGAAAAGCGCGTCCCGCATCGACCAGGCTCTCGAGCTCGCGACGGTTCGGCACGCGCCAGTCGTCGTAGCCACCGAAGCTGTGCCGCCGGAGGCGCGCGACCTTGTTCAAGGAGTAGGCCGGGATGCCGTAGGTGTGGTCCTTGTCGTTGATCGAGTCGTCGTCGGTGAGCTTCTCCCAGGTGAGGCCGGTGACGTCGTCGGTAATCGTGTCGCCGTTGTCGGTATAGCGACGAGCGACGCCGGCGCGGATCGCACCGTCCTGGCCGCCGACGCCGCCCGGGCAGGCACCCATGGTGAGGTCGGGCTGCGCGCACTGCGTCTGGCCGGTCTCGAGCAGGCCCACCGGCGGATCGGGCAGCGGATCGGGGCGGTCGTCGTCGACCGTGCCCTCGATCCGCGCGTCGAGCGCGACCAGCGCCACTCGCGCGTCGGTCGTTGCAGCGCTCACCGGCGGCGTCGCCATCTGGGCGGCGAGTGCGGCGAAGTACTCGAGCGCGCGCGGCCACCGGAACGTGATCGCCTGACGCGCTTCCGCATCCGCCGCGAGACGCACGCACGCGCTCCAGTCGGCGAAGTGCTCGATGCTCCCGGCCCCGCCGAGCTGGGCGCAGTACGCACCGAGGCGGGCGGCGCTGAGCGTCCGCGCGCCGATCGTCCAGGTGTCCGCCTCGAGATGCGACAGCTTCGGATTCGTCGCCGGGTCGCACCTGTCCGCGATCCTGGTCACGAAGCGCACACCCAGCTCCTGGTCGCGATGCTCTGCGTTCTCGATCTTCCGGAACGCGCGCACGCAGCTCGCTCCCGCGGTCCGGGCGGCATCGGGCAAGGTCGCACCGTGCGCGACGACCTCGATCGCCATTCGATCGAGGCACTTGCTCACGTTCCCGCTGACCGCGCGCACGTACTTCGCACTTTCCTTGGCGACCGTCTTCTGGCACGTCGCGAGGCTTGCGCTGCCCAGGCCGCTGCCCGTGCCGGGCGCGGGCGATGTGGTGACGCGCGGGCCGCCGCGCACCGCCCGAACCCGTGCCGGCTCGCTCGCGGCCGGCGACACCTCGCCGTTGCCGAAGTCGACCACCCACCGCTGCGCCGCATCGGGCTGGTAACTGGTCGACGTCCAGTGCACGTCGGGGAACGTGCAGCTGCACTCGAAGACGGAGCATCCCGACGGACAGGCGTCGTCGAAGATCGGACGGATCGCGGGCTCGCGGCGCCCGGCATCGACCAGGCTCTCGAGCTCGCGGCGGTTCGGCAGCCGCCAGTCCGTGTGACCGGCGAACCCGCCGCCGGCGTTCAAGGCCGCGATCTTGACGTTGATCGCGTCGCCGAACGAGAACGTGGCCGAGCGCTCGTGGATCGATCCGTCGTTGCTCAGCTTCTCCCACGTGAGGCCCGAGATCTCGTCGGTGATCGTACCGTCGCCATTGTCCCGCAGTCGCGCCGCGTAGCCGGCTCGTACCCGGCCGTCCTGGTCGGGCACGCCGGGGCACCTGCCCGGCGTGCAGCGATCGGCGCGCACGTACGTCTGCTCGTCGCCGGTTGCGAGCAACCCCGGAGCTGCGCGACGAGGATCGGGCTGATCGTCGTCACGCGGTCCCTCGATCGCCGAGTCGAGTGCGACGAGCGCGCTCCGCGCTGCAACCGTATCGCCAGTCTGGGGGAGCGCCGCGAACGCCGGAGCCAGCACCGCGAAGTACTCGAGGGCGCGCGGCCAGCGCGTCGCGATCGCCTCGCGTGCGCCCGCGTCCGCCGCGGCGCGCATGCACGACTTCCATTCGGTGAGGTCGTCGACGGCTCCGTCGCCACCGAACGCCTTGCAGTAGTCGCCGAGCGTGTCCGCGCCGAGGAGCGGGCCGGCCGCGACGGCATCGCATGCGAGCCCGATCTTCCGGTCGAACCTCGCGCCGAGCTCTGTTGCGCTGCCGGTCGTCGCAAGCCGGGCGAATGCCGCTGCACAGGACGCCGCCTCACGCGACGCGGCGGCGTTCACCGTCAGGCCCATTCGTACGACGTCGGCGGAGATCTTCGAGAGGCAGCGGTCGACCATCGAGACCACCGCACGGGCATAGCCTGCACTCTCCTTGGCGATCGTCTTCTGACAGCCGACGAGAGTCGGGCTCGGCTGCCCGAACGCGCGCGGCGCGTGCAGCGTGACGGTGACGGAGAGGGCGGCCGATAGGATTCGCAGGATCATCTGTGTCCTCGGTGAGGCCGCTCAACGGCGGTCGGCAGCGAGCGCCGCCACGGTGTCCCGCATGAAGCGCACGAGATCGTCGGCCGACTGGAAGCGGCCGGTGCGGCCCGTTGCCACGTGCTCCACCCTGCCAGTCGCTGCACCGGCAAGATCGGCGCCCGCAGCCATCAGGTGAACGACGAAGGCAGTGTCGCGCGTGGACGGGTTGGGCGTCGTCGGAACGATTCGGGACGCGTTCGTCATGCCCGTCATCTAGAAGCGCGGCCCGGCGAAGTCCCAATGGAGTTCCAATGGAACTCCAATTTCGCCTCGATGCGTCGCGGCGTTCGACTGGGGCGCTGCCGCCCGCGATACTGCGTCGCCAGTGTCCCCGAAGTCCGTGCCCGCGCCCCGTCTCGATCGGGTCAACCAATGTCTATGGCGAGACGATCGGCGGTTTGACTTGTCGACAAAAGCCTTCCGGATGCTCGAGTTTCTGCTCGAACACCCGAAGCAGCTCGTGACCAAGGAAGTGCTGCTCGAGGAGGTGTGGCCCGAGGCCTACGTCGTCGACGCCGTCGTGAGCGTCGCGGTCAGCCAGCTCCGCGACGCGCTCGGAGATGACGCGCGCAATCCGCGGTTCATCGAAACGGTGCATCGCCGCGGCTATCGGTGGATCGGCACACTGGCGCTGGACGCCGCGCCTGCGGAAGCGGCCGTCGCTGCAGTGGCTCCGACGCTGGTCGGCCGCAGTGCCGAGCTCGCCACGCTCGATGCGGCGGCAACGCTCGCCGCTTCCGGCCGCCGCCAGCTCGTCTTCGTCACCGGTGAGCCGGGCATCGGCAAGACGGCGCTCGTCGACCACTTCGTTTCGTCGTCGACCGCGCAGCGTGCTCTCGTTGCACGCGGGCAGTGCGTCGACGGCTACGGCACGAGCGAAGCGTACCTGCCGATCCTCGAAGCGCTCCAGCAGATCGTCGAGGCATGCGACGATGCGATCGACGTTCTGCGCAGATGTGCGCCGACCTGGCTGCTGCAGCTCCCGGGCCTGCTCTCGCCCGGCGAGCACGACGAGCTCCTTCGGTCGCTCGCCTCTTCGACCGGGGCGCGCATGGTGCGCGAGCTGCACAAGGTTCTCGAAACGCTGTCATCCGACCGGCCGGTCGTCCTCGTCCTCGAGGACCTGCACTGGGGCGATGCGGCGACCGTCTCGGCGCTGGGCGGGATCGCCTTGCGACGCGAGCCCGCGAGACTGCTCGTCGTCGCGACGTATCGACCGGTCGACGCGATCGCGGAGCTCCATCCGATCGTTCGGCTGAAGCACGAGCTGGTCGCCCGGCGACGCTGCACCGAGATCGCGCTGGAAGGATTCGAGGTGGGTGCAGTGAGCGCCTACCTCGCCGCGCGTTTCGAAGACAACGCGTTCTCGTCCGAGCTCGCGCAGCGTCTGTACGCACAGACCGGCGGCAATCCGCTGTTCCTGCTGAACGCGGTCGAGGAGCTCGAGCAGCGGAACTGGTTGAGCCGCGGGGACGGCGTGTGGCGCTGTACGGTCGACGCCGAACGCCTCGACCACGCCGTTCCAGAGAGCACGCGCGCGATGATCGACGCGCGGCTCGCACGCCTGCCACCGTCCGTGCTGGCGATGCTGGAGGCGGCGAGCGTGATCGGCGTCAGCTTCGCCAGCCAGGTGCTCGCCGCGGCAACCGACCGCGATGCCTGCGAGATCGAGATCGAGTGTACCGCGATGGCGCGCGAGGGCCGATTCTTGCGCGAGCTTGCGCCCGCGCACTGGCCCGATGGCAGCAGCGGTGCGCATTACGCCTTCCGGCACGCGCTCTACCGTCAAGTCCTCCATGACCGCGTCACGGCTGCACGTCAGCAGACCTTGGAGCGCGCGATCGCGGCGCGCCTCGACCGCGCCTTTGGCGACACCGACGAGGTCGCCGCGCTGGTCGCCGCGCACTGGGAGCGCGGCGGCGACCTGGAACGCGCCGTGGACCATTACGCGCGAGCGGCGAGTCTCGCCCGCTCGCGCTACGGCTTCGATCAGGCGTTGGCGCAGTACCGTCACGCGCTCGATCTGCTGCGTCGCTTGCCGCCTGGTGTCGAGCGCGATGCGCGCGAGATCGGCCTCCAATCGGAGCTCGTGACGACGATCTTCTCGACGACAGGCCCCGGCTCGGCGGAGATCGAGGACATCGCAGCCCGCATCGAGGTCCTGACCTGCGCGAGCGAGACCACGCCGGCGCTCCTGAACGCCCTGTTCGGCTTGATCGCGCTGTACATCACGCGCGGCGACCTCGCCCGCGCCGAACCGCTCTGCCAGCTCGTGCTGGAACGCTCTGTCGCGAAGACCTGGTCGTTTCAGGCAGACGTCGCGCGTGGGCTGCTCGGCTTCACGCAATTTCGAAGCGGTCGCCTCGCCGAGGCTATTCCCAACCTCACGGCGGGAGCGGCCCTGCTGCTGATCGGCGCCAGCGGAATGATGGAGCCATCGACCGGCTTCGAGAGCGACCTCGGACTCGCGCTGTTCGTGACCGGTGAGCTGCGTCGCGGGCTCGAGCTGCTGCAGCACGCCGATGCGCGCGCGGCGGCGACGAAGCATCCACCGACGATCGCCCAGTCCCTGTCGAACATGATGCGCATCGGCCAGATGATCGGCGATCGCACCTTGGTCGAACGCGTCGCCGGCGCGATGGGTGAGCTCGCCGATCGCCTGGCGCAGCCCCGGTTCGCCGCCTATCGGCTGCTGTGCGCGGGTTGGCTCGGCATGGAATCGGGACAGCCGGACGGCGTCGATACGTTCCGGGAGGGGGTCCGAATGATGACCGCCGACAGTCACCTGGTGTATGCGCCGTTCTCGTCGTGTCAGATCGCCTTCGGGCTTTCGCGGCTGAATCGCTACGAGGAGGCGCGCACCGTGCTGGCGGAGGCCTTCGACGTGCTCGAGGCGACGAACGCCCGCTGGTGCGAGGCGGAGCTCCATCGTGTGCAGGCCGAGATCACCGTCGCGTCGTCGCGCAACCGTGGTTCATCAAGCGCCACGCGCGAGGCGCGCGCCTACCTCCGTCGCGCGATCGAGGTGTCGCAGCAGCAGGGCGCCCGCTGGTGGGAGCTACGCGCATCGTTCGACCTCGCGAAGCTGGAACCGAGAGCGGACGAGATTGCACGCCTCCGTCACCTACGCGAAGCGATCGACGATGGCACCGACATCCCCGTCCTCCGCGAGGTTCGAGAGTTTCTGGCTTGACGAGTCGTACGACGTGCTTGCCTCGGGCTTGTCCGCGCCACGTTCGACCGTCGCCGCGCACTCGTGCTCGGGACGACGTCAGCTCCGCCCGGCGTCATCCGTTCCAGCGGACGGTGCCGACCCGGGGGAACCCAGGGCGCACCGCCTTCCGATCTTTGACTGCAGCGTCCCGACTCTGTTCTACGAGGAACGGAATGGCTCTCGACCGCGATGGCGCGCTTCCGCGGTGACGGTGCATGCGCGCACACAGATCGTCGCGGTGGCGCAGCCGCCCACCTCACGGAGGAGACGATGACGACGCACGACGGAGCGCTCGCAGGGACGCTCCTGCTCGATCCCGCCATCATCGACGAGCCGGCCGCCTTCTATCACCGCCTGCTTGCGGAGGCTCCGGTCTGGCGCATCCCGGGCAGCCCGATCGTCGTGGTGAGCTCCTTCGCGGCCGTCAGCGAGGTCGTGACGCGCACCGACGACTTCTCGTCGAATCTGCGCGCCCTGCTCTACCGCGGGCCGCACGACGCGCCCGAGCTGCTGCCCTTCGACGTCGGCATGCAGGCCCTGGCCACTGCCGACCCCCCGACGCACACGACGCATCGGCGCGCCGTGTTCCCGGAGCTCGTCGCACGACGCATGGCGACCCTGCGGCCGGACGTGGAAGCGCTCGCGCGCGAGCACCTCGCCCGCGCGCTCGCGAAGCCCGGGTTCGAGGTCATGGGCGACCTCGCCAACGCGATCCCGATCCGGGTCGTCAGCAGGCTGATCGGCTTCTCGTCCGCAGACCCCGATCGGCTGCTCGCGGCCGCGTTCGATTCGACCGACATGATCGCCGCGACGCGAACGCTCGAGGAGGTCCATGCGGCGATGGCGCGCACCGCCGACGTCATGGGCTGGATCAGCGATCAGCTGCAGCACGCGGCCGACCACGGAGCAGACGGAATCCTGGGCGCGATGGGTAGCGCGGTCGCGGACGGTAGCCTCGCCTTCGGGGACGGTCTCGTCATCCTGCACACGCTGCTCAGCGCGGGTGGGGAGTCGACGACGAGTCTCCTCGGCAACGCGATCCACCTGCTCGCGCTCGATCAGGATCTGCAGGCACGGCTGCGTGCGCAGCCTGCCCTCGTCGAGCCGTTCATCGAGGAAGCACTGCGGCTCGAGTCGCCGTTCCGGCATCACCTGCGCCACGTGCCGCGCGCGACCGAGCTGCGCGGAGTTCCGATCGACGCGGAAGCGACCATGCTGCTCCTGTGGGGCGCCGCCAACCGCGATCCGGCAGAGTACGACTGCCCGGACGAGATCGTGCTCGATCGTCCCACGCCGAAGCACCACGTGGCGTTCGGACGCGGCATCCACTTCTGCGTCGGTGCGCCACTCGCGCGCCTCGAGGCTCGAGTCGTCCTCGGCGAGCTGCTCGCGCGAACCGAGCACTTTGCGCTCGATCCCGGCCGTGCGCCGGTCCGCGAGAACAGCCTCATGGTGCGACGCTTCAGAAGCTTGCACCTGACGGCGACGAGCCGCTGAGCGAAGCTTCCGCGGCGACCTTCCATCCAGTTGCGTTGCCGGTTGTTCGACGATTCGACTCGGGCCGATGGCACTCGGGACGACGGTCGAAGATCGGGGGAGCTGCTGCCTGAGAGGCGGGATCGCCGTCGGGCCGACCGTGGTCGGCCCGACGGCTGCCGGCAAGGCGCGTCCCCGACGGGACATGGACGGTATTACCTGAGCCGATTCGCGTAGTTGTCGCTGCGGTCAAGGCGGCGTGACTGGGCAGCTCGTTCGCGGTCTGGAACAAGAGCGCGAGAAGCTCGCCCTCGACCAGGACTCGGCAGTCAGTTTCGCAGGGGTGCGCGCATTTGGGGCGCAGCCCTGCCCAGGCATGTGCAAGGGGTAGTGCTCAAGCCGATGTGGCCAAGGAGATCCAGTCCGGTACGAAACGAACCGGAACGCCGCTCATCTCAGCGATCTCGCCGAGATCGCTGAGCGGGCTCCACGCTCCGACGCCCGACGATCCCGCGACCGGTGCCTCACAACCTTGCGTCGACTCGAGAGTCTGTCACCCCGCGCGTAGCGCGCGGTCGAGCAAAGCGAGCGCGGCGAGTGGGGCCCGCGCGGCTTGCCCCTAGGAGAGAGGGGCATCGTGGCCCCTCGTTGAGAGAGGACTACGGTCGCGTCACCGGCTCGCCGTCCATCCACTCCTCCGGAGTCCGCGCCACGCCCCCCTGGATGGTCCACGCGATCGTCCGAAGCGCGCGCAGGTCGCTCAGCGGATCACCTCGCACGACGATCAGGTCCGCTCGCTTCCCGAGCTCGACGGTGCCGATCTCATCCGAGAGGTCGAGCATCCTCGCCGGGACGCGTGTCGCCGCGTCGAGCACCTCCATCGGCGGCATGCCAGCGTCGCGGAGGAGCTCGAGCTCGCGAAGCGTCGTCACGCCATGGAAGTGGTAGGGATCGATCGGCCAGTTGCCAGAGTCCGAGCCCACCACGATCGGTACGCCTGCCTCCCAGAAGCGGCGCACCGCCCGCTGGGAGCTCGCGAGCCGCGCTTCGAGGCTGGCGTCACTCACGAACCACCGGGCGAGCAGGCCATGCAGCACGTTCGGCAGCCACGGCTCGACCATCCCGATCTGGGCCGCGGCGAGGGCGCGTCCAGCTGCCGGATCACGCGCCGTCGCGATCTCCACCGCGGGCACTGTGCGACGAACGAGAGCGTCCTCGAGGCGCTCTGGATGGAACTCGATGGACTGCGCATCGACCACGGCGAAGGTCGAGCCGAGGTACGCTCCGCTCGCGGCCACACGCTGAACGAAGCCATCCGATGGCGACCCGTCATAGAATCCGCCGTGGACGAATGCGTGCACGCCCATGGCCAGAGCCAGGTTCATCTCTTCCTCACGCTGGGCGTGCACGTAGATCGGCAGTCGGCGGTCCGCGGCTTCGCGCGCGATCGCCGCACGCACCTCCGCAGAGAGCGTCGGCCACACACGGCGCATGCCGAAGCCAGGCTCGAGGAAGACCTTGACGCCGACCACACCGAGCTCGGCGAGCTGCGCGAAGTGTGCGGCAACGTCCTCCGGGGTGGCCATCGACGGCGTGCCGTCGGCGGGATAGCCGTCGGGCGGGACGAAGCCCGGGCCCAGGGTCAAGTAGCGCGGGCCCGGCTCGCCGGCCGCGAGCCACGCCTTGATCTCGCGCGCAACCGCGAGGTCGACGTGGGTGTCGAGGACGGTGGTGACGCCGCACGCGAGGTAGGCGCGCAGATGCCGGCGGCGCAGCGTGCGCTCCACCTCCGGCGTGTCGCGACGCAGCGCCGAGCCCGGAACGACGCCGAGATGGATGTGCGAGTCGATCAATCCGGGCAGCACGGTGGCACCCTGCACATCGAGCACCGGCACGTCTTGCGCCGCGAGGTCGTCGCCGATCGCAGCGATCCGACCATCGCGCACCAGGATGCTGGTGCCGGGGTGCGGCGCCGCACCCGTTCCGTCGATCAGGCGCGCGTTCTGGATCAGCAGCGCTGCCGCGCGCGCCTGCGACGCTGCGAGCGCGACGGTCGCGATCAGTCCGCAGCAGGTTACCAGGATCGCGCAGCACCGGGTTCGCATGAACGCCTTCCTGCGCAGGAGCTGGTCGCGCGGGTAGCACACGGGGTACCACGCGACGGAGGAGCACCACCAGCGACCCGCTCGCTGCCGCGTCTCGATACGACGTCGCAAGTCGCGCGTCGCGACGAGACGGTGACACGACCGCGCCCCGAGATCGCTGCTCCGTCGACGGCTGGACGGCGCTGCCGGAGTTGGCAGAGATCGCGGCCGAATTCGGCGCGATCGCAAGGCATCCGCACGCGGCAGCGAGCGATCGTGACGGCACGCATCTCGCATGACGGGCGGCGCTCGGCCGACTACCGAGCGCTGCGGAGCGACGATGCACAGCGGCTTGCACGGACAGCAGGGCATCCGCGCCCTTCCCCCTTCGGCGCGCGCCGACGTGACGCCGGCGCTCGTCCGTCGCATCGCGATCGTCAACCGTGGCGAAGCAGCGCTGCGCTGCATGCGCACGGTGCGCGTGCTGCGCAACCATGGCCGATCCGACCTGCGCGCGATCGCCCTGTACACGGCGCCCGATCGCGATGCCCCGTTCGTGCGCCAGGCCGACGACGCGATCCAGCTCGCCGCGCGGAGCACACCGGTCGCGTCGTATCTCGACCACGACGCGGTCTTCGACGCCCTGCGAGCGGCTGACGCGGACACCATCTGGCCAGGTTGGGGTTTCCTCTCCGAGGACCCACGCTTCGCGGACCGCGCGCGTCGCGAAGGATTCACCTTCCTCGGCCCCACCGGAGATGCCATGCGGCTGCTCGGCGACAAGATCGCCGCCAAGCTCCTTGCCAAGAGCGTCGGCGTTCCCGTCACGCCATGGTCCGGCAGGGCGATCGGCGACGCGGCGAGCGCGCGGCGCGTCGCCGCCGAGCTCGGCATGCCGATCATGATCAAGGCCGCGGCCGGCGGTGGCGGCCGCGGCATCCGCAAGGTCGGCTGTTACGGCGATCTCGCTGCGAGCCTGCGCTCGGCGCGCAGCGAGGCAAAGCTCACCTGCGGTGACGCCCGTGTGCTGCTCGAGCGCTGCGTGGTCGGCGGACGGCACATCGAGGTCCAGATCGTCGGCGACCTGCACGGCAACGTGCGCGCGCTCGGCTGCCGCGACTGCTCGGTGCAGCGTCACCACCAGAAGATCGTCGAAGAAGCCCCACCGCCCGACCTCGCCGCCGACCAGCGCGCGTGCATCGAGGACGCTGCGGTTCGCATCGCGACCGCCGCGCGCTACTCGGGTGTCGGCACGGCGGAGTTCCTGGTCCGCGGCGATGAGCTGTACTTCCTGGAGATGAACCCGCGTCTGCAGGTCGAGCACGGAATCACCGAAGCGTTGACGGGGATCGATCTGGTCGAGCTGCAGATCCGCGTTGCTCGCGGAGAAGACCTGAGCGCCTTGCCGGTCGCCGAGCGTGGTGCCGCGCTCGAGGTTCGCATCTGCGCCGAGGATCCCGAGGACGACTTCGTCCCGGCGCCCGGCCGTGTCGCGCGCTTCGATCCCGCACAGGGCCCCGGAGTGCGCGTCGACAGCGGCGTCGCGGTGGGGACGACCATCTCCGCAGACTTCGACTCGCTGATCGCCAAGATCATCACTACCGGCCACACGCGCGCCGAGGCGCACGCCCGGATGTGCGCCGTTCTCGAGAGCAGCGAGATCGTCGTCGCCGGGGGGACGACGAACAAGTCCTACCTGCTCGGGCTGCTACGCTCGCCGGCGCTGGTCGCCGGTGCGGTCGACACCGGCTGGCTCGAGCGCACGCCGCGCGCGCCGGTCGCGGCAGACGACGCCGGCAACGCGCTCGTCGCGGCCTGTGCGATCCTGCACGACGCGCAGCGCGAACGCGCGCGCGAGGCGTTTTTCGCGACCGGGCGCTTCGCCGCGAGCGGTATCCCGCGCGCGATTGCCGAGCCCGTCGAGCTGGTGTACCGCGGGCAGTCGCACCGTGCCGAGGTCGCCAACGTGGGCCCCGGCCAGTACCGCGTCGAGCTCGGCGCGACCGCGACGATCGTACGCTGGGAGCGCTGCGACGCGCACGTGGGACGGCTCGTCGATGACCGTGGCTCGCAGCGCCTGCTGTTCGACCTCAGCGAGACCACCCTCCGCCTCGAGATCGACGACGTGGCTCACCGCTTCCTCTGCACCGCGGACGGGGAGGTGCGTGCGGAGTTCCCGGCGCGAGTCGTCGCGGTGCAGGTCGAGCCCGGCCAGCGTGTCGGCGGCGGCGACGCGCTGGTGGTGATCGAGGCGATGAAGGTGGAGACGACGTTGCGCGCGCCGACGGCCGGAGTCGTTGCTCGCGTCGACGTGCGCGTCGGGCAGCAGCTGCGCAAGGGAGACCTGGTGGTGCGGCTCGAGGTCGGCGCCGGCGACGCGGCGGCAGCGAATCGCCCGACGGCTCCTCAATCGCGCGCCAGGATGGACGCGCCGTCGGCGACGTTTCGGCAGTGCGACCAGCTGCGCCACGTGCTGCTCGGTTTCGCGAGCGATGCCCACCGCCTCGCCGAGCTGCTCGCCTGGCTCGACGCGCCACAGCCGCGACGACGCTCCGCCACGGCGGCACGGGAGCACGCCGCGCTCGGCTCGCTGGTCGTCTTGTTCGCCGACCAGGAGCGAGCATTGTCACGCGAGCCGGGTTGGTCGGACGACGGCGCTCTCCTGGCTTCGCCGTTCGAGCGCTTGCGCGCCTGGATCGCGGCGCTGCGCCACGGCGGCGCCGACGATCCATCGCTGCTGCCGCTCCTGCGCGCAGCCCTGCGGCACGACGACGCCGCGGATCTCGCGCCGGGAGCGCAGCTCGAGCGCGCGCTGCTGCGCCTGCTGTCCACGCGGCACGAGCGCGACAGCCGGCAGCGGCTCGTCGCGGCCCTGCTCCGACGGCTGATCCGCCTGCCGTGCGCGCAGCGTCTCCTGCGCCGCGATCCCGAGGTGCGGCGCGCCTTGGCGACGCTCGGCGAGCTGCGCTCGGCGGTCGGATCGGCGGTCGCCGAGGCCGCGGTCGGGCTCCTGCAGGCGATCTTCGAGGAACCGGCGTTGCGGCGCCGCGTCGGGCCGAAACGCTTCGTCACCGTCGACGACCGCTGGCTGACACGCGAGCTGCGCCGGCTCGCCGACTTCACGCTGGAGAAGCTACCGACGCTCGCCTCGGTCCATTGCTACCGCGCCCGCCACCGCACCGTGACGTTCGACCAGCGCATCGTGGTCTTCGCCCGTGCCGACGGCGGATCGGCCGCCAAGCCGCCGGCGAGACAGCCGCTGGCCGCGCTCAAGCTCGCGCTCAACCGTGCGACGCGCGCGCTGCGCCGCGCAATCGAGGAAACCGGCGCAGACGCGGCGCCGCAGTGGAACACGATCACGGTCGACGTCCTGCCTGCGATCGAGCTCGATCGGGCGACGTGCGACCGGCTGGTGCGCGTGGTCGGCCCGCTCACCGCACGTCTCGGCATCGAGCGCGTGGTGCTGCGACTCCGTGCCGTCGATCGCCGCACGGGACGATGCACGCGCGTCGATCTCGTCGCGCGCGACCCCGCGGGACTCGGCATCGAGGCACACTTCCGGCCTTCGACCTGGGCGCGCGTGCGCCCGATCGGCGAGCACGAGCGCCGCGTCGCCGCCGCCCGGCAGCGCGACGTCTTCGACCCGCACGCCATCGCGCTGGCACGCGGCGGCTCCTTTCAAGAGCTGGAGCTCGATCCGCGCGCGCGGCGTGGCGACGTGCTGCGCGCCGTCGAGCGGCCGCCCGGGGGCCATCCGAGCTCGGTCGTCGTCGGGCTGCTGCGCACTCCGACCGCGGAGGTTCCCGAGGGGCTCGAGCGTGTCCTGGTGATCTCCGACCCCGCCCGATCGATGGGCGCCCTCGCCGTCCCCGAGTGCCGCCGGATCGTCGCCGCGATCGATCTCGCCGAGCGGCGACGCGTCCCGGTCGAGTGGCTGCCGATCTCGAGCGGCGCCCGGATCGCGATGGACAGCGGCACCGAGAACCTCGATGCCACCGCCGCGGTCGCGCGCCGGATCATCCGCTTCACGCAAGGCGGCGGCGTGGTGCACGTCATCGTGAGCGGGGTCAACGTCGGCGCACAGAGCTACTGGAACGCGCTGTCGACGATGCTCCTCCACACCAAGGGCGCGCTCGTCATGACTACTGCGGGATCCATGGTCTTGACGGGCCGCGCGGCGCTCGAGGCATCCGGCGCGGTTGCCGCAGAGGACGAGGTCGCGATCGGCGGCCTCGAGCGCATCGCCGCGCCCAACGGCGCGGCGCAGTACTGCGCCGCGAGCCTCCGCGACGCGTTCGACGTCCTCGCGCGACACTACTCGTACACCTACGTGGTGCCCGGCGAGCGCTGGCCGCGGCGGAGAGCCACGACCGATCCGGTCGATCGCGACGTCACCCGCTTCCCGTACCGCGGGGATTCAAGCGACGGCTTCGCAGAGATCGGCGATCTGTTCGACGACGCGAAGAATCCGGGGCGGCGGCGTCCGTTCTCGATGCGCGCCGTGATGGCGGCCGTCGTCGACCAGGACGGCGGCAACCTCGAGCGCTGGCACACCTGGCGCGGTGCGGAGACGGCGATCGTGTGGGATGCGCGGCTCGGCGGCATCGCCGTCTGTCTGATCGGCATCGAGAGCCGCAGCCTCGCCCGCAGCGGCGACCTGCCGGTCGACGGACCGAGCAGCTGGACCGGCGGTACGCTGTTCTCGCTGTCGTCGCGCAAGATCGCTCGCGCGATCAACTCGGCCAGCGGCAATCGGCCCGTGGTGGTGCTCGCCAACTTGTCGGGCTTCGACGGGTCGCCGGAGTCCCTTCGTTCGCTACAGCTCGAGAACGGCGCGGAGATCGCGCGTGCGGTCGTCAACGTCGCGAGCCCGCTGCTCTTCCTCGTCGTGTCGCGCTATCACGGCGGGGCGTACGTCGTGTTCTCGCGTCGCCTGAGCGACCGGGTGCGCGTCGGCGCACTCGCGGGCTCGTACGCGTCGGTGATCGGCGGCAGCGCCGCCGCCAAGGTCGTGTTCACGCGCGAGACCAGGCAGCGCGCCGCACGCGATCCCGAAGTCGTTAGCGCCGCCAGGGCGCTCGAGCAGCACGGCGGCAACGAGGGCCGCGCAGTGTTCGAGGGAGCCTTGCAGCGTGCGATCGAGCGCGCCGAGATCGACGTCGCCGCCGAGTTCGAGGCCATCCATACCGTAGAGCGGGCGCGGCAGGTCGGCTCGCTGCACGACGTCGTCCCGTCCGCGCAGATGCGCCCGTACCTGATCGGTGCACTCGAGGAGGCGCTCGCCGGTGCAGACGGCGAGCGCGCCGCGCCATCGTCGGCGCGCTCGCCGCTCTACTCGTAGTCGGCGGCCAGCCGCAGGATCGGGCGTGGCGGCGCCTCGACGTCGTGGACCACCGTGCCATCGGAGATCTCGATCGTGCGGTGGCCGTACGTCGCCGCCACGGTACTGTGCGTCGCAAGGACGACGGTCAGCTTCTCGGTGCGGTTCAGCTCGCGGATCAGATCGAGCACGCTCTGACCGGTCCGCGTGTCGAGGTTCCCGGTCGGCTCGTCGGCGAGCAGGATCGCGGGCTCGGTCACCAGAGCGCGCGCAATCGCGGTACGCTGCTGCTCGCCGCCCGACAGCTCCGACGGCCGGCGACCGTGTGTCGAGGTCGGGATGCCGACGCGCGACAGGACCCGCCGCGCGCGTTCCCGAGCGTCGTTCCAGCCGACGCCGAGGAACTCCAGCGGCGTCGCGACGTTCTCCTCGACGGTGAAGGTCGGAAAGAGGTTGAAGCTCTGGAACACGAGGCCGATGCGGTGCAGCCGCAGGTCGCTGCGCTCGTCGCTCGACAGCTGCGCGAGATCCTGTCCGTCGATCAGCACGCGGCCACGTGTAGGCTGATCGAGCCCGGCGATGAGGTTGAGCAGCGTGCTCTTGCCGCAGCCACTCGGCCCCATGACCGAGACGAACTGTCCGGCCGGGATGGCGAGCGTGACCTCGCGCAGCGCCTCGACCGCGGCAGCGCCCTGCCCGTAGCGCTTGCCGACTTGCTCGATGACGATCACGCCGCCCGCTCCGCAATGCCCGTCAGGTCGCCTGCCTCCGCCCAGCGGAGCAGCGCGATCTCACACGAGGTCCCGGCGCCGAACGCGAGCATTGCTGCCGCTCGCGCACCTTCCGGCGCGGCGCCACGCGCGCTCTCGTCGAACGCACAGAACACGCTCGACGAGATCATGTTGGCCCGCGTCTCCCACGTCGCCCACGAGCCGGCGAGCTGCTGGTCGTCGAGCCGCAGCCCGTCGGCGACGGACTCGAGCACCCGAGCGCTGCGCGGGTGCGCCGCGACGAAGGCGAGCTCACGCGGCTCGAGCCCATGCTCGGTGGTCAGCGCGCGCAGCAACGGCTCGACACGTCGACGAATGAGCCCGGGCAGGTCACCCGAGGAGCGCAGACGCAAACCCGTCTCATGGACGAGGACCTGCCCACCTTCCGCGACCTCGGGCAGGAGCGTGCTCGAGGTCGCGCAGATCTCCACGCCGGGGCCATCGGCGGCGATGACGGCGGCTGCAGCACCGTCACCGAAGTGCGCCGCCGCGATGAGCTCGGCGAACGACGGCTCGGCGAGCTGCAGCTGCAGCGACGGGACTTCGGCGCTCACCACGAGCGTCGCACCACCCGGCTCCCGAACCGTCTCTGCCGCCAGCGCGAGCGCCGCGACGCCACCGGAGCAGCCCAGCTGGGACAGCGGAATGCGCCGGCAGCGCGGGTCGAGCCCGTACCGGCGGATGATCTCGGTCTCGATGGACGGCGTCGCCTGACCGGTGGCCGACACGTAGATCACCTTGGAGATCGCGCGCGTGTCGAGCTGGCCGCGCTCGGCCAGCCGAGCGACCGCTTGCGTGGCGAGCGTGGTGGCGTGCTGGCGATAGAGCTCGCTACGTTCGCCAATGCCGCCGAGCCGCGCGAGAGACGCGAGCGGCAGCACCGAGTGCCGGGTCCGATTTCTTGCCCCGGCGAGCGTTTCGGCGAGCCGCGCTCGCGCGCTCGGTCGCGCCAGCCCGACGAGGAAATCCGTCACCTCGTCCATGCTGACGACGTTCGGGGCGGAAACGCAGGAGATTGCTCGGAGACGTGCCATGAACATTCCCTCTCGGACCCTGCCCGGGCCCAGGACTCGTGCGATCGTCATTCAGAACGCAGCACTTCGATCACCGATAGACGCTCGGCGCGTCTCGCGGGAAGCCAGGCCGACAGCGCCGCGACCAGCAGCGTGACTGCCGCGATCGAGACCAGCTCGATGCGCGGTAGGTGGACGTCGAGCGCCCATCCGAGCAGCAGCTGGAACGTGCTCCCCACCCAGATCCAGGCGAGAACGCAGCCACCGAGCCCCGCCAGGACAAGGCCGATGCACCCGATGATGCCGCTCTCGAGCGTCACACTGCGCCGGACCCGTCGCGCACGCAGCCCGATCGCATGCGCGGTCGCGAGCTGGCGCTTGCGGTCGAGCACCGACGTCGCGAGCGCGCTGGCGAGCCCGATCAGGATCACCAGGAAGACCAGCAACCCGAGGATCGGGATCAGGCTGAACGCGCGCCGTACCTGCGTGACGAAGTAGTCGAGCAGCTCGCGCGCCGACAGAATGCGCAGCGCGAAGCGCTCGCCCACGGCGGACGCGATGCTCCGACGGAGCTCGCCGGCATCGATCGATGGCTCCTTCAGGACGAAGATCCTGGTCAGGCTGCCGTCGCGCCAGCGCTCGGCGAACAGCGCCCGGCTCATCTCGATCGTGCCGCGTGGCGACACGAAGTCGACCGTCGTGCCGACGATCGGCAGCTCGAGCGGCCCGGTCGGCGATTCGAGCACGATCCGGTCGCCGACGTTCCTGCCGGTGGTCATCACGAAGCTCGTCGAGACCACGACCCCCTCACCACGCGCAACCAGGTCCCAGGCCGACGGCGCGCCGCCTTTGAGCGGCCACTCGCCGAAGCGCCGATCGAGGAAGTACGCGCCGTCATAGGCGCTGATCCCGATCGGGCCGCCCGCGAAGGGCCACTCGAGGGCACGCCAGCCGGCAGCAACTGCGACACCGCCGACTCCGCGAACCGCGTCGAGCACCTCCCCGCCCATGGGTGCCTCGAGAAAGCCCCCGCTGACGTTCGCCGAGGTCACGACGAGGTCGGCGCGGATCGCGCGCCCGAGCGCGTCGACGACCGAGCCTTCGAAGCTCCGTGCCAGGATCCACAGCCACGTGACGGCCGCCACGCCCACACCGATCGTGGCGACGGCCATGCCCGTACGACGCGCGTGATCGCGCAGCGCCGCGGCGGCGAGATGGCCGCTCGCGCCGGCCAGCCGCGCGATGCCTGGCAGCACGACACGCGATACGCCCCAGACGAGCGGCGTCGCCGCGGCGGCGATCGCCGCGAACACGAGCACGGTCGCGATGAGCCCAAAGGCAACGGAGCCGGTGCGCACTTGCAGGACTGCCGCAGCGAGCCCCGCGCCGGCGAGCAGGACGATGCCGACCAGGCGCGCGCGCACGCCGAACTCCTCCACCTCGACGTCGCGGCCGCGGATCGTCGTAGCGCTTCCGAGGCGCACCGCGCGCGCCGCCGGGATCCAGGCGGCGAGCAGCGCTACCCCGAGCCCGAGCACGACGGCCAGGGCGAACGATGCGGCACTCGGGTGCAGCTCCGCTTGCGGCGCGATTACGTTGAAGTTGAGCGCGGTGGCCACGGTCATTACCGGCAGCAACAGGCGCGCGAGCGCGACGCCGAGAACGGTGCCGAGGGTGAGCCCGGCAACGCCCAGCAGCAGCGCCTCCTTCATCTGCGAGCGCCAGATCACGCGCGCGGGAGCACCGATCGCGGCGAGGATTCCCAGCTGCCACGCACGCTGCTCGAACTCCCACGACAGGGCGTTGAACGCGATCAGGAAGGCGACGATCAGCGCGCTGCCGCCGATCGCACGCAGCAGGAGCTGGAACGATTGCATCAGCGCCTGGAGGTCGAGCTTGCGCTGCGCCGGTGCGCTCACGCCGAGGCCGGGCGGCAGCGTCCGCGCGATCGCGTCGCGCACCTCCGCTGCGGACACATCGCGGCGCACGACGACGTCGATCCGGCTCACCAGCCCGCGCGCCGCGAACACCTCCTGCGCCGCCGCGACGTCCATGACCACCAGGTTGCCACCGTAGACACGCGCGACACCCTCCGGCTCGAGCAGGCTCAGGATCGAGAAGGCGCGCTTGCCGCGCGGGGTCGCGAGCTCGATCGTATCGCCGACGCGGAGCTGGTGCCTCGCGGCGAAGCTCCGCGTCAGGACGACGGAGCGCGGGTCGGCAAGAAAGCGGACCGGATCATCGATCGGGCGCGCGTCCTCGCCCCGGGCACGATACACTCGCAGCTCCGCCTCGTTGAGCAGGTCCACCCCGTGCACCGTGACCGACTCGCCGCTGCCGTCGGTGAGGAAGGCCGGCGCACTGACGATCGGTACGGCGATCTCCACACCCGGCACCGCGCGCACGGTCTCGACGATCTCTTCGGGCACGAAACCGTCGCGTCCGGCGGTGATCTCGAGCGCCGCCCGCCCCGCCATCGTGTCGATCACCTCCTCGAAGGCGACCTGCATCGACCGCGCGACCATGTCGATCGCGAAAACCAGCGCGATACCGACCGCCAGCGCGATCACCGTGAGCGCCGTCCGGCCGTACTGCCCGCGCATGAAGCGCAACGGCAGCCGGAAGCTCGGCAGGATCACGAGAGGCTCCTTCGTGCCTTACCGGGCGCGCTGGGGACCGCGCGCAGCGTCTCCCGCCGCGTGGCAGGCAGCTTCGCGCCGCTCTCACGGGGCCGCGCACCATCTGCTCCGTCCACCTTGTCCTCGACAGCAGCAACCATGCATTCGAGGCCTTGGCGTAGAGCACCGAGGAGCTCCAGATCGGCCGCCGCGCGTGCGATCCGGCGCGTCAGCAGTAGCTCGAGGCGCCACGACGACGCCCGATCCTCCCGGCTTTCGAGCAGCTCGTCGCGCTCGCGCTCGAGGATCTTGCACTCGATCCAAAGGCGGTCCTGCCACTTCTGCACCAGAGCTCGATCCTCGGGTCGCGGCGGCTCACCGATGAACAGCGCGCGCGCCGACAGATCATCCTCCGCAGTGCGCAGGTCGAGCGGCGACGAGTGCAGCCACGACAGGAACTCATGGCGCCCTGCCGGCGTGATGACGTACGAGGCGCGGCGCGCGCCTTCGCGTACGCCGCCCCGATGGACGGCGATCTGGCCGGCGCGCTCGAGCATCCTCAGCTCGCGATAGAAGCTGCCCGAATTGGCGAGCACACGCATCTTCGCGTGCGCGTCCTTCATCAGCGCATAGCCGTGGCGCGGCTCTCCATCGAGGAGGAAGCCGAGAACGAGGTAACGGATCATTCGACCCCGTGTCCGTCAGTCGGGATGCCCCGCGCTATCACGGGGCGTCCATCGTCGCAATGCAAGAATCACCCTGAGGCCACGGCCAGAGGCGCCGGTGCGATCCTGTCGCCGCCGCGCCAGCACAGCGAGCGCGCAGGGAGCCGCGGCGACGCCGGACTCTCGACGACGAATGGATGCAATGCTCCGATGGCAGGCTGCCTGCGATGTCGGCGATTTCATCGGTTGACAGCACGCCGGCCCAGCGAGTAGCTTCGTCACGCCGCGTCGGCGCGTGCCGACGCGAGCGGTTCGCGACACCGTCGTCCACATTCCGTGACAGCGCGGCGTGCGCGCGCTCGGGGGTTGGAGAATGCGCATCGAGGTCACCGTCATTCGCGGCTCGTGCTCGTCCGCGCCTCACGCCAGAGCAGCAATGCTGCTGGGCGCACTCGCCATCGCCACGATGCTGGTCGGGCTCGCCACCGGCTCGGCGGCGCTCGCGGCGCCGTCGGGCCGCGAGCTGCTGGACGAGGCCAAGCGGTTGAACGACACGTCCCGTGCCTGGAACGACTCGAGCCAGCGGCTGGCCATCGTCATCCACGACGCCGACGGCCGTGAGCGCAAACGCGAGATGGTCATCAAGACGCGGCGGGATCACGACTCCGGGGACAAGTCGCTCTCCGTGTTCCTCGAGCCACCGGAGGTGCGCGGCACAGCGTTCCTGCAGGTCACGCACGACGGGCGCGACGCCGAGCAGTGGATCTACTTTCCCGAGGGCCAGCGCGTCCGGCAGATCGGGGGGGCCTCCAAGGACGACAGCTTCATGGGCAGCAACTTCAGCTACCGCGATCTCGAGCTCATGACGGAGCTCGTCGACTGGACCGCCGCTGACGCCGACGCGAAGGTCCTCGCGGTGACCGATCAGGACGGACTGCAGGTCCATTCGATCGAGCTCGTGCCGCACAAGGAGGACGTGGGCTACAAGCGGTTCGTCCTCCTGCTGTCGACACCCGATCACGTGCAGCGTGGCATCGAGTTCTACACCGACGAGCGCGAGCCGAAGAAGGTCCTGCGGCTCACCAAGATCGAGACCATCGACGGCATCCCGACCCCGCTCCACCTGGAGATGAAGACCCCGTCGGGCGGCTACACCGTCGTCGACGTGTCCGACGTGCATTACAACCAGAACATCGACGCCAACGTGTTCACCAAGCGCACCCTCGAGCGCGCCCTCGAAACGGTGCAATGACCGCAAGCGCAGTCGCTCAGAACGAGTAGCGCATCGCCGCGTACGCCTCGCTGTTCGCCTCGTACTGGCCGATCAGCGAATTCGCGCTTCCCCAGATGCCCAGGATCCCGACGCGCCCGCTGACGTGGTCGCTGAAGTCGTACGTCAGCTCGCCGCGCACCAGCTCGTAGCCGCTCTCGATCCCCCAGAGCGCGGTCACCCGGGCGCGCAACCGCTCCTCCAGGAAGCTCTTCTGCAGGACCAGGGCGATGCGCGTGTCGACATCGCGCACGAGGAGCCGCTGGTCGTTGTGCAGCAGGACGAGCTGCTGCAGCTCGAGGAGCGTCAGCAGACCGTGCGTCGTGTAGTCAGCGCCGAGCCCCCAGTCGATCGCGTCTCGTTTGACGAAAGCCGGCACGTCCACCTGCTGGAGCGCCGCGAGCTGATCGACCGCCGCCTGGTTCTGCTCGATCAGACTTTGCAGCGCGCGCAGGTCGAACGAGTACGGCCGGCGGAACCGGAACGCGCCCTCGCCGCGCACCGTCACTGCACCGATCGCCGTCTCGAAGTCCGCACCGATCGACCGGTAGCGCTCGAATGCTGGCCGCAGGCGCACGTCGAGGTTTGTCTCGAGGACGTCCGGCACGTCGTCGCGCACGACCGGGTCGATCTGCAGCTTCAAATCGAAGGACGGCGTCGAGTCGAAGCCGTCGTAGTAGGTGATCGCCCAATCCACGCCATACGACCGCGCGGTGTAGCGGATCCCGAAGCTGCCGTTGTCGAACGTGCGGGCGGGTGCGCCCACGTTGCCCAGCGTCTGGTCGACCAGAAAGGAGCAGGGACACCGCGTGTCCACCTCAGGTCCCACGTTGATACTTTGATTTACGCGTGCCGCAGGTGCGAACCAGCGCTCGTCCTCGAGCGGAAAGCGCCACGGAACCATGAACGGCACCCAGACGAACGTCAGGCGCGACTCCTCGGGGAGAGCCTCCGTCCACGCCCCCTCGGGCGCGTACGCCACGCTGACCGCCGGCACCGGGACTTTGGCGGCGACCTCGTCGGTCAGGAACGGGTCCAGATAGATTCTGGGATTGAGCTGGTCGTTCGGGCGGCTGCCGTCGAGCCTGCCCCAGGTGAAGACCTGCGTTCCGACCCGAACGTCGATGGTGTCCGTGCTGTGATCGACGTAGGCTTGGCCGAGCTGCAGAGACGGATCGGGATTCTGGAAGGCATGTCCGAAGTCGATCAGCCCAGCACCGCTCGAGTTCTCGATCGTTCCTCCCCACGAGCCGATCGCGGACAGCTTGACGCGAGTACGATCCGCGATCTTCTGCTCGATGGCGAGATCGACGCGTCCGAGCGGCCGCTGCCGCGGGCTCTGCCAGTCGAAGCGCAGGATGCCGTAGGTCTCGAGGGTGCCCGAGATGCGCGGCGGCTCGATGGCCGCCGCCACGCCGACGTCGAGCGCCGCGTGCAGCACCAGCCAGCACGCGATCCCGCCGAGCCACGCGCGCACGCGAGGACCCGGTGCCGCGGCACATGCAGGGGTAGCCCTGCTTCGCCGCGCACGAAGACGCCCCACGCGGCTTCGGTGTCCGACGGGCTCTTCCTGCACATTGTCCTCCGCACCGACAGATCCCAGCCAGCCGTTGACGAGGTTTTCTCGAGCGGCTGCACGAGCATTCTTTCGGGCTCCGTGCCGCTCGAAGTCAATGACAGCTTCGTCTCGATACTGGATTCGCCGTGTCGGACGGAGCGATGCGACGATTCCAGATTCACTGCCATGCAGCAGTAATGGAATCATTGCTGCGATTGACCACGCACGCAGCATCGTACGATACAGCGGCGGCACACCCACGACTCGACGAGAGGAAGTGCGACATGACCGTTCGCGAGCTGCACGGGATTCGAACGCGGTCGCCTCGAATGCAGCGCGTGCTCGACTTGATCGAGCGCTTCGCCGCTCTCGAGGCTCCGGTGCTGATCCAAGGCGAGACCGGAACCGGCAAGGAGGTCGTCGCGCAGGCGCTGCACCGGCGGAGTGCGCGTGCGCAGGGACCGCTGATCGTCATCGACTGCGGCGCGCTGCCCGAGAGCATCGTCGAGTCGGAGCTCTTCGGTCACGAGCGGGGATCGTTCACGGGCGCCGACCGCTCCTATGCCGGGCGGATCCTCGCAGCGGCCAACGGCACCCTGGTGCTCGACGAGGCGAACTCGATCTCGTCGCTGGTGCAGGGCAAGCTCCTTCGCTTCGTCGAGACCGGGCAGTTCGCTCGCGTCGGCAGCCAGCGACCGGTGGCGGTGGACGCGCGCCTGATCTGCGCAACCAACGTGCCGCTCGAGACACTCGTCTCGGCGGGCCAGATGCGTTCGGACTTCTTCTACCGCCTCAACGTCTTGCGCATCGACCTGCCACCGCTGCGCGAGCGACTCGAGGACGTCCCGCTGCTCGTCGAGCAGTTCTTGACGGTCGATGCGCTGGCGCGAAGCCTCGGCGTCGTCGCGGTGGCGAGCGACGTCCTGCACGAGCTTCAGACACGCGACTGGCCCGGCAACGTTCGCCAGCTCCTGAACTTCCTCCGGCGGGCGTCCGTCCTCGGCTGCGAGCGCGGCGTGCTCGTACGATTGCCCGAGGAGGAGACGCCGCTGCTGCAGCTGCCCGACGCCGCGGCGATCACCGCGGACCATTCCGGCGAAGGCCTCCGCGAGTGGATCCGCGATCGCGAGCGCGAGTACTTGCGATGGCTCCTCGACCGTCACGACTCGGTCGCGCAGCAAGCAGCGGTGGCCGGCCTGCCGCAGCGCACGCTGTACCGCAAGGTCCGACAGCATGGACTCCGCTAGCGGCGCTGGAACGTCGCTTGCGTGGCGCCGGCCACGACCGACGTGCCATGTCCTCACGAGCTGCGAAACCGCCCTGCCGCCTATGCCCGCGGATCGCGCGCTCCGCGCCGAGCCGAGGCATGTCCCGCGGCACCGTGCTGCGGTGGCCATCGCTGGCCGCTCTGGTCAGCTTTGGCCGCCGCGCATCGCGACGATCGAGAACGCGGCACGCAGCGCCCGGCGCGAAGCCACCTTTGTTGGGCCGCAGCACCGTGGTAGCCGGGAGTCGCTGACATGTTCGCGATGATCTCGGCGCTCCGTCAGATCAGCTTGCGGCATCTCCGACACCACAAGCTACGCACGGTCCTCACCGTCCTCGGCATCGCCCTCGGCGTGTCGGCCATCGTCGCGATCCGGCTGGTCAACGAGATCGCCGCACGGTCGTTCGAGCAATCGGTGGCCGCGGTTGCGGGAGCCACCGCGCTGCAGATCACCAACGGCGACGCCGGTGTCCCGGAGGAGCTCGTCGACGAGGTCAAGGCCGTTCGCGGCATCGGCACCGTCGCACCGACGGTGCAAGGCTTCGTCACCCTGCCCGACCTGCCCGGCGAGCGCGTCTACCTGCTCGGCGTCGATCTCCTCGCCGACCGCGACGTGCGCGAGTACCAGCCCGATCCGGATGCGGTGCGCGTCGACGATCCGCTGGTCTTCCTCGCCAAGGCGAACTCGATCGCCCTCACGCGCGAGCTGATGGCGGCGCACGCGCTGTCCGAGGGACAGACGATGCGCGTGCAGAGCGGCAGCGGCGTGCAGGAGCTGGTCATCCGCGCCACGATCGACGGGCGCACCGGTCCGAGCCGGCTGTTCGGCGGTCGCGTCGCGGTGATGGACGTGTTCGCGGCGCAACGCCTGTTCGCGCAGCGCGGGCGCTTCACGCAGATCGACGTCGCGCAGTCGCCGACCCGGTCGACCGAGGAGCTGCAGCAGGAGCTCACGGCCCTCACCGCCGGACGCGCCATCGTCGAGCGACCGCAGCGCCGTGGCGAGACGCTCGAGCGCCTGCTCGCCGGCAACCGGTCAGCCTTCACCCTCGGCGCGGCACTCGCGAACGTGCTCGGGCTCTACATCGTGTTCAACGCGATGATGGTCGCCGTGACGCAGCGCCGCCGCGAGATCGCCATCCTGCGCTCGACCGGGATGCGCGGGCGCGAGGTGATCCGGCTCGTCATGTTGGAAGCGCTCCTGCTGGGGGCGGCGGGCTGCGCTCTCGGCATCCCGCTCGGCAACCTGTTCGCACGCACCCTGTGGAGCTCGTACCGCACGAGCGTGAGCGATCGCTTCCTTCCCATCGAGCAGATCGACGTCACGCTCACCGCGTCAGCGGTCCTGTGGGGCGTCGCGTTCGCGCTGCTCACCTCGCTGGTCGGCGCGCTCGTGCCGACGCGGCAGGCGATCCGCGTGCGGCCCATCGAAGCGCTTCGCAACACCGTCGCCATCGACGCCGTCAAGCCGATCGCCACGCGCCTGACACTGGCGGCGCTGGCGCTGCTCGCAGCGCGGACGACCGCCGGCCTGCTGCAGGCGCGACGTCCCGACGGGCCGTTCGCGACGGCGCGCCAGGTGCTCGATCTCGGGCTGCTGGTCGTCGTCTCGCTCGGCGCCCCGGCGTTGCTGCGCCGCGTGCTGCGCTTGCTCGTGCGCCACGACGACCGCCTCGGGGGCGTCACGACGATCGCGAGTCGCAACGTCCTGAGCCATTTCCGGCGCGTCTCGACGACCTCGTCTGCGCTGCTGGTGAGCATCGCCGGAGCGATCGGCGTCGCGACCGTGGCAAGCAGCTTCGAGGCGACGTTCCGCCGCGTCCTCGCCGCCGAGTTCGGCCGCACCGACGTCGGCGTGAGCTCTGGGACCCAGGTCGGACCGGCATCCGCCAAGCCGCTCCCGGACAGCCTCGTCGACCTCATCGCCGCGCTGCCGGAGGTGCAAAACGTCGACCCGTCGCGCTGGGTGAAGGTTCCCTACGGCGGGCTCCTGACGTACGTCGTCGCGCGCGACACACGCGTCTATCGCGTGGGATACCGCGGCCTCAACCTGGTCGACGGCGACCGCGACGCGGCGCTCGACGCTCTCGAGGCTGGCCGCGGCGCGATCGTGAGCGAGGTCTTCGCGCGGCGCTTCCACAAGGGGCGCGGCGACGTTCTGGAGCTCCCGACCCCGAGCGGCCCGGTCGCGCTGGAGATCGTCGCGGTGCACTCCGATCTGACCGACCTCGGCGCGATCTACGTCGATCGCGCCGCGTACCGGCGGCTCTGGCGCGACGACAAGGTGACGTTCATCGAGCTGAGCATCGCCACCGGGGCGTCGCGCGACGCCGTGATGAACACCATCCGCTCCCGCTGGGGCGAGTCGTACGGGCTGTTCGTCGTGCCGGTCGCGACTCTGGTGCGCGAGTACGAGCGCATCGCCGCCCAGGCGCTGTTCGCCATCTACCCGGTGATCCTGATCGTCATCGCGATCGCGCTCCTCGGCCTCGTCAACGCGCTGCTCGCAGCCGTCCTGGAAGGAGTACGTCAGATGGGCATCCTGCGCGCCATCGGCGCCACGCGCCGCCAGCTCGCTCTGTCGTTCATGGTCGAGGCCGCCCTGATCGGCGCCGTCGGCGGCGTCGCCGGCGTGCTGACCGGCGCGCTCGTGGGCTACGTCTGGGTGGGCGAGATCCCCGAGCTCTTCGGCATGTCGTTCACGCACCGCTATCCGCTCGGCGCCATGCTGGTCGGCGGCATCGCGACGGTGGTGCTGGCGGCAGCCGCCGGCTGGATCCCGGGCCGCGCGGCGGGAAACCTGAACGTGCGCTCGGCGCTAGCCTACGAGTAGTGCGATGGTGCGACTCGACCGCGTGGTGAAGACCTATCGCAGCGGGCGCACGGACCTGCACGCCCTCGACGGCGTGACGCTCGACATCGCCGCGGGCGAGTTCCTGTCGATCGTCGGGCCGAGCGGGTCCGGCAAGTCAACCTTGCTGCACCTCGTCGGCGGCCTCGATGCCCCGGACTCGGGCGAGGTGCTGGTCGGCGGCCGCTCGCTCGCCGAAATGTCCGACGACGAGCTCACGCTGCTGCGCCGCCGCCGCGTGGGGCTGGTCTTCCAGTTCTTCAACCTGCTGCCGACGATGACCGCCGAGGAGAACGTCGGCCTGCCGCTGCTGCTCGACGGAACGCCCGCGTCGGAGCGACGCGAGCGCGTCGAGCGCGCGCTGCGCAAGGTCCTGATCTGGGACCGGCGCCACCATACGCCCGACGCGATGTCGGGCGGCGAGATGCAGCGCGTGGCGATCGCGCGCGCTCTCGTCATCGAGCCTGCCGTGCTGCTGGCAGACGAGCCGACGGGAAACCTCGACTCGCGCACCGGCCACGAGATCCTCGAGCTGCTGCGCACGACCGCCTCGCGCGAGCGGCAGACCGTCCTCATGGTGACCCACGATGCGTCCGCCGCGGAGTACGGCGATCGCATCATCACCCTGGTGGACGGACGGATCGCGAACGAGCGCCGCACCGGCCGCACGCTGGCCGAGGCCGCCAGCTGAGCGCCGCACTGCCGTCGTGCGCTGGCGCGGCGCCGGACGTCGTGCACCTGTGGCACGCATCGCTCGCACGCTGTGCCGCGCACGAGCAAGCGCTGCGCGCGCTCCTGTCGCCCGACGAGCGTGCCCGCGCCGACCGCTTCCACTTCGCGCGCGACCGCACGCGTTTCGTTGCCGGGCGCGGCCTGCTGCGCCGCGTGCTCGGCCAAGCCCTCGACCGCTCCCCGGACGGCTTCTGCTTCGGCGAGGGCCCGCACGGCAAGCCGCTGCTCGCAGCGGTGGATGCGGTACCTCCCCTGGCCTTCAACGTGTCGCACGCGCACGAGCTCGTCGTGGTCGCGGTCGCGACCGGCCGCCAGGTCGGCGTCGACATCGAGTGGATGCGCCGCCCGGTCGACGTCGACGCGATCGCGTGCCGGTTCTTCGCACCGGGCGAGCGTGCGGCGGTGCTGGGCGCATCGGACGCCGACCGGCGCGAGACCTTCTTCGCGTGCTGGACGCGGAAGGAGGCCTACCTGAAGGCCCGCGGGCATGGCCTCACCTATCCGCTCGACCGCTTCGAGGTGACGCTCGGGCGCGCCGCGGCGCCGGCCGTCGCATGGTGCTGCGACGAGCCGCACGAGACGTCGCGCTGGTCGATGCGCGAGCTGCGTCCCGCCGCGGACTACCTCGGCGCGATCGTCGTCGAGGGACGGAACTGGCGGCTGGACAGCCGCTGGGCCGAGCTGCCGGCGTAGCGCCACCGCTCAGGCGAGCGCTTCCCGCAGCAGCGATGCCGCCTCCTCGTCGGACAGCGCTTCGATCTCGTCGAGCATCGACGGCAGGGCGGGCTCGGCAGCACGCGTGCGCTCCCCCGGCGAGCGCCCGCAGACGCCGTGGCCGCACACGTCCTCGATCAGGTGACGCGCGAGCGCGCGCGGCGTCGGGTGATTGAAAGCCGCGGTCACCGGGATCGCGCGGTCGAGCGCGAGCTGAAGGCGGGTCTTCAGCTGCAGCAGGCCGAGTGAGTCTAGGCCGAGCTCGAACAGTCCGCGGTCGGCATCGACCTCGAGCGGCATGTCCTCGAGCACATCGGCGAGGAGCTCCTGCAGGTAGCCGAGAGCGACGTCCATCCGTTGGCTCGGAGCCGCCTGCGCGAGGCGCGCCGCGAGGTGACCCGCCTGTGCTGCGGCGGCGGTAGGGGCGCCGGCGATCACGCACGAGAGCAGCGCCGGCACGACGCCGCCGTACACGGCGCGAGCGTGACGCGGCCAGTCGATCGCCAGCAGCGACACGAACGCAGGGTCGCTCGTCGCCGCCTCCTGCAGCGCGTGCAGCACGTCCGCGGGCGCCGGCGCGGCGATTCCGAGGCGGCGCCACACGGCCACGTCGGCGTGCGCGCTTGCCCGCGCACCGTCATCGACCTCGAGCGCCGCGCTCACCACCGCGACACGTCCGACCTCCGGCGCGCCACGCGCGAGCCCCTCGACGAATGCCGCCGCGGCGGTCTCCGCGCCGCGGCCCGGGCTGCCGGGGACCGCACCGTCGCACGACAGCAGGACGACGCGCTCGATCGCCTGCGCCCGCGCGGCAGCGAGCAGCGCGCTCGCGGGCGCAACCAGCTCGCGAAAGCGCGCGACGAAGCGCGCCGTCTCCTGCTGGAGCAGCACGCCAGAGCCTACGCCGGCGGGCTGCGGCAGCCAGAAGAGCACCGCGGGGCGTCGCTCGAGCGCATCCGACAGCCCCCGCAGCCCCTGCGTCCAGCTCTCGGGCGCGACGTCGTCGATCGTGCGCACCTCGGAGCGCAGGTCGCGCGCGCCGTGGTCAGCGATCGCCGAGCGCGTACCGGCAGCTTGATCGTCCGGGACGAGGACGCCGATTCGCCGCACGCGACGCCGCGCCAGCGCCCGCGCCAGCCAGGCCGCCGCGGGGC
>JAIEPK010000625.1 GCA_019749875.1 Candidatus Binatia bacterium | reverse complement strand
GGCCGCGTCACGCGCGCGCTCGACCCGGGCGACGACCGACGCCGTCAAGCAATCCCGACGACGCGCGCCATGTCGGCGAGCACGCGCTCGGCCGCGTAGTGCTCGCGCGCAATCCGCAGCGCCGCGCGTGCGTGCCGCTCGTAGTCGGCCTCGACTGCCTGCACGGCCGCGATCGCTTCGTCGAGGGTCGAGAACGTCAGCATCCCCTCGCCGGTGGGAATGAACTTGCTGACCGCCGTCTCCTGCGTGATCACCGGCCGACCCGCGGCGAGGTAGCAGACGCTGCGATCGCTCGACCAGCCGGAGCGCGGCCGGACGTAGATGTCCTTCGCCACGGTGAACTCGCCACGCGACCCCTGGATGAAGCGCCGGTACACGTCGAGGTCGCACGAGGCCGCGAGCGGGTCGACCGTGCGCCAGCCACTGTCGCGCAGGAGCGACGCCTCGTTCTCGCCGGGCGGCTGGATCGCGACCTCGAACTCGAGGCCGCAGCGCTTCGCGACCGGCAGGTAGTGGAGGAAGTTCAGGTGCTTCGACCAGCGGTAGGTCTCGCCGCCGAACTCGACGTCCTTGCCCTTGTTCTCCCAGGTCGCGATCGTCGAGTATGCGCCGCCGTCCGCGGGCAGCGCCGCCTCCCAGAGATCGACGACGACCGGCGGACGCGTCGCGTGCCACGTGTAGCCCGAGAGCGGGACCGGGCAATCGGGCGCACCCAGGTTCTCGCCGTAGGTGAACAGCACGTCGTGCGCGTCGAGCATCGCGCGTACGCCCAGGTCGCCTTTTGCCGCGCGGAACTGCTCGTACACCGGATCGGTCTCGACGTAGACCAGCTTTGCCGCACCGCTGCGGTGCTCGGGCTTCGGCGGGCTCGCGCCGCACAGGTTCCAGATCGATCCCGCGGTGCGGTAGAGCTCGAGCAGGGTGTCCCGGCCGTGACCGTGGTAGGTGTCGGTGCGCTCGTCCCAGTAGATCCAGCGGTCGCGGAGCCCGATCAGCTCCATGCCGCCGCGAAGGAACGCGACGTTGTACGACGCGTCGTCGGTGACCGTCATCTCCACCGGGTTGTACGGCGGCGCGCCTGAGTCCTCCGCGTAGTAGACCTCGTAGCCGAGACGCGACAGGCCGAGCAGGTACTGCAGCGCCTGCCAGCCGACGCCGGCCATCGGGTAGCGGCCCATCAGGCCGAGCACCAGGATGCGTCGCGGATCAGCCAACGGTCTCCCTCCGATCGACGGCGAGCCCGAACTGCGTTCCGTGCAGTCGCGCGAAGTAGCCGCCGCTCGCGACCAGCTCGTCGTACGTGCCGATCTCCGCGATGCCGCCGTCGCGCAGCACGACGATCCGGCTCGCGCTGCGGATCGTCGACAGCCGGTGCGCGATCACGAACGACGTCCGTCCGGCGAGCAGCGTCTCGAGCGACTGCATCAGCAGCGACTCGGTCTCGGCGTCGAGCGCCGACGTCGGCTCGTCGAGGATGAGGATCGGCGCGTCGCGCAGGATCGCGCGGGCGATCGTGAGCCGCTGGCGCTCGCCCTCGGAGAGCGTCGCGCCGCGCTCGCCGATGTGGGTATCGAGCCCGTCGGGCAGCCGGGCGAGCAGCGGTCCGAGCTGCGCCGCGCGCGCGGCGGCGTCGATCTCGGCGGCCGTCGCCTCGCGCCGTCCGTAGGAGATGTTGTCGCGTAGCGTGGTCGGGAACACGATCGACGGCTGCAGGACCATCGCGAACTGCTCGCGCAGCGAGCGGACGTTCATCGTCTTCAGGTCGGCGCCGTCGAGCAGGATACGTCCCTCGGTCGGATCGTAGAAGCGGGCGAGCAGGCTCACGAGCGTGGTCTTGCCCGCACCGGTCGGCCCGACCAGCGCGATCATCTCGCCCGGCGCGATCTCGAGCGACACGTCGCGCAGCACCGTCTGCCCCGGTGCGTAGCCGAAGGTGACGTGCTCGATCGCGAAACCGCCACGCACGTCGCCGCGTGCGAGCTTGCGCGGGCCGTCCGGCACGTCCGGCGCCATCTCGAGGATCTCGTACACGCGTCCCACGCCGACCTTGGCGCCCTGCACCAGCCCGTAGCTGTTGCTGATGCTGTTGATCGGCGCGTACAGCGACGCGAGGTAGCTCGAGAAGATCAGCAGGTCGCCGACGCTCAGCTCGCCGGCGAGGACCGCGCGCGCGCCGACCCAGATCACCGCCGCGGTGCCGACCGCACCGACGACGTTGACCAGCATCGAATAGCCGGTCTGGTACGTGTAGAGTCGCAGGTTCGCCGACAGGCTCGCGCGGCTCACGCCGATGAAGCGCTTGTGCTCCTCTTCCTCGCGCGTGAACGCCTGGATCACCTTGATCGCCGACATCGAGCGTTCGGCCGCCGAGTAGAGCTCGCTCTCGCGCTCGCGCGCGTGCGTCGCGACGCGCGTGATGCGCGCGCTCATCACGCGAATCACGATCGCGAGCAGCGGGCAGACCAGCAGCGCGATCAGCGTCAAGTAGGCGTCGAGCTGCGCCATCACGATCAGCATCCCGACCAGCATCGCGAGCGCCGAGATGGTCGGGAAGAAGCCGTTCATCGTCAGCGTCTGGATCGCGAACGTGTCGGCGGCGAGCCGGTACATCAGGTCGCCCGCGCTGCGGACGTTGTGGAAGCGCAGCGACAGGCGCTGCAGGTGCTGGTAGAGCTCGCTGCGGAAGTCGTCGACCATGCGCTGGCCGATGTCGATCGTGACGTAGTTGCTGACCACCTGCAGGAGCCCGATCAGCACGTAGAGGAAGACGAGCCCCGCCGCGGCGAAGCCCAGCAGCGTACTCGGCGACATCGACGCCGGATAGTCGGCGAGCGCGAGCGGCTTGCCGCCCAGCACGTTGTCGACGACGATCTTCAGCGGCCACGGCTTCGCGACCTCCGCCATCGAGATCAAGAAGACCAACCCGACCGCACCCGCGAGACGCAGGCGATAGGGACGGAGATACGGCGAGATGCGGCGGAGGTGGGCGAGCAGCTCGCTCACGCCTTGCGCTCGCGTCCGTTTCCGACCCGCGTCAGCTCGAGGCGGCTCGCCACCGCCCCGAACACGCGCAGCAGCACGCGGCCGAGGCGAAAGTTCTGGTAGGCGATCATGCCGACGTCGAGCAGCGCCAGGATCGCGCCGAGCCGCGTCAGGTCGGGGTTGTCGATGGCGACGCCGATCACGGCCACGGCGACGCACGCGAGGAAGGCCCAGAGGCCCGTCTGCGCGGTGTGCAGCGAGGTCCGGACGCGCAGCAGGCGCTTCATCCCGGTGTGGTTCTCGACCGCGACCTCGATGCGCGCCGAGGTCCAGAAGCCGCGCGACACCTCGATGTCCCAGTCGTTCCAGCCCGAGTCGACCGACAGCCGGTACTTGCGGATGGCGAGAAACGACATCAGCTCGTGCAGCAGCTGGCTCTTCTCCTGGCCGCTCTCGCCCCACAGCGCGAGCTCGAAGCTGCGCTTGACCCACGACACCTCGGTGGCGCGCAGGCGCTTCTGCTCCAACGGCTCGACGTCGCGCGTGCCGCGCAGCCGCCAGAGGTAGCGCTCGAAGCTGCGCAGCAGCGGTCCGAGGTAGAGCAGCGCCATCACCAGCAGGCGCGCGCGCAGGCCGCCGAAGCGCGGGTCGAGCTTCGCGCGCGCGGCCGTGTTCGCTGCCGACACCACCGAGATGAGGAACGGGATCGACGAGACCACCAGGTACTCGCCGGACAAGAGCGCCGTGAGCAGCAGGACTGCCGCGACCAGGTTCCACTCCAGCGTGAACGGCAGGTAGGTGAAGAACGACGCCGGCCGCTCGTAGAGCGTCTGGAACAGACCCTCGCCGAACGCGCCGTAGTAGATCACCGGTCGGCGCGAGAAGAACGAGGTCGTCAGATCGCCGTAGATGCGGCCCAGCCAGCGCGACTGTCCGAGCAGGTTGAAGTGCAGCGGGTGCTTGAAGAACAACAGCGCCTCGGCCTTGCCGTAGCCCATCTGCTGCTTCAGGTACGCGCGCACGGTGTTGCGCCGGAAGTGCCAGACCATCGCGGCCGGGCTGAAGCCGATCGTGTAGCCGGCGTTCTGCAAGCGCCAGCAGAGGTCCACGTCGTCGCCGGCGGCGGTATAGGCGACGTCGAAGCCATTGATCTCCTGCAGCTTCGACTTGAGGAAGGCCATGTTGCAGCCCGGGATGTGCTCGGCGACGTCGTCGTTGACGAGCACGTGCGTCGGGCCGCCCGGCGAGACCGCGACCGCGGACGGAACGAGCGTGTCCTCGGGCGGCGGGAAATTCGGACCGCCGACCGCGACGAAGCCTTCCTTGAACTTGTACGCGAGGTACGTGAGCCAGTCGGGATCGACGACACAGTCGGAGTCCGTGTAGGCGACGATCTCGCCCTTCGCGGCCTCGATGCCGACGTTGCGCGCGGCCGACAGGCCCATGTTCGGCTGGTCGATCACGCGGATGCGGCCGCCCTCGTAGCGGTGCGAGATCTCGCCGGTCTTGTCGGTCGAGCCGTCGTTGACGACGATGACCTCGTAGTTCGGGTACGGGCAGTCGACCAGCGACTGGAGACACGGCTCCATCGTGCGCTCCGCGTTGTACGCGCACACCACGACCGAGATCATCGGCGGATCGGGCGGCAACGGCGGCAGCGGCGCGCCGAACGTCTTCTGTACCGCGTGGTACGAGGGCTTCGGACGGCGCTCGAGATCGACCAGCCCGAACGCCCAGTCCTCGACCTGGAAGCCGCCGCCGGTCTGCCACGCCAGCGCGAACCAGTCGTCGGTCCACGCGAACACGGAGACGCCCGCGACGCCGAGCTCGAAGGCCACGCGCACCTGCCAGCCGAGCGTCTCGGCCTGGTGCTCGGCGCCCTCGCGGATCGAGTCCATGCCGAACTCGGACAGGAAGAGCGGCCGGTCCTCGGCGAGGTTCTGCAGGCGCATCAAGTAGCGACGGAAGTCCGGCTCGCGGTGCAGGTAGACGTTGAACGACAGAAAATCGAGAAAGTCGAGGTCGAGGTATTCGGTCGGCGGATAGTTCGCGTAGCTGACCAGCGTCTCCGGAGCCTGCTCCTTCGCCGACAGATACAGCGACTTGAGGAACTTCTGCACCGCGTCCGGGCCGTGCCAGCGCACGATGTCCGGCGGCGTCTCGTTGCCGACGAAGATCGCGAGCACGGCCGGGTGGTTGCCGATCGCGCGTGCCGCATCGCCGATGCGCTTGCGGCTGTCCCTGACGATGGTGGGATCGTCGAGGAAGCAGACCTGCTGCGCCCACGGCACGCCGACGATCGCGCGCAGACCGTGCTCGGCAGCGAGATCGAGGAGCCACGTCGGCGGCGGCGTGAACGTCCGGAAGGTGTTCGCACCCAGCGCGCGCATCAGCTCGAAGTCACGGCGGGCGCGCTCCCGCGGCGGGAACGGCGCACCATCGGCGCCGGGCTTGAACGGCCCGTACGACACCGCCTTGACGTAGAGCTTCTCGTCGCCGGCGAAGAAGAACTTTCCCGAAACGCGGGGCCGCGGCAGCGCGAGCCCGGTGGACGGCGCGTCTCCCGGAACCACGTGCGCGATGGCGCTCATCGCGCCCTTCCGGCCGCTCGCGGCGCGTCGTTCATGGTCTCGCTCACGTAGCGGCGCACCGCCGCGGGAGCAAGCCGCATGCGGTCGGCTCGCTTGCGCGGGCTCCGACCGGGGTGTCAGGATGCCGTGCTCGATGGCGCTTTCTCCGCACCCGTTCGAGGCCTCGCACGTGCGCGACACGCAGCCGGAGGCTGCCGTCCGGCAGGCACCGCAGCCGGCCCCCGGCTCGATCTCGGTCGTCGTACCGGTGCACAACAGCGCGACCATCCTGCCCCGCCTGGTCGATCGACTCGAGCCCGTGCTGCGCGACCTGGCCGTTCCCTTCGAGCTCGTCCTGGTCAACGACGGCAGCCGCGACGACAGCTGGCGCGTCATCGAGCAGCAGTCGGCCCGGCACGACTGGGTGCGCGGCATCGACCTGATGCGCAACTATGGCCAGCACAACGCGCTCCTGTGCGGTCTCCGCGCAGCTCATCACGCGATCGTCGTCACCATCGACGACGATCTCCAGCATCCGCCCGAGGAGATCCCGACACTCCTCGCGGAGCTCGCGCGAGGGCACGACGTCGTCTACGGGGCACCCGTCGCCGAGCAGCACGGGTTCCTGCGCGACCTGGCGTCGCGCGTCACCAAGCTCGCGCTGTCGCAGGCGATGGGCGCACCGATCGCGCGCCAGGTGAGCGCGTTCCGCGCGCTCCGTACGTCGGTGCGCGACGCGTTCGCGTCCTACGACGGGTACTACGTGTCGATCGACGTACTCCTGACCTGGGGAACGACGCGCTTCGCGGCGATCCCGGTGCGCCACGAGCAGCGCGCCGAAGGCGTCTCCAACTACACCTTCCGCAAGCTCGTCAATCACGCGATGAACATGATGACGGGCTTCAGCACGTTCCCGTTGCAGATCGCGAGCCTGGTCGGCTTCGGCTTCACGCTGTTCGGCTTCGCCGTGCTCGCGTGGGTGCTGGGACGCTGGATCCTGCACGGCAGCGTCGTGCCGGGCTTCCCGTTCCTCGCGTCGGTGATCGCGATCTTCTCCGGCGCGCAGCTGTTCGCGCTCGGCATCATCGGCGAATATCTGGCGCGCGTGCACTTCCGGACGATGAACCGCCCGCCCTACTCCGTGCGTGCGCTCAGCGGTCCGGCGTCAACCACAGGTGGTAGTACAGCTTGACCTCGGCGGTGAGGAAGCCGAGCTGCTGGAAGAGCCGCTGCGCCGGCAGGTTGCGCGCCTGCGTCACGGCCTGCATGCGCGTCGCGCCCTGCTCGCGGCCCCAGGTCATCGCCGCCAGCACCAGCGCCCGGCCGAGCTTCCGCTGACGCTGCGCGCCGGCGACGCCGAGCAGCTGCAGGTCGCACAGCTCGCCGTGCATCTTGGGGCACGCGAAGCCGAGCACGTCGCCGCCAGCGTCGCGCGCGACCAGCACCTTGTCGACGTAGCCGTTCCAGGCGTTCTGAATCCAGGTCCGGTAGAGGCGCTCGGTTTCCTCGCCGCGGAAGCGCGGGTCGGCCGCGTATCGGCTCAGGCGCGCGACCTCGGTCGCGATGCGCTCGAGCTGCGGCAGATCGCCGTCGCGCGCCGGCTCGATGCGAAAGTCGGTGTCGCTCGCGCCGGACGGGATCGTCGTGAGCTCGGGGCGCTCCAGGACCACGCGCACGTCGACCAGGTGACAGCCGAGACGCTCGGCTGCGAGCACGGTCTCGAAGTCGTCGATCCCGGCCGCGAAGTACACGCAGGCGAGACCCGCGGCGCGCGCATCGTAGGCGAGGCGGTCCGCGGTAGTCGCGTCCAGCCGACCGACCCGGGCGCGGCCGATCTCGCGACCGAAGAACTGCGAGTCCCAGTCGAGACGCTCGACCAGCGGCGTCGACGACGTCACCATCCCGAGAACTCCATCAGCGCCGTGATCACTTCGTCCTGCTCCCGGTCGTCGAGACCGACATACAGAGGCAGGCGGAGCAAGCGCTCGCTCACGTCCTCGGCGACCGGACAGTCGCCCGGCCGGCCGCCGAGCTTGCGACCCATCGCCGAGGTGTTGAGCGGCAGGTAGTGGAAGACCGCCAGGATGCCGCGGGCCTTCAGATGCGCGACCAGGCGGGCGCGCGCCGGCTCGGACGGCAGCAGCAGGTAGTACATGTGGTACGCCTGCTCGCAGTCCTCCGGCACGATCGGGCGGCGGACGTCGTGGGCGTCGGCCCACGCGGCGAGCGCGCCGTCGTAGCGCGTCCAGAGGTGCTCGCGGCGCTTCTGGATCGCGGGCCACTCGATCAGCTGCCCGAACAGGAACGCCGCCAGCACGTCGGACATCAGGTAGCTGGAGCCGACGTCGACCCAGCCGTAGCGGTCGACCTCGCCGCGGAAGAAGCGGCTGCGATCGGTGCCCTTCTCGCGCAGGATCTCGGCCCGCTCGATCCAGCGCGCGTCGTTGATCAGCAGCGCCCCGCCCTCGCCGCAGGTGACGTTCTTGGTCTCGTGGAAGCTCTGCGTGGCGAGCGTGCCGAACGTGCCGAGCCACTGCCCGCGGTACTTGCCGAACAGGCCGTGCGCGTTGTCCTCGACCACTGCGGCGCCGTGCGCGTGCGCGATCTCGAGGATCGGCTCCATCGCGCAGCCGACGCCCGCGTAGTGCACTGGAACGATCGCCCGGGTGCGCGGGCCGACGACCGCCTCGAGCTTGCTCTCGTCGAGGTTCAGCGTGTCCGGGCGCACGTCGACGATGCGCGGCGTCGCGCCGCGCAGCACGAAGGCGTTCACCGTCGAGACGAAGGTGAACGACGGCACGACGACCTCGTCGCCGGGCTCGATCTCGAGCAGCAAGGCCGCGAGCTCGAGCGCGTGCGTGCACGACGTCGTGAGCAGCGCGCGCCGCACGCCGAGCGTCGTCTCGAGCAGGTCGTGGCAGCGGCGCGTGAACGTCTGGTCGCCCGCGATCTGCCCGATGCGCATCGCCTGCGCGATGTACTCGAGCTCGCGTCCGACGAGCGTCGAGCGATTGAACGGGATGCGGTATCCGCCCGAAGCCCCGTGTCGCAGCAGATCGACGCTCACGATGCGTCTCCGGCCGGGGGAGCAGGAAACGCGTAGAGGTCGGCGATCTTCCCTGCGTGCACGCGCGTGAGACCGTTGTGCGCGGGATCGAGCTGCGTGGTCAGGTCCCGCGGATACACGAGCACCTTCGGACGGTCCGGCAGCGTCGCCGCGATCGCGCGCAGCGCAGCGGCCCGGGCCTCGGGCTTGGTGGCGCGTCGATACAACGTTTCGACCTGTCCGGCGCGCACCGAGAAGTCGGGCAACCCGCGGTTGTAGTGGATGCCGTCGACCACGTAGGGGACGCGCTCGGAGAGGACGTAGAGCACACTGCGATCGCGCAGGATGAGCGGTACCACGACCACCGTGTCCGGCGGCGTGTTGGCGCGGATCCAGCCGAACAGGTCCGCGTACTCGATCCCCGTGCCCGGCGCGAAGCTGCCGGGCTTGCCCGGTGACGCGACGACGTGGCGGCCCTGGTACGAGAACGTGCGGTCGGCGAACAGGGGGCCGCGCAGCACGCCGACGCCGAACAGCGCGACGTTCCAGCACGCGAGCAGCAACGCGCCCGCCGCGGCCGCGCGTCCGAGCCGTCGAGCGCCCGATGCGGGCGCGGTGACGAGACGCGTGATCGGTCCGAGCGCGACCAGACAGAGGGCCTGCGTACCGAGGTAGATGAACTTGTATTCGTTCCGACCCGAGATCGAGACCACGCTCGCGAGAGCGTAGCCGCCGAGGCACATCAGGGCGAGAAAGAGCACGCGCGAATCGCGCTCGCGCAGCGCGCGCGCGGTGCCGGCGACGAAGAACGGCAGCAACGGCCAGCTGATCGCGACGACGGACCATGCATACGCGTCGGGCCAGCCGATGCGTGGTGGCTCGGGGAACTCGCTGGTGGCGTTCGCCATGAAGCTCAGCACCGGCAGCGAGAGCACGAGCAGCGCCGCGCAGCCGACCGCGATCGCGCGACCGGACGCACCGGCGAGCTTGGTGCGCAGCCACGTCGTGAGCCGACGCGGGGACAGCACCTCGCCGAGCCGTCGATCGAGCGCCGCGGCGATGATCACGGCGCCCGCGACCGCGCCGGCGAATCCCGCGAGCATGAAGCCGCCGGTGATGGCGTGCAGCGCGAACGCACCGAGCAGCGCCATGATCCCCAGCGCCACGTCGAAGCCGCGCGCGCGACCGCGCAGCGCGCGAAGCACCACGAGCAGCCCGAATACGTAGAAGTACACGCCGAGCGAGGCGCCGGTGTAGTTCGCGAACTTCGCGAGCAGCGTCGTCAGACGGACGTCTCCGGCGATCACCATCGTGCGCGGGGCCAGCGCACCGCCTGCCGCGGCAAAGAGCAGCCAGTAGAGCCCGCCGAACAGGTTGCCGCCGAACAACCCGAACACCGCGCGCAGCGCACCGAGTCCGGCCCGGACCGGACCGTACAGCTCGCGCGCGATCTCTGCGGTCCAGGCGAGGCTTCCGGCGAGCACGGCGAAGTTCAGCAACGCCGACGCGAGCGGCGCCGGAACCGTGAGCAGCTCGATCATCGCCGCGAGCAGCGCGTGATACGGCCAGTACGTGTTCGACGGGTGGCCCGGCAGCGTGACGTTCTCTGGCGGCACGTGGCCGGCGACGACCTGATAGACGTACGCCGAATGGAAGAACCCGTGGTGCGAGATCTGGACGCGCGGCCCGCCGAGAACCGCCCACACCGTCGGCACGAATGCGAGCGCCGCGAGCGCGAGCGCGAGCCAGCCGAGGCGCCCGGCCCCCGTCCAGGTGACGGCCGGCTCGTCGAGGATCGCCGACCAGCCGCGGCGGCGCGCGAGCAGGATGGCACCGCCGGATCCGGCCAGGCTGATCAGCAGCACCCACTCCCAGCCCCGACCACCGAACGCACCGAGCATCGCCGTGAGCAGGAGTCCCAACGCGGGAAATGCCGACAGGGTCAGCAGGAGCGTCGTGTTCAGAAGCCGTCCGGACATGGGAGGTTTGCCCGGAAGCGGGCATCGTCAGCGCACACGAGTGACGGAGCCGAGACCGGCATGGTAGGGGCGCTTCCCGGCGCGGTCAACGCGCAAGCGTCGGGCGTCGCGACGATCGAGTCGAGACGATCGAAGGAGGAGCGAGATGCACATCGGTCGCGTCGCGCAGATCTGGCGGTACCCGGTGAAGTCCATGGCGGGCGAACGCCTGACGTCGACACCGGTCGATGTGGCGGGGCTTCCCGGTGACCGCGCGTGGGCGGTGCGCGACGAGGAGCGTGGCGGGATCCGTGGCGCGAAGAAGCTCCCCGAGCTGATGCGTTGCGCAGCGCGCTACCTGGAAGAGCCGAGGGCCGAGCGCGCGGGTGATGCGGAGATGCGTCTCGCCGACGGGACCGTCGTTCGCACCGACGATCCCGAGGCCGCAGCGCATCTGAGCCGCGTGCTCGGCACACGCGTCACGCTCTGGCCGCTGCAGCCCGCCGATCGGCTCGAGCACTTCCGTCGCGGTGCCCCGACCCATGCGGACCTCGAGCAGGAGATGCGCTCGATCTTCGCGCTCGAGCCCAACGAGCCGTTGCCGGACCTGTCCGGGCTGCCGCCCGAGCTGCTCGAGTACGAATCGCCGCCAGGAACGTACTTCGACGCGTTTCCGTTGCTGCTGCTCACGGCGACGTCGCTCGACGCGCTCGCGCGTCTCGCACCCGAGTCCAGGATCGACGTGCGCCGCTTCCGGCCGAACTTCGTGCTCGACCTTCCCGACGGCCCGACCGGATTCCCCGAGGCTGCGTGGGCGGGACGTCGCATTCGCCTCGGAAGCATGACGGCCGAGGTGACCATCCCGTGCATGCGCTGCGTGATGACGACGCTGCCGGTCGACGAGCTGCCGAAGGATCCGCGGATCATGCGCACCATGGTGCGCGAGACCAAGCAGTGCCTCGGGGCTTACGCCCGGGTGGTCGAGCCGGGCGTCGTGCGCCTGGGCGACGCGGCGGAGCTGCTCTGATGAGCGGCTCGCGTCAGGCAGCGTGCTCGACCAGCAGTCCCTCGTACCGCGCCAGGACTTTCTTCACGTAGCGCGCGCGCTTCGCATGCTGGCGTGACATCCGTGAGGCCTTCTCGGGCCCGAGGTTGTAGGCGGCCATGGCGACGTACGGATCGCCGAACTTCTCCTCGAGCTGCGCGAGGTACCCGAGCCCGAGGCGGATGTTCAGGTTGGGCTGCACGAGGGCGTTGGCGCCGCCCCACGGCAGACCGAGGTCCTTCGCCACCTCGCGGGCGGTGGACGGCTTGATCTGCGTCAGCCCGACCGCACCGCGGGGCGAGTTGGCGGTCGGCGAGCAGGTGCTCTCGACCTCGATGATCGCCATGACGAACAGCGGGTCGTAACCATGGCGCTCGGCCTCCTCGCGGATCGCGTCGACGATGCGCCAGCGCTGGCGCTCGCCGAGCGACGGCCGGCATTGCGAGATCGCGGTGAAGAGCTTGGCACGCGTCTCGGCGGACTCGAGGATCTGGTCCACCACGTCCGGGCGCTCGACCGGCGCCGCGGCGGCTGCCTGCGGCGCGGGCAGCGGCTTCGCCGGCTTCGCCTTCGGGAGGGTCGAGCCCTGCTTCGAGATCAGGACGGGCGACAGGAGCACGGCGAGCGACCCGCCGAGGGTCGCCGCCACGACGGCGCGCCGGGCGCGCCGGCTCATGCCGCGCAGCGCAGCGCGCGCCGACGCCAAGGCATCGGCGGTGTCGGCTGCGCTGGGCGCGGCCAGTCCTTCCGGTAGCAGGGCTTCCTTCATGAGCATCGTTCCTATGAGCGTAACGCGACGCGTCAGCCCCACAAGAACGGGGGCGGCCAGAAAGTCTCATGCCTCGAATGAGGTGCCCTAAAGGCGGACATCGGTGCCCCGGGGCGGGTGGCCCACGGCAGGGCGCCGGTCACGGACTCGCTTGGCGGTCGCGGCTGGCTGGGGCGGCTGTCTCGCCGCCGACCCGTATCCGAACACACCGGATCGAGTTGCTCAAGTCATGATCAGCGCGGCAGATCGATCCGTGAAACGGGCCTGATCGATTCTCGGGCGGGCTCTGCGTGATGCCGGGGGCGGGGCTCGAACCCGCACGGCCGTTGCCGGCCAGGGGATTTTAAGTCCCCTGTGTCTGCCAGTTTCACCACCCCGGCGCGCCGCGCCCTCTCAGTCCTCTTCGCCGCCCGCCGAGCCCGCTGCGCGCGGGACGTCCAGCAGACGCACCCCGCCCCGACCGTCGCCCGTCAGGGCGGCCTCCCCCGAAAACAGGCGTCGCAGAGCGTCGCCCGCGATCTCGGCACGCCAGCCCGACGACAGGCGTCCCGACGTCCTGCCGGCCGCCAACGCCTGCACGTCCGCGCGCGTCGCGAGCAGCGACGGCTCCATCTGGCGCTGCGCCGCGATGTGCGCGACCAGCGCGATGCCGAGCGCGACGCTCGGTCCGGCGTCGTCGTCGAGCGGCGGCTCGCCGCGTGCCGGCATGCGGACGTCGCGCGCATCGAGGCTGAGGCCGCGCTCGACGGCGGCGAGGATCTCGTCGGCCGTGCCGCCGCGCAGGTGTCGCGGCTCGAGGCCGCGGATGCTCGCCATCTGCTCCTTGCTGCGCGGTGGCCGCTGGACGATCCCGGCGAGCGCCAGGTCGGGCAGGATGAAGCGCGGCGGGATGTCGCGGTTCATCGCCAGGCGCTCGCGCCAGGCGGCGACCTCCTGCGCGACACCGCGCGACTTGCCCCGGAGCGTGCGGCTTCCTTTGATCCGCCACCACGCGGTCTCGGCTTCGGATGCGCCGAGCGCCCGCGTGCGCAGCTGCTCGCACTCCTGCTCGATCCAGTCGAGCGTGCCGCTCTCGCGGGCGCGCTCGCACAGGCGATGATGGAGGACCAGCAGGTGCTCGACGTCGGCTGCGGCGTACGAGATCTGGCTCGGGTCGAGCGGGCGCTTGGTCCAGTCGGTGAGACGGTCACCCTTCGCGAGCGTGGTCCCGACGATCGACGTCACGAGCCTGCTCAACGCCGCGAATCCGAGACCGATGAACGCCGCTGCGATCTGGGTATCGAAGAGCCGCCCCGGACGGGTCCCGCAGGCAAGCTGCAGGACCTCGAGATCCTGCTCCGCCGCGTGGCAGATCATGAGGCCGGGGCCCTCGAGAATCTCGGCGAGCGGTGCGATGTCGACCGCGATCGGGTCGATCACGGCGAGTCCGTCCGACCAGGACACCTGGACGAGCGCGAGATGCGGGAAGTACGTCCGCTCGCGGTGGAACTCGGTATCGAGCCCGTAGACGGGCTCGTCGCGAAGGCGCGCGATCAGCTCGTCGAGCCCCGCGCGGTGATCGATCCAGGTCGGCGTGTGCACGCGCGCACTATACGTGCGGCCGAGCCGGCCGCGCCACCGTGCGGAGCGACGCCCCCCCGGCACACCGTACGGCCGGGGGGGCGTCGCTCTGCTCTCACGGTGTCGGCGTGAGGTTCGCGAAGATGCCCATGTGTCCGCCGCTGAGGCGCGACACCTCGACACCTTGCAGCTGCAGACCGAAGAACTGCGGCAGCGGAATGCTGCCCAGCGCGTCGGCCAGGCTCGGCAGCAGCGGTCCGAGGATCGCCGGCACCACCGACTGAACCGCGGCCTCGTCGACGCTGAGCGGATTCTCGATCAGCGCGATGGTGAGGTCGGCGGGGCCCGGCGGCGTGATCGCGAGCGTGATCGCGCCCGAGCTGAACGCCATGTTGAAGCCGAGGCGCGCGTCCACGGCGATGGTCGCCAGCACCGTCTCCCCGGACGTGTTGGGATCGGCGACGATGTCGGCCATGAGCTGCGCCATCTTCAGCTCTGCGATCTCCCCGAGCGGACCGGCGTTCCCGGTCAGCACCGGAGCGATCGACGGCGCGAGCCGCACCGCGATCGGCGTCGCCGGCGGCAGGATCGCGAACTCGGGGAAGAAGCCCGCGAGCAGGCCGGTCGTGAGGCTGATCGGACCGCCGCCGAGGTCGATCTGCGTGAGCTCCGTGCGCAGCAGGCCGCTCTCGATCTGCGCGCGCAGCAGCTGGTTGAACGACGACGTCGAGAGCGTGATGCCGAGGCCGTACGGCAGCCCGTGCGGGGTGTTGGCGCCGAACGTCGGGAAGGTCTCCGGGACGTCGTACGAGGCGGTGAGGTTGGGCGCCTCCGGGTCGGGCGTCGACGCGGTCGCGGCCGCGTTGATCTTGAACGTGATCCCGACCGGGTCCTCGAGGGCCGCCGTCATCGGCGTGTCGAGCACGACGCCGAGGCCGTCACCGATCGGGCCGGCGATCTCGATGCCCTCGAGAGCGGTCTCGATGGCGCCGGCGATCGGCGTGTTGCCGTTGCCGTCCTCGGCGTTGAGGAAGTCTTCGAGGGCGGTCTCGAACATCCCCTTGATGTCCCCGATGAAGAGGTCGATGAGCAGCTCGACGACGCCGCCGAGGAAGCCCGCACAGTTCGTGTTGTCGTTGAAGCCACCGAGCACGACGTCGTTCGCGCCGATCTGATCGACGTCGATCTGCGTCGGCTGGCCGACCTGCGGCGACAGGCCGTAGTCGCCGAAGATGTTCACGGTGTTGGACGTGATGTCGATCGTGCAGCTGAACGAGATGCCGCTCACGCTGTTCACGTTCGCGCGGACGTAAAGATTGTTCAGCGTGATGTCGGCCGCGACGAAGTTCGTCTGCGAGTCCATGTCGATGCTGAACCCGCCGATCGACGGCGGCGGCGTGCCGCTGATCGAGACGTCGACCCGCCCCAGGCAGCCGAAGATCGTGTCCTGGTAGCAGTAGTTGCTGATCACCACCGTGTTGGGCGGGATCAGCTCGGCCGGGTTGATGTCGACCAGATCTTCGACCGCCGGCTCGATCGCATTCAGCCCGCTGTCGTTGAAGCGCATGCCGATGCCGTTCGGCGAGTAGCTGCCCTCGGCGATCGAGGGCCCGGCGATGACGACCACGCGATCGTGCACCTTCTCGCCGTCGTTGATCCGCGTCAGCGTCGCGAGGATCGGGTTGAACACTGCCGGCTGGCTGAGGTTGACCGTGGTCGAGAACGTCTTGTCCGGCTGGATCGTGACCGGCGAGCCGTTGATCGACAGCGTGGCGTTATTGAGATTGACGTTCTCGACGTAACCGGTGACGTTCGCCGTGGCCGCGAGCGAGAAGACGCCGTTCACCGGGGTGGTGATGACCACGCGCGGCAGCTCGCAGGCGGCGGCGGTGGTCTCGAACTGGCAGGTCGAGCTGCAGCAGTCGCCGCCCTCGCTGTTGCCGTCGTCGCACTGCTCGGACGGCTGGTCGAGGATGTCGTCGCCGCAGACCGGCAACGCCTCTCGGCAGCTGTCGTTGGCGCTGCCGTCGTCGAACAGGTCACAGTCGCGCGACAGACCGTTCATCTCGTTGAGCTGCTGGCAGAGCCGGCAGTCGATGCGATCCACGAGGCAGCCCGCGAAGCCGCTGCCGGCCCCGGAGCACTCGCCGGGGAAGACCGCTGCGAGATTCTGTCCGAAGCACGACTTGGTGAGCACGGAGGTGAGCTTCGCCTCGCACTGCTTGTCGATCAGACCCTTGGGATCGGGCTGGCCGGTCGCCGGATCGCCCGCGGTCGTGAGGCAGGTCGACTCGAGCAGCCCTTCGCTCGCGAGCCCATTCTTGAGGCTCGCCTTCTCGCACTTGTTGTATTCCTTGCGCTTGGTGCGCTCGCACTTGAGGAGCTGCTTGGTGATCGCCGCTTGGCACTTCGCGCCCGTCGCGTTGGCGGTTCCGAGCAGCACGGCATCGTCGAGCGGGTTGCCGAGCACGTCGATGAGCAGGGTGTTCTCCGCCTTGACGGCACTCGCACTGGTCGTCTCGGCGTACATCTCGTGCAGCGCCGCGTCGTACTCGAGCGGGCTCGGAGGCGTCGTGTACGGGCCGGCGAGCTCCGGCACCGCGAACGCCGGCAGGTCGGCCGACGTGCAGCTCTTGAGCTCCTTGATGACCGACACCAGCTGCTTCTTCGCGACCTTGCCCTTCGCGTCGGCGTTGAAGCAGGCGAGCGCCGCGGCCGGGCTGCCGAGCGCGCCCTTGGCAGCATCCTTGATGCAGCCGCTGATCACGCCGGCTTGCGCCCAGGCGACCGCGTCGGCGTTGAGGTCCGCCGTCGCGCTGCACGACTGCTGCGCCGCATCCTGCACCTGCGCCGACGCCGGTGCGGTCGCAACCGCGAGGAAGAGACCACAAAGCAGAACGATCGATCTTCTCATCGCGACTCTCGCTCGCCGGACGAAGCGATCGGATCCCGTCGCGGCGTGTCTGGGGCGCCCGGGGCGCGGTGTGGATGATGCTGCAGCAGGTAGCGGCGTCGGCTGGAGCCGAGCGAGACCTCCATGTCGCGTGCGGAAGCACCGTACAAAGCGACCGCCGACCTATCCGACCGGTCACGGTGTGGTCAAGAGAGTTTGCGGTCTTCCCTGGGGTCCGCGTGGCTCGCGGGGCCGGACCGCGCTCGGCTGGCGCGCGCGATGCGGCGAGAGGCGGCGGTGAGAATCGAACTCACGAATAAAGGTTTTGCAGACCTTCCCCTTAGCCACTTGGGTACGCCGCCCGGGCCGGGATGCGCTAAAAGCGCCTCGCCCGACTAACACGCGGGCTCACGTCGCGCCAGAAGATCCTCGCGCAAACGGACGCACGGCGCCGAAACGAATGGCGCACCGTCCCCCTACGACCGGCGATCAACTCGGCGTGCGCTCGTGCTGCGGCTTGCCGCGCGCAGCCTCCGCGCGCTTTGCATCGGCGAGGTGCGAGCGTGCGACAGCGGCCCATTCGCTGCCGGGCTCGAGATCGAGGAATCGTTCCCAGTGGCGTCTCGCCAGCGACCAGCTCGACAGCTTCTCGGCGACCAGTGCGAGATTGAAGTGCGCGTCGGCATATCCTGGCCAGAGGGCGATGGCGCGGCGATACGCCCGCGCGGCGCCGAGCAGGTCGCCGATCTCGTCGCAGGCATTGCCCAGGTTGAAGTGCGTGCGGGGATTCTCGGCGTCGAGCGACGTCGCGCGGGCGTACATCTCTCTCGCGCGCGTGAACTCGCCGAGCTCGTAGTAGATGTTGCCGAGGTTGATCAGCGACGGAACGTGCCCGGGATCGATCTTCAGCGCACGCTGATAGGCCGCGATCGCGGTCGGGTAGCTCGAGCGATCGCGGTCGGCCCAGAAGCCGACGTCGAACCAGGCGTCCGCGGACTCCGATTCGGGCCGCACCGCGATCCGTCGCGGCTTCGGCTTGATCGCGGCCATCGGGAAGCGGAACTCGAGCTGCCCCTTCACCGCTGGCGAAAGACGCTGGATCACCTGTGCGAGCGACATCCCCGCGCCGAGCATGTCGTCCACCTGCCGCAGCACGCGGAGATCGCCGAAGCGGTATCCCACCCCGTTGGGCAGCGCGACCGGCTTGACGAGCCCGTGCTTGGCGAGGCTGCGCCGCCGCGCCCAGGTCACGCGCGGATAGAGGCGCGCCGCATGCCGGGCCGGGACGAGATCGGTGAGCTCCGGCGGGTCGGGCAGCGTGTCGGTCGTCACCGCGCAGACGAGGTTCAGAAACTGCGCTTCGGTGAGCGTGCGTCCTGCAACGTCGTTCGCCGCGCGGCCGCCGTTGCCGAGCACCAGATAATCGAGTGCGGGGCCGCGCGCGACGAGACCGCCGACGCTCTGCACGAGCTCATGCGCGAGACGTCGATCACAGGACAGCAAACGCCCCGTGAATCCGATTCGCTTGCCCGTCAGTGGAGAACGCTGCACCTCTTCCACACAACCACCTCGGCTGCGGCTGGGGATCGCCAGGCCTCGTTCGCACGCGACGCGCGCGCGGTCGATGGTCGCTTCGCGCAAATTTGCGGGCATGTCAAATCACGCCCGCGTCGTGACGCGCCGCGATCAGGCCTGGCTGCTGCCGAACGCCGAGCCGCGCGCGCGCGTTTGCGCTTGACGGAGCGCGGCTTCGATGGTGGCGCCGTTCACCGAGACGCCGAGGTCGGGAATCGTCGCGGTGTAGGCGTGCGCCTCGTCGCTCCAGTCGATGACGATGCGATGCCGGAACGGCGACGTGCCGTCCCCCCCGCTCGCCGCGGCGCGTGGCGGCGGAGGTGACGCTCCGTCACGACCGCGCGCCTTGCTGACCACGAGCCGGCGGCCCCGAAACTCGGTCTCGTTCAGCTGCTCGATGGCGAGGTCGAGTGCCTGCGAGTCGGAGAATTCGATGAAGGCGAAGCCCCGGCTGCGACCGGTGTCCCGGTCGACGATGATGCGGACGCTCTGGATCGCGCCCATGGCTTCAAACGTGCCGCGTAGCTCGTCTTCGGTCGTCGTAAACGGGAAGTTGCTGACGAATAACGTGTTCGACGCCATGGCGGACGCCTAACACGGTCGTCCTGCGGCAGGGAATCGAAAAGTTCTCCGACGTCCCCGAGGGGGGACGGGAGAGCGGGTGACCGGGGTCGAACCGGCGACCTCAACCTTGGCAAGGTTGCGCTCTAGCCAACTGAGCTACACCCGCGAGAGCCGTTTCCGTCGTGCGCTGTAGATAATGGACGATTGCCGAGGGAGCAATTGCCGGCGCGAGATTTCTGAAAAGCGGAGAGAGTGGGATTCGAACCCACGGTACCCTTTTGGGGTACACACGATTTCCAGTCGTGCCCGTTCGACCACTCCGGCACCTCTCCTATTGATCTAGCCCCCGCGCGGTCCTCGCCAGTCGCTGCGCGACTGACTGCGGTCCTCCGATGGGCCTCGTCGGTGCGGCGGAGCCGCACCTCCTCGCGGTCGTTGTCGCCTCCTCTTGTGGGGCCGTTCTCGCCGTTCGCCTCCGTAGTAGCGGCCGGCGGTTGTCCGAAACTTTCTCTGCATGACCCCGTGCGGCCCGACGACGGCCGCGGGGGACGAACTGGTTCCCGTTCTAACGCGGCGCTCCGGCGTTGTGGAGCGGCTCGCGACGAACGGAGGAAACGGAGAGGGTGGGATTCGAACCCACGGTGCCTTTTTAGGGCACACACGATTTCGAGTCGTGCGCCTTCAACCGGACTCGGCCACCTCTCCGGGCCGCCGACCTCTAACCCTCGGCCGCGCACCTCGCAACCAGCATCCGCGAGTCGCGTGTCGGCGCCCTGCACGTCACGTCAGATCAGCGCGTCGCACGCGGCCGTCGTGCCGCGAAGAAGTCGCGCAGCAAGCGCGCGCTGTCCTCCGCTGCGACGCCACCGACCACTGCGATCTCGTGGTTGAGCGCCGGCACCGCGCGCAGGTCGAGAACCGTCCCTGCGGCACCGCCCTTGGGATCCGCAGCACCGTAGACGACACGCGCGACGCGCGCGTGCAGTGCCGCACCGAGGCACATCGCGCACGGCTCGACGGTCGCATAGAGGACGCTGCCCGGCAGACGATACGCCCCCACCCGCTCGGCGGCAGCGCGGAGAGCGAGAACCTCGGCGTGTGCGGTCGGGTCACGGCGCAAGATCGGTTGGTTGTGTGCACGCGCGATTTCACGCCCGTCCAGCACGACCACGGCACCTATCGGCACCTCGTCCTCGGCTGCGGCGCGACGCGCCTCCGCCAGCGCGATTCGCATCCACTCCCGATCGTCCACGAGGCTCTGTTCGCACACGGATGCAGAGGCGCAAAGCCGCCCCCCGCGGACGTCTACCCGGTGGCGCGCAACCCCGCGCGGTGCTAGCGAAAATCGATCGGTGGGGCGGTCTGCCGCGCCCGAAAACGGCCGGGGAACGGGACGGAAGGTGAAACGATGACGAGCCTGCCAGAAGCCAAGCGTGCCGAGCGTCACCCGCTCGCCGGAACCACCATGACGGGCGCGGACATGATCGTCCAGGTTCTCGCCGACGAGGGCGTCAACACGGTGTTCGGCTACAGCGGTGGCGCGATCCTGCCCACGTACGACGCGATCTTCCGCTACAACGCGGCGCACACCAAGGACGAGGAGATGCGGCTCGTCGTGCCGGCGACCGAGCAGGGAGCGGGCTTCATGGCCGCGGGCTATGCCCGGGCGAGCGGCAAGGTCGGGGTGTTCGTCGTCACGAGCGGCCCCGGCGCGACCAATTGCGTCACGCCGATTCGCGATTGCCACGCCGACTCGGTTCCGGTGGTCCTGATCTGCGGCCAGGTGCCGCGCGCGGCGATGGGCACGGACGCGTTCCAGGAAGCTCCGGTGTTCAACATCATGTCCGCCTGCGCCAAGCACGTCTTCCTGGTCACCGACGAGACCAAGATCGAGGCGACCATGCGCAGCGCGTTCGAGCTCGCGCGCAGCGGACGTCCCGGACCCGTCGTGGTCGACGTGCCGCGCGACGTCCAGCTCAGCCAGGGGCTGTTCCAGGGCGTGGGCCAGCTGCAGCTGCGCGGCTACGACGAGCGCCAGCGCGCGCTGAACCACGCCGCCCTGCCCGACGGTACCGCGAAGGACTTCTTCCGCCTGCTCGGCGACAGCGAGCGGCCGCTGATCTATGCCGGCGGCGGCGTGATCAACGGCGAGGCGGCGTCCGAGCTGCGCGCCTTCGCACAACGCTTCAACGTTCCGGTGGTGACGACGCTGCTCGGCATCGGCGCCATGGACACCACCAGCGAGCTGTCGCTGCACATGCTGGGCATGCACGGCACCGCGTACGCGAACTACGCGGTCGAGGACTGCGACTTCCTGTTCGCCGTCGGCTCGCGCTTCGACGACCGCGTCGCGGGCAAGGTGAAGGAGTTCGCGCCGGGTGCGAAGATCGCCCACCTCGACGTCGACGCGTCGGAGATCGGCAAGGTGAAGGGCGTCGACTGGGCGTACGTGGTCGACGCGAAGCGCGGCCTCGCGCAGCTGACCCGCGCCGGCAAGGGCTTCCGCAAGGACTTCTCGCGCTGGGTCAAGCACGTGCACGACCTGAAGTCGCAGCACCCGCTGAACTTCAACCGCGAGTCGCCGCTGGTGCAGTCCGAAGAGGTGCTCGCGGTCCTGAACGAGATCACGAAGGGCGACGCGATCGTCAGCACCGGCGTCGGCCAGCACCAGATGTGGGCCGCGCAGTACCTCGACTTCCGGAGCCCGCGCACGTTCCTCACCTCGGGCAGCATGGGCACCATGGGCTTCGGCCTTCCGGCAGCGATCGGAGCGCAGCTCGCGAACCCCGGCAAGCTGGTGATCGACGTCGACGGCGACGGCTCGATCCGCATGAACCTCGGCGAGCTCGAGACGCTCACGACCTACGACATCCCGGTGAAGGTCCTGCTGCTCAACAACTACGGCGACGGCATGGTCCGGCAATGGCAGGACCTGTTCTACGCGAACCGCTACTCGGGCTCGGACAAGACGCTGCACAAGAAGGACTTCGTCCGCGCGGCGGAAGCGGACGGCTTCGGCTTCGTCAGGCGCGTCACCACCCGCGACGAGCTGCGCGGCGCCCTCGAGGAGTTCGTCAAGTACGACGGTCCGGCCTTCCTCGAGGTCATCACCGACCAGAACGCGCACGTCTATCCGATGATCGGTCCGGGCATGGGCTACAAGGACATGATCACCGGCAAGTACATCACGCCGCGGACGGAAAAGGACGTGGCGGTCGACAAGAACGCCGGGTTTTAGCTCCACGAGGGGGCACGCGCCCCCTCGTACCGTTGGGCGGACCCCAACGGGACGACACTCCCCGCGGTCGCTTCGCTCCGCGCTCGGCTGCGCTCGCGTGCACGATGCGGGCCGGTTGAACCCCGTGGCACCGGCATGCTGCTCTCGTGGTGCTTGACGCGGGTTCCTCGCCGCGCAGCGAATTCCGACGCTTTCCGGGGCGTGGTAGCGTCGCGGCATGGACATCGAGCCGCAACGGGATCGGGATCCGGAGGACACCCAGGCCTGGATCGAATCGTTCGCCGAGGTCATCCGCGACAGCGGTGAGGACCGGGGCCGGCTGCTGCTGTCGCGGCTGCTGGAGTACGGACAGCGCAACGGCGTCGTCACGCCGTTCACGGCGAACACGCCCTACGTCAACACGATCCACGCCGACGACCAGCCGGTCTATCCGGGGGATCGCGACGTCGAGCGCCGCATCAAGAACCAGCTGCGCTGGAACGCGATGGCGATGGTCGTTCGCGCGAACAAGCACTCGGGTGGCATCGGCGGACACATCTCGACCTACGCGTCGCTGGCGACGCTGCTCGAGGTCGGCTTCCACCACTTCTTCCGCGCGCACCAGCCGGATCGTCCGGGGGACTTCGTCTACCTGCAGGGCCACTCGGCGCCGGGCATTTATGCGCGCGCGTTTCTCGAGGGACGGATCTCGGCGACGCAGCTCGAGAATTTCCGTCGCGAGCTCGCGCCGGAGGGTGGGCTCAGCTCGTACCCCCACCCGTGGTTGATGCCCGCGTTCTGGGAGTTTCCGACCGTCTCGATGGGCCTGTCGGCGATCTCGTCGATTTACCAGGCGCGCTTCAGCCGCTATCTGCGCGCGCGCGGCCTCGCCGACACCTCGCACAGCCGCATCTGGGCGTTTCTCGGCGACGGCGAGATGGACGAGCCGGAGAGCATGGGCGCGATCACCCTCGCCTCGCGCGAGCGGCTCGACAACCTGATCTGGGTCGTCAACTGCAATCTCCAGCGCCTCGACGGCCCGGTGCGCGGCAACGGCAAGATCATCCAGGAGCTCGAGGCCGCGTTCCGCGGTGCGGGCTGGAACGTCATCAAGGTGATCTGGGGCGACGACTGGGATCCGCTGCTCGCACGCGACGACGGCGGACTGCTGCAGCAGCGCATGGGAGAGGTCGTCGACGGCGAGTATCAGCGCTACGTCGTGTCGAGCGGCGACGAGATCCGGCGCGACTTCTTCGGCAAGTACCCGGAGGTGCTCGCGCTGGTCGACGGCATCACCGACGCGAAGCTCGCGAAGATGCGTCGTGGCGGCCACGATCCGGAGAAGGTCTACGCCGCATACCGGCGCGCGACCGAGTACAACGGCGCGCCCACGGTCATCCTCGCGAAGACGATCAAAGGCTACGGCCTCGGCGCGGCCGGCGAAGGCCGCAACTTCAGTCATCAGGCGAAGAAGCTCAAGGGCACCGACCTGCGCGACTTCCGCGACCGCCTCGGCATTCCGATCAGCGACCGCGAGCTCGAGGACGTGCCGTTCTACCGCCCGCCGGACGACACACAGGAGATCGAGTATCTCCGCGAGCGTCGTGCCGCTCTCGGCGGACACGTACCGCACCGGGTCGTCCGATCGCAGCCGCTCGCGCCGCTGCCCACGTCGATCTTCGAGGAGTTCCGCGCGGAGACCACGGGCCGCGAGGTCGCGACCACGCAGGTCTTCGTCGGACTGCTGCGCCGGCTCATGAGCGATCCGACGATCGGCGAGCTCGTCGTCCCGATCGTGCCCGACGAGGCGCGCACGTTCGGCATGGACGCGCTGTTCCGGAAGTTCGGCATCTATGCGCAGGGCGGGCAGCGCTACCAGCCCGTGGACTCCGAGATCGTCGCGTTCTACCGCGAGGTCGAGAACGGCCAGCTGCTCGAGGAAGGCATCACCGAGGCCGGAGCGATGGCGTCGTTCACGGCCGCGGGAACCGCGTACTCCGCGCACGGCGTCAATACCATCCCGTTCTTCCTCTTCTACTCGATGTTCGGCTTCCAGCGCATCGGCGACCTGATCTGGCAGAACGCCGACGCGCGCGGCAAGGGCTTCCTCGTCGGCGCGACGGCGGGACGCACGACCCTCGCCGGCGAAGGCCTGCAGCACCAGGACGGACACAGCCAGCTTCTCGCCAGCACCGTTCCGACGCTGCGCGCGTACGACCCGGCGTACGCGTACGAGATCTCGGTGATCGTCGAGGACGGCATCCGACGCATGTACGTCGAGCGCGAGGACGTCTTCTACTACTTGACGGTGGCCAATGAGGCGTACCAGCAGGCGGCCATGCCCGAGGGCTGTGCCGAGGGAATCCTGCGCGGCCTCTACAAGGTGCGCCCCGCACCCGATCCGGACCTCGGTCCGCGGCTCCATCTGTTCGGCAGCGGCTCGATCCTGTGCGAGGCGCTGCGCGCGCAAGAGCTGCTCGCGGCGCGCGGCGTCGCCGCCGACGTCTGGAGCGTCACCAGCTGGAACGAGCTGCGCCGCGACGCCGTCGCGGTCGAGCGATGGAACATGCTGCATCCCCTGGAGACGCCGCGCGTGCCCTACTTCCGCCAGGTGCTCGACGCCGAGCCGTGGCCGATCGTCGCGGCGAGCGACTACATGAAGACGCTGCCGCTCGCGCTCGCGACGTGGGCGCCCGACGGCCTCCATGCGCTCGGTACCGACGGCTTCGGCCGCAGCGAGACGCGCGAGAGCCTGCGCCGCTTCTTCGAGGTGGATGCCGAGTCGATCTGCGTCGCGGCCCTGAGCGAGCTCGCGCGCCGCGAGGAGATCGAGTCGCGGCGCGTGCAGGACGCGATCGAGGAGCTCGGGCTCGATCCCGGCAAGCCGGACCCGACGACCGTCTGAGCACGCGCGCGAGGAGGCCCGATGATCAAGCTCACGTTCTGCCTGCATCGCCTGCCGTCGCTGTCGCGCGACGCATTTCAGCGCTACTGGCGCGAGCAGCACGCGCCGCTGGTCGCGCGGCACGCGTCCACGCTGCGCATCCGGCGCTACGTGCAGATGCACTCGCTGCCCGAGGGCGACCCGGTGAACGGCGGGCTGCGCGCGTCGCGCGGCGCTCCGCAGGACTACGACGGCGTCGCCGAGCTCTGGTGGGACGATCTCGACGACCTGGCGGCGGCCACGGCGAGCGAGGCGGGCCGCGCGGCTTCGCTCGCACTCCTCGAGGACGAGCGCCGCTTCATCGATCTCGCGCGCTCACCGCTGTGGCTCGGGCGCGAGCACGTCGTGATCGGCTAGCGGCTGCCCCACGCGTTCCACGACACGACCTTGGCGAGCGGCAGACGCTTCGCCGGCTTGAAGTCCTCACCGGTGAAGTACGCGACCGGCAGCAGCGCCGCCTGCGTGACGGTTTCCGGGATGCCGAGGATCGCGGCGGCTTCCTTCTCGTACATCAGGTGGATCGTCGTCCACGCGCTGCCGAGCCCGCGGCTGCGCAGCGCGAGCATCAGCGACCACACCGCGGGCAGGATCGATCCGTACACCGACGCCTGCGCGAATTGCGGCATGTTCTCGACGCGTCCCTCGATGCACGGCACGATCATCACTGGCGCCTCGTGGAAGTGATCGGTCAAGTACTGCGCCGAGTCCACCACGCGCGGCAGCTGGCTCGCGCGCGGGTCGTCGGCGGGGATCTCCGGACGCGGCATCTGCGTGTAGAACGACCAGCCCTGGCGGTAGAGGTCGGCGAGCGCCTTCCGCTTCGCGGCATCCGTCACGACGACGAAGTGCCAGTTCTGCGAGTTGCTGCCGGTCGGCGCCTGCAGCGCGATCTCGAGGCACTTCTCGATCACGTCACGCGGCACGGGGCGCGTGAAGTCGAGACGCTTGCGGACCGAGCGCGTGGTGGTGAGCAGATGATCGGTGGTCGCGAGATCCATCGGAGATCCTCTGCCGCGGCGCGCGCGAGCGCGGCCGGGTCGTTTCCACGCCGCGCGCGCGGCGTCAGCGGTGGTGGGCGTAGCTCATGACGAGGTGAGCGACGGTGCGTTCGTGGCCGGGATTGAGGTAGCTGTGCGCCTGATCGGCGCGGAAGAAGAGCGTGTCGCCAGGGCCGAGCTTGGCCTCGGCGTCGCCCGATTTGACCACCAGATCACCCGCGATGACCGTCAGGTGCTCGTAGACGTCGGGCGCGTGCGCGTGGGCCTCCTCGAAGCAGCCCGGCTCGAGGGTCAGCTCGTAGACCTCGGGCGCGCGTGCGTCGCCCTCGTGGAAGAGCACGCGCGAGCGGAACTTGTTGTCCGCCGACGCGATCACGCGGCCGCGACTCGCCGGCTGCACGCGGAAATCCGGATCGACGACGGTCGAGAACATGCTGTTCGCGAGCAGCGAGCCGAACGGCACGCGCAGCGCGGTCGCGAGGTGCCAGACGGCGCGCAGGCTCGGCACCGCGCCGCCGTGCTCGAGCGCGACCAGCAGATCCTCGCGGATGCCGCTGCGCTCGGCCATGGTCGGAAGGTCGATGCCGCGCTCGGAGCGGAGCGCCGCGACGTTCGCGCCGACGGCGCGGCCCATCTCACGGCCCTCGGGGCTGTCGGGGCCGCTCAGGCTGTCCGCACGCTCGGCGCGGACCTCATCCAGAACGGCGTCGTCGAGCGAGGCACCGCCGAGCTGCACCACCTTCGACATGGCGGCACAGAAGCAATTCCTCCGCAGCGATGCAACGCGCGAGCGGCGGATTCACGCGCGGTCGGCGCGAGTGCCCGGCAGCGCGAGCCGGCTCAGCATCAGCGCCGGCAGCAGCGCGACCACCATGAGGACCGTGTAGCCTTCCCACACCCGCACGTAGCTGCCGTAGTGATCGAAGATCGCGGCCGACAGGTAGTTGCCCGCGATCGTGCCGGCCATGCAGAACACCATGGCGACACCCATGAGGCGTCCCATCTGCCCGGCGCCGAACAGCTCGTTCAGCACCAGCGCGAGCAGCGCCACCGCTCCGGCGTTGACGACGCCGTAGACCACCGCCCACGCGTAGAAGCCCATGGTGGTGACGCCCGGCAACCAGAGGATCACGGACGTCAGCGCGAGGCCGATCACGATCGACACCAGCGCGGCGCGCGCGGACGTCCGCTCGCTGAGCTGCCCGATCGCGACCGAGCCGAAGGCGCCGATCAGCGTGCTGAGCCCGTAGATGTACGACGCCTCGTCCGCGCTGCGGCCGAGATCGCGCTGGAACGCCGGGAAATGGATCCCGACCGAGGTGATGAAGGCGTACACCAGGACGTACGTCGCGATCAGCAGCCACAGGGTCGGCTCGCGCCACGGCAGATGGCGGAGTCGCGCCCGCCCGCGCGCAGCTCGCTCGGTCGATCCGTCGTCGGGTGCTGCGTGCCCCGCCCCCTCGTCGGCGCGCAGCACAACGTAGATCAACAGGCCCAGCGCCAGGTACGCGGCACCGAGCGTGCTCAGGGTGCCGCGCCAGCCGACGCTCACCAGGAGCGCCGCCGCACCGACGTGCACGCCGCTGGTGATCAGGTTGTCGCCGCCGTTGAGCACGCCGATCGCGAGCCCGCGACGGCGCCGGAAGAGCCGCAGCACCAGTGCCGATCCCGCGACCGAGCCAATGCACGCCTGCCCCGGTCCGATGAGCAGGTTGACCGCGTAGAGCTGCGACAGCGCGTTCACCCCCGACAGCGCGCACGTCCCGACACCCATCGCGACCGCACCCGCGGCGAGCACCACGCGGGCACCGAAGCGATCGACGAGCTGACCCGCGAACGGTGCCACGATCATGAGCAGCAGGAGACGAAAGTTCATCGCTGCCGCGTACTGCGAGCGCGTCCAGCCCAGCTCGTCGGTGATCGGCTTCAAGAGCGGCGACATGCCGAAGGACAGCGCCGAGTGCGCGCTGACGGCCAGGACGCCGATGCCCAGCGCGAGCCACGCGCGAAGAGACTCGCCGAGAAAGCCGCCGGGCGGCGTCACGACCTCGTGCGTCTGCGGTCTGGTCTGCACTGCCAAGCGCGGTCGTATACGGCTCGTGCACCGAGCCGCGCAAACCGCGAGACGTCGGCCGTTCCATTGCGCCACCGCGTCCGCTCTGGTGATCTGGCGTCGAACGATGGAGGGACGATGCGCGAGATCCTGAGCGACGTCTTCACCTGGTCGCGGCTCTCGGAGCCGCACGGCTACGACTTCAACGGCTACCTGGTGCGCGCGGCCACCGGGAACGTGTGCATCGATCCGGTGGAGCCCGAGGCGGAAGATCTCGCGGAGCTCGCGCGAATCGGCGTCGCGAGCATCGTGCTCACCAACCGGAACCACGTACGCGCGAGCAATGCCGTGCGCGCCGCGACGGGAGCTCGCGTCCTGATCCACCCCGGCGACGCCGCGTACGCACGCGGCCAGGGCGCGGAGATCGACGGCGAGATCCACGGCGGTCAGCGCGTCGGGCCGCTGGTCGTGGTCGCCGCCGCGGGCAAGTCGCCCGGCGAGGTCGCGCTGCACTGGCCCGAGCGCAGGATCCTCGTGGTCGGCGACGCCGTCATCGGCAACCCGCCCGGCCACTGCTCGCTGCTGCGGGAGAAGGTCATGGACGATCCGGCGGCGCTGCGGGCGAGCGTCGAGGCGCTGCTGGCGCTCGACTTCGACGTTTTGCTGACCGGCGACGGCGCGCCGATCCTGCGCGACGCGCACGACCGGCTCGACGAGCTGGTCGCGACGTTTCCGGCCCGCTGACCTCGCCTCGCGCGGATCCCTCGCCGCGCGTCCTTGACTCCGGCTCCTCGGCCGTGATGGCCTACCGTCCGACCGGCCGGTCGCCTCGTGCGTGCCGGTCGATCCGATCGCTCCAACCCAGCAGGGAGAACCTTCCGATGGCCATCGACTTCACGCTCAGCCCCGAGCTCGAGCAGCTTCGCCTCCGCGTGCGCGACTTCATCGAGCGCGTGGTCAAGCCGGGCGAGGCGAAGATCGGCAACCGCGACGACATCGAGCGTGCCGAGTACGTCAAGGTCCTGATCCACATGCGCCAGGAGGCGCAGAACGCGGGCCTGTGGCTGCCGCACATGCCGAAGGAATGGGGCGGCATGGGCCTCGGCCACGTGCAGCTCGCGATGGTCCAGGCGGAGGCTGCGAAGGCCTCCTACGGCCCGTGGGTGCTGAACTGCCAGGCGCCGGACGAGGGCAACATGCACACCCTCCTCCACTGGGCGACCGACGAGCAGAAGGAGAAGTACCTGCGGCCGCTGTGCGAGGGCCGCGTCATGAGCTGCTTCGCGATGACCGAGCCCGAGGTCGCGGGCTCCGACCCGACGCTCATCCAGACGCGCGCCGTGCGCGACGGCGACGACTGGGTGGTGAACGGCCACAAGTGGTTCATCTCGAACGCGCGCCGCGCGAGCTTCGCGATCCTGATCGCGCGCACCGAGGAGAACCCCGACCCGCCGCAGGCCGGCAACACCGGCTTCCTCGTCGACATCCCGTCCGAGGGCTGGGAGCGCGTGCGCGAGGTCGAGACCATGCACGGCGCGACCGGACACTCCGAGATCCGCATCGACAACCTCCGCATCCCCTCGAAGAACATCCTCGGCGGCCGCGGTCAGGGACATCGCCTCGGCCAGTACCGCCTCGGGCCCGCCCGCCTCGCGCACTGCATGCGCTGGATCGCGCAGGCCGAGACGGCGCTCGACATGATGGTCGACCGCTCGCTGAACCGCTTCGCGCACGGCTCGCTGCTCGCCGACAAGCAAGGAATCCAGTGGATGATCGCCGACTCAGCGATGGAGCTGTATCAAGCGAAGCTGATGGTCCTGCACGCCGCCTACAAGATCGACAAGGGCGAAGACTTCGTGTCCGAAGTCTCGATGGCGAAGCACTTCGTCGCCAACTCCCTGAACCGCATCATCGATCGCGCGATTCAAGTCCACGGCGCGCTCGGCTACTCGACCGACACCCCGCTCGCCCACATGTACCAGCACGCGCGCTGGGCGCGCTTCGCCGACGGCGCGGACGAGGTCCATCAGATGCGCATCGCACAGCGGACCATCGCTGCCTACCAGAAGGACAAGAGCACGCGCGCCGCCACCGGCAACCTGCCGGTTTGACCGAGCGTCGGCCTTCGCCGACCACGAAGCGATGAAGACGGTCCGGGCGTCTTCCTCGCCCCAGCGCCCTTCCCGTTCCGTCGAGGTTTCCGTGAGCAACGCTGCCGATTCGATCAATCTCTCCGACATCGAGTTCTGGGGTCTGCCCTGGGCCGACCGCGAGGCCGCCTTCGCGGTGCTGCGCCGCGAGCGCCCGATCGCCTTCTTCGAGGAGCTCGAGCTGCCGTTCCTGCCCAAGGGGCCCGGCTACTTCGCGATCACGCGCCACGCCGACATCCTCGAGATCAGCCGCTCGCCCGAGCTCTTCTGCTCGGGCAAGGGCGCGACCTCGATCCCCGACATGCCGACCGAGATGCTCGATTTCTACGGCTCGATGATCAACATGGACGACCCGCGCCACCAGCGCCTGCGGGGCATCGTGTCGCGCCGCTTCACGCCGAAGATGATCCAGGCGTTCATGGACGACGTCGAGAAGATCACCATCGACGTCATCAACCGCGTGATCGACAAGGGCAGCGCGGAGTTCGTGAGCGAGGTCGCGGCGCCGATGCCGCTGATCGTGATCTGCAACCTGATGGGCATCCCCGAGAGCCAGCACCAGCTCGTGTTCGACAAGTCGAACATCATCCTCTCCGGCGGTGATCCGGACTTCCTGCCGCCCGACACGGAGAACCCGATCATGGTCTTCATGGAGGCCGGCGCCTCGCTGGCGGCGCTCCTGCGCGACCTCGCGCAGCATCGCCTCAAGCACCCGAGCGACGACCTCGTCTCCGCACTCGTCAACACCGAGCTCGACGGCGAGCGCCTCACCGACGAGGAGATCGCGTCGTTCTTCATCCTGCTCGCGGTCGCCGGCAACGAGACCACGCGCACCGCGATCAGCCACGGCATGGTCGCCCTCGAGCAGCACCCGGATCAAGCGCGCCTGTGGCGCAACGACTTCGAAACGATCGCACCCACGGCGGTCGAGGAGATCGTGCGCTGGGCGACGCCGGTGATCTTCATGCGCCGCACCGTCACGCGCGACACCGTGCTCTCGGGACATCAGTTCCACGAGGGCGACAAGACCATCCTGTTCTACAACTCGGCGAACCGCGACGAGGCGGTGTTCGAGGACCCGTATCGGTTCGACCTGCGCCGCGCGCCGAACCCGCACGTCGGCTACGGCGGGCCCGGACCGCACTTCTGCATGGGCGCGCACCTCGCGCGCCGCGAGATCACGGTGATGTTCCGCGAGCTCTTCAAGCGCATCCCGGACATCCACATCACCGGCGAGCCGGCGCAGCTGCGCTCGGCTTTCATCAACGGCATCAAGCGCCTGCCGGTCGAGTTCACGCCGGGCGGCGCGCGCGCGGCCTGAAGGGTTGAGACGGCGCGGGCGGACGCGAAGAAGTTCGTGACGTGTCCGCCCGCCCGGCACCGCCCCCTCTGCGAAGGCGAAGCCGAGCGGCCGAGCCGTGAGGCGAGCGGGGAAAAGGAGGCTCCAGCGAACTTCGCCCGCTGGAGGAAAGGGGCGGCGCCCCCTTTCTAGTGAAAAAAGTGTCCCCCGTTCACGTCGAGCGCCTGCCCCGTCACCACGCGTGACAGGTCCGACGCGAAGAAGACCACCGAATCCGCGATCTCCTGCGAGTGCGGGATGTGGTTCAGCGCCGTGTGCTTCGCGACGCTCGCGTACACGTCCTCCGGCGTGACCCCCTGCTGCTTCGCGAGGATCTTGAAGTAGCCCTCCAGCGACGCGCCCCAGATGTAGCCCGGCACGACCGAGTTGACGCGGATCTTGTACTGCCCGAGCTCGCGCGCCAGTACCTGCGCCGCGGTCATGAGGGCGCCCTTCGAGGCCGCGTAGCCACCGTGGGTGGGCTCGATGATGCGCATCGACATCGAGTTGATGAACACGATCGAGCCGCCGCCCTGGTCCTTCATGAGCGGCACCACCTCTTTCGTGAGCTGCAGCGCGCCGAAGACGTTGACGTCGAAGATGCCGCGCCAGCCGTCGAGGTCGTCGTTCTCGAATGTCTTGAAGCTGGGGCCCTTGAACGCGTTGTTCACCAGCACGTCGACGCGCCCGAACTCCTTCTTCGCGGCCTCGACCAGCTTGACGCAGTCGTCCTTCTTGCCGATGTCGGTCGGCACGCACAGCGCGCGCCGTCCGGCCTTGCGGATCTCGGCCGCGACTTCTTCCAGCTTGTCGGCGCCACGCGCGGCGAGCACGACGTGCGCGCCCTCGCGAGCGAAGGCCAGCGAGATGTCGCGGCCCATGCCGGGGCCGATTCCGGAGACGATCGCGATGCGGTTCTCGAGCAGCATGTTCGATTCCTCGTGCAGTCGGGTGAGTGGGGTCGCCGACCGGCGCCTCGTGGGTGCATGGCGCCGGTGCGGGCTTCAGTCGTCAAGCAGCGGCGCGACGCCGCTGCCGAAGGCCTCGATCTGGTCGATCAGCTCCGCGGCGGAGCGCGCGCGGAAGCGAACGCCGAAATGATTGACGCCGAGATCCTTCAAGCCGCGCAGGTGCGCGGCCAGCTCTTCGGGCTTGCCGGTACGCGCGTTGGCACCGACGTCGAACGACGGCGTCCCGACGTAGAGCCACTCGCTCATGGTGCCGATTTCGATGGGCACGTCGCCGAGCTTCTGCTTGCGGTGCTCTCGAATCACCGCGATCGCCTGCGGCAGCTCGGCACGCGGCGTCCCCTGCGGCAGCCATCCGTCGCCGCGCTCGGCCGCTCGCTTCAGCGCGGCCGGGGTCGAGCCGCCGATCCAGATGGGCGGGCGTGGGCGCTGCGCCGGACGGGGCGCGAGCCCCACCTCGTGCACGGGAAACGTGGGACCGTCGTGCGCGGGGTACTCGTGGAGGAACGCTTTCTTGACGAGATCGATGGCCTCGTCGAGCAGCTTGCCGCGTCGCTTGAAGTCCACCCCGAGCGTCGCGAACTCGCCTTCGAGGTGACCGGCGCCGACGCCGAGGATCACGCGACCGCCCGACAGCGCATCGAGCGTCGCGAACGCCTTCGCCGACAGCAGCGGATGCCGGTACGGCAAGATGAAGACGTGCGACAGCAGCCGGACGCTCTGCGTGGCGGCGGCCAGATAGCCGAGCGTCGCGACGGTGTCGTACCAGGTCGTGCCCATCGCCGCGGCGCGCTCGCGCGGCACGCAGACGTGGTCGCAGGCCGCGACGTAGAAGAAGCCGTTGCGATCGCAGGCCTGCGCGATCCGCAGCAGCTCCGCCGGCCCGGCCTCGCGTTCCCACGGTGCCGCGAAGACCGTGCTCTGCGCCTGGATCGGCAGCTGCATCCCGTAGACGAGGCGCCCCGCGGGAACGATCTGGACGGTCTCTGCGACGTCCGCCATGCGCTGCTTCCTCCTGTGCCGTGCCGTTGCCGCGCTTGCCGCGGCTCGTGGTCGGGAAGTCGCGGGCGCATTCACCCGGCGGGTCCACCGGGCTGCCGCCGTGGTACTTGCGGCCCGCGACGATTGTCAACGACGCGCCGCGCGCTGCGCCCCGCGTGCCGCGGCGCCGGTGACATGCGACCCGCGCGATCTCAACGTCGCGCGCACCTTTACTCCCGCGATCCGGTTCGCCAGAACCGTCGCACGATGGACTTCTCGCTGTCGCCCGACGAGCTGCGCTTCCGTGACGAGCTGCGCGCATGGCTCGCCGGCAATCCTCCGCCACACCCCGCGATCCTCGATGCGCTCGGCCGCTGCGAAGACCACCCCGGCGCCGACGCGATGGTCGCGTGGGCGAAGCGGCTCGCAAGCGGCCGCTGGCTCGGCCTCGCGTGGCCGAAGGAGTACGGCGGGCGCGGGCTCGGCCTCGTCGAGCAGATGATCTTCTACGACGAGACCGCACCGCTCGATCCGCCGCAGCTCGGCCAGATGGTCAGCCTCGGCGTCGTCGGGCCGACGCTGCTGCGCTACGGATCCGAGGCGCAGAAGAAGCGCTTCCTGCCGCGCATCCTCGGCGTCGACGACGTGTGGTGTCTCGGCTTCTCCGAGCCGGGTTCGGGATCCGACCTCGCGTCGCTGCGCACGACGGCACTGGTCGACGGCGACCACTTCGTCCTCTCGGGCTCGAAGATCTGGACCAGCCACGCACCGATGGCGCAGTGGTGCTTCGTCCTCGCACGCACGGAGGCCGGCTCGAAGCGTCATCATGGGCTCGGCGTGTTCCTGATGGAGATGTCGCTGCCGGGTGTCGAGGTCCGGCCGATCCACAATCTCGTCGGCGAGCCGCACTTCGCGCAGCTCTTCCTGAACGACGTACGCGTGCCGCGCGAGTGCTTGGTGGGTGCGCCCGGCGACGGCTGGACGATCGTCAATGGTGCGCTCGCCGCCGAGCGCGACCTCTGGGTCTTCGAGATGTCGGGCGAGCTGCGCACCGCGCTCCGCCGGGCGCTCGCGTACGCGAAGCGCGTCGCGACGCGTGAGGAGCCCGGACATCACCCGCCGAGCCAGCGCCAGTCGCTCGCGCAGGCCTGGATCGAGCTCGAGCTGCTGCGCTTGAACGGGCTCCGCAGCGTGACCAACGCGCTGCGCGGCCGGGGCGACGCCCTCGACGCGTCCCGCCACAAGGTCTTCGGCAGCGAGCTCGCGCAGCAGGTCGCCGGGCTCGCGATGGAGCTGCAGGGGCCGTTCGCACAGCTCGCCGGTCGGGAGCACTTCTCGCCCGACCACGGCATCGCCGCGCACCAGTACTTGACGCGGCGCTCCTCGACCCTGATCTCCGGCACGTCCGAGGTGCAGCGCAACATCATCGCGCAGCGCGCGCTCGGCCTGCCGCGCTGACGGAGGCACGCCGATGCTGCTGATCGACAACCTGGCGAAGAACCGTCGCGAGCGCGGCCAGAAGCCGTACCTCGTGCACGAGGGCCGCACGGTCACGTTCGAGGAGTTCGACCGGCTGACGAATCAGATGGCGCACGCGCTCGGCACGCTCGGCGTCGTCAAGGGCGACCGCGTGACCATCGGCCTCGGCAACTCGGTCGAATACGTGGTCGCGGCGTTCGCGGCGCTCAAGATGGGTGCCGTCCTGAACCCGGTGAACCCGAACCTCGGTGCGGGTGAGCTCTCGTACGTCATCGGCCACGCCGAGCCGCGCGTACTGGTCACCGCTGCAGGATCCTCCGGCAACGTGACCTCGCCCGAGCTGAAGCGTCCGGCAGGAACGCGGCTGGCGGCGTTCGGCGACGTCCCCGGCGCCGAGAAGCTCGACGTGCTGATCGCGCAGGCACCCGACGAGACGCCGGCGGTGTCGGTCGGCCCGTCCGACGGCTCGACGCTGCTCTACACGTCCGGCACCACCGGCAAGCCGAAGGGCGTGCTGTTCACGCACGGACGCACCGGCGGCAGCAGCGCGTTCTTCATCCCCGGACTCGGCATCACCTGCGACGACACGATCCTCTCGGTCGGGCCGCTCTTCCACGGCAACTCCTGGTCGTGTGCGGCGCTCGGCCAGCAGGCCGGCTGCACGTTCGCCTTCCCGCGCGCGTTCTCGGCGTCCGAGTTCTGGCCGCTCGCGCACCGTACGCACGCGAGCATCTTCTTCACGCTGGGGACGATCCTCGCGATCCTGCTCGCGCAGGAGCCGAACGAGCTCGAGCGCACCAGCGACATCCGCGTGATCCTCGGCCTCGGCAGCGCGCCGATCCGCGACCGCATCCGCGAGCGCTTCGGTATCGCGAACGTCGTCGAGTGCTTCGGCTCGACGGACGCCGGTGTGGTCACGCTCGAGCCGCTCGGCGAGAAGCCGCGTCCGGGCTCGGCGGGGCCGGCCGTGCCCGGCGTGACGCTGCACATCCTCGACGACGACAAGCACGAGCTGCCGGTGCGCCAGGTCGGCGAGATCGCCGTCGAGTCGCCGTACCGCATGGCGGCGTACTTCCGCGACGAGGAGCAGACCCGGCAGGCGCTGCACGGCGACTGGTTTCTCAGCGGCGACCTGGGCTACCTCGACGAGGACGGCTGGCTCTACTTCGTGGACCGCAAGCGCGACGTCATCCGGCGCGGCGGCGAGAACATCTCGTCGGTGCTGGTCGAGAAGGCGATCCGCGAGCACCCGCTGGTGACCGACGTCGCCGTGGTCGGCATCCGTCACGACGTGCTCGGGCAGGAGGTCAAGGCCTTCGTCGTGACGCGGGAGCCGGTGAGCGCCGACGACCTGAAGGCCTTCGTCGCGGCCCACCTGGCGAAGTTCCAGGTCCCGACGCTGTGGGAGTTCCGCGACTCGCTGCCCAAGACGCCGACCCAGCGGGTCGAGAAGTACAAGCTGCGCGGCGAGACGCCGGGCGGGACGCGCCCGCTGCTGGGGTAGCACGGGCGCGAACGATCGGACCTGCAGTTTCCGGGGCGATCGGCCGATACTGCCGCGAGGTGCCGCCGCACTGGCACCCGAGGAGGATCGGCGTGGAAATGAACCGCTCGAGGCTCGACGGTCTGACCGCGAGAGGAACGCTCGCGATACTTCTGGTCGCTGCGGCGCTCGCGCTGCCCGGCGCGGCGCGCGGCGCGAATCCGGTCGCGGGGGTCCAGTCGGGCCCGATCTTCCCGATCCGGCCCGACGCACGGCTGCCCATCGTCCCGTACGCGGCCGCACCCGAGGTCCACTTCGTCCCCAACAGCTTCCGCTTCTGGGACGACCCGCGCTTCGCGACCACGACGAACCCGCCGAAGCCGGCCTATGCAGACGTCGTGCAGGACCCGTCGGGATTCCTGCCCTGCCAGGGTGGTCCGTTCGCGCTCTGCTACTACTCGGGCCCGAACGGCTCGCCGGCCTCCGAGGACCTGTCGTGCGAGGTCACGCCCGACGGACGCTTCGCCAACTGCCGCTGCTACGAGATCCCGTATGGCGCGTACTTCGTGCTCAACACGGCGATCCTGAACTACCCGATCTACCTCGAGACGCTCGACAAGTGCGGCGCCGACGGCAGCGGCTGCAGGGCGACCAACTCCGCACCGGTCTGCGGGTACATCAACGAGAACCGGTTCATCCCGGGCGCGGACCTGATCTCGACGTTCTCGTTCGACTGCGTGCCGACGGACGGCCTCGGCTCGACCAGCTGCTCGCCGCCGCAGGACCCGCCGTACGCCGGCTGCATGACCGCGCCCTGCCAGCGCACCGACAAACAGGGGATCGTCGAATGCTCGTGCCCGCTGTTCGACGGGCCCTACCAGGTCGGGCAGAGCGACGTCTCGTGCGACCCCGGCGATGACCTCGTCTGGTCCGCGGCCTACGCCGAGAACGGCCCGCCGTTCCCGCAGCCGCCGAGCTGCATCCCCGATGCGCCCGGAACCAACGGCTGCCCGCTGTACTCGAGCTCGACGGTGCTGCCGCCGGGCACCGACTGCGACACCATCTGCGCCGCCTACGCGTGCGCGCCGAACGGCGTCACCGAGCCCGGGTATACCTGCGATGCGACGCTCTGCACCGGACAGTGCAACGACCGCAACCTCGTCGCCGAGGCGTGCGGCGACCTGTCGCAGTGCCCGGCGGACGGCTCCGCCGCGATCATCGCGCTCGAGTCGCAGGTCGGCTGCAGCTGCTGTGCGAGCCAGCTCTGCGGCTGCACGCCGAGCGCCGCGACCAATGCCGCCATCGGGGCGCTGGTCGCGGCGCAACGCGATCGCGGCATCACGCCCCAGTGCGACGTGAACGGCACGCTCTGCGGCACGACGCCGTGATCGCCGCGACCGTCAGCGCGCGGGCGCGTTCTGCTCGACGACCGGGATGGTCCGCGCGAGGTCGTAGCGCAGCACGGCGTCGATCTTGTTCTCGAGCTGGAAGAAGCGTGCGACCGTGCGACCGGGCAGGATCTTCGCGAACTCGTCGAGATACGTGCGCCGGACCTTCGCCCGCTCGGCCTCGGCATCGAGGTAGCCGGTGATGAGCTGCAAGGCCTTCTCGTTCGACAGCTCGGCATAGCTCTTCTCGTATTCCTGAACGAGGCCCGCGACGCGGTCGCCGATGGCGCCGATCTCCTGCGCGTAGCGATCGTACAGCGGCCAGAACGCCTTCGCTTGCTCGTCGCTGAGCTGCAGGTTCACCGCGACGAATGCCTTGCGGTTGGCGCGCAGGGTCGACAGCAGCACCGCAGAGGTCGCCTCCGCGGCGCTGCCGTCGAGGGATGGTGGAGGCGGCTCCGCGGCCGGTGCGACGGTGGCGGCAGCGATGGTCAGCGCGAGCACTGCGACGCGCAAGATGCTGGTGGCGGACATGACGGTGCTTCTCTCTTTCCTGTTCGGTGCACGCATGGCGGTCACTCGTCGATCCGGGTGATCTTCGAGCCCTGGATGCCCACCCCGGCCATCAGGCCCTTCTGGTTGAAGATGAAGGCGTAGACGTCCTGCGTGAGCGTCGTGCTGCTGAACGACTTGCCCATGCCCTGATCCCACACCACGACGCTCGGCCCGCTGCCGATCTCCCAGCCGCTGCTCTTCTTCAAGTAGTCGAGCGCGCCGCTGTTCATGAAGAACAGCGCGTAGCCGAAGGTCTGGCCACCGACCTGGAGACCGTACGAAGCGGCAACGGAGTTGTAGTAGCCCGTGGCCTTGCCGCCCTCGAAGAGAACGCCGTCGCCGATCTGTCCCCCGAACAGAAAACCGGCCTTGATCATCCTCGGAAAGACGAGGACCGCCTTTGCCTTCTGGCGCAGCTCGCGCGCCGCCGAGTTGGTCGCCGTGAGGCTGTCGAGGGCGCGCCGCGCATCGCGCGACAGGCTCGCGTCGACGGCACCCGCTGGCGGCGCCGCGGCTGCAAGCGCGAGCAGCGCCGCGGCCAGGAACACCAGAATCCGGTTCATCGTTCTCCCTCTCTCTTGCCCCGTCGTGGGCACGTCGATCGTCTACGGCGGACCGCCGTCCGGAGCGTCGCGATGCGGCCCCGGCGGTGCTCATGACGCACCATCGCCCACGTCGCAAACGGGACGCCACCCCGACGCGGGACGGAGCGGCGGAACTGCCGCGCCCCGGCGCCGTCGGTCCGTCATCAATCGTCAGGCGTCGGAATCCGCATTCCCATGCTGGCGAGCCGCCCGCGTGGCCTCGGACGGCACGCACGACGCGTGAGGCAATTTGGCATGGACGACGGACGTCGCTTGCTTCCCGAGCCCGGCGGCAGCACGGCGCGCGGCTTGCAACCTCGGCCCGAGCGGCGCACATCCTCGGTGGTGAGCCGGGAAAGAGAGAAATCGAGCGTGACCACCAAGGAGAGGAGAACCGCATTCGGCCAGGCCGACGTCGTACGACTCGCCGACGAGGACGCCGTCACCGCCTCGTCACGGGGGCCATCCAGGGCCTCTGGGAAGTGGTGAACCAGCTGACGCGGCTCCGCCGCACCACACGCGACAACTACCGCGTGACGATCTTCGGCTCGGCACGCTTGGCGCCCGGCACGCTGCCCTATGAGGCCGTCAAGCAGCTCGCCGCCGAGCTCACGGCGATGGGCTGCGACATCGTGACCGGCGGCGGCCCCGGGCTCATGCGAGCGGCGAACGAAGGCGCCGCAGCGGCCGCTCCGGCGACTGCGGGACGCTCGGTCGGCGTCCGGGTCGCGCTGCCGTTCGAGCAGGAGGTGAATCCGTTCGTCGGCGCCGTCTACGAGCACCGCGCGTTCTTCTCTCGCCTGCACCACTTCATGATCGTGTCCGACGCCTTCGTCGTGGTGCCCGGCGGCATCGGCACGCTGCTCGAGCTGGCGCTCGCGTGGCAGCTGCTGCAGGTGCGGAAGCTCTACAACGTGCCGCTGATTCTCGTCGGCGACATGTGGACGGGGCTCGTCGCCTGGGCGCGCGAGGCGATGCTTCGCGACGACGCGCGGCTCGCGGACGCACCAGATTTCGCGATCCCGCGCTGCGTGCGCACGGTCGACGAGACGGTCGCGCTGATCCGCTCGAGCCGCGCGCAGTGGCTCGCGGCCGGAGCACCCCCATGAGCGCCCCGGCCGCGGCCCAGGGGCGCTCAGCGGATCTTGTCGATCTCCGCCTTGCACTCCGCGGACAGCTTGTCCGCGTGGCCGCGGAGGCAGCCGGTGACGCTCTGCACGGACGGCACGTCGGTCGGGCACAGCTGCCGTGCTTCCTGCAGGCAGGACGGGATCTGATCGAACAGCGCGACGTACGTGGCGCAGCCCGGCGACAGATCCGTCCGGTTCTTCTTCAGGCAGGCGAGGACCTGCTTCTCGCCGGAGCAGAAGCGCTCGACCTCCGACTGGCAGCCGCCCTGCGCACGCGCAGGCACGGTGGAGCCGAGCAGCAGCGCGCCGGCCGACATTCCGAGCAACAGGGGCTTCAACCTCATGTCGTCCCTCCTTCGTGTGAGGCCGAGCAGCCCGCCTATCGCATTCGTTCGTCGAGTCAAACGTGTCCGCCGCGGAGGGCGCAGCGCCCGCGCGGCCGCACGTGAACGAGAGGCAGAGGGAGATCATCATGGCCGATCCAGCCGGTCCGACCGAAGCCGCACGGCGCCTCGCCGCCGCCGCGGAGAACGACACCGTCTATGCCGACGTGTACCTGTCGCGCGCGCGCGACGTGCTCGCGGACGTTCTGCCGCGCAGCCGGTACCACGCGCTGCGCGGCATCCAGCACGAGATCGACCGCGCCGTCAAGCAATGCCGGACGGCCACCATGCTGCAGGAGTGGACGCAGGTGGACCAGCTCGCGGCGCAGGTGGAGCGTCTCCGGCAAGAGGCGCAGGAAGGTGCGCCGCTGCGCGATCTCGGCGGGCTGGTCTACGACCCGGTGGGCGTATCGATCGACCCCTTCTCACCGGGCTTCGATTTTCTGCCGGGCGCCGGCCGCGATCGTGCCGACCTGCGCGCCGAGGTCGTCGCGAACCTGAAGGCGCTCTCGGCCGCCGATGCCCCGCTGGCCGCGTTCTACGACGCGCGCCGGACGTACTTCGCCGGCCTCGCCATCGAGTCGCGCAAGGGCGAGACCGGCAAGCCCGAGAAGAAGCGCGGCGTCGCCGAGGTCGAGCAGCTCGCCGCGCAGGCGGCGCAGCGCGGCGACATCGCGCAGCTCCGGCAGTACGCGCAGGAGATCCTGGAGCTCGCCAAGGCCGCGCCACCCGCCGCGGCGGAAAGGCTCGAGACGAAGAGCACCGTCGGCGCGGCCGCGTACCGGTGCCCTGTCGACCTCGCTGCCGATCTGCCCACGGATGCGGTGAAGCGCGGCGCCGCGATGGGTCTCGCCGTCGCCCGTACAGAGCCCGCGGCGGAGGCGGCATCGCTGTTCGACTTCGTGGCGGCGCGCATCTGGCAGCCCGACATCGCCGAGCACACACAGAACGAGGGCACGCTGCGCGCGAACGCCGCCGTCGACGAGCTCGGTCTGCCGGCGGACGTCGCGCAGAACATCAAGGTCCTCGTGGCACAGTTCCTCACCAACCCGTTCGTCAACTCGGGCGGCGCGCGCTTCTTCCCGCGCTTCTCCGCGGAGACGGTGCTGCTCGAAGACTTCGCCGAGAGCGCCGAGCCGCCGAGCGGCGGGCTGCTGCACGCGCTCGGACTTCCGGCACGGCGCGGCCTCGCGCGCCTGCAGGTGGACGACGCGCTGCTGGCGCACGGCAACGCCATCGTCGAGCGCGACCTGGGGCTCGACCCGCGCGAGTTCCGCCTGGTCTGCATCCCGCAGGATCTCTACGCCCGCTACGGCCGCGAGCACGGCTGGGGTGAGCGCCAGCAGTGGACGCACTTCGACGGGTACCAGGTGCTGCGTGACGGTACGTTGCGCGCACTCGCGGGCGGGGACGTCCGCTACGGTGGCCTGAACGACCTCGTGAGCCTCGGTCTCACCGACCAGCGCGAGAGCGTCGTCGTGCGCTTCGCCGTGATCCGCCGGGCGCGCCACGTCGCGCGCTGGCTCTGATCCCCGCACCGGAGGTGCCCCGCATGAAGCTCGACGACATCCTGCAGATCGCCGGCGACCTGGCGAAGCCGTTCCGCGTCACCGACGGTCGGAAGTTCAAGCTCGCGAAGGCCGACCCCAAGGACACCCTGCAGTTCACCTCGGAGGACAAGCCGCGCGCGAAGGAGGCCCTGCAGGTCGGCATCGAGGCGCTGACCGAGATGCAGGACATGCTCTACGCGCAGGACCGCTGGGCGGTGCTGCTGGTCTTCCAGGCGATGGACGCGGCGGGCAAGGACGGCGCGATCAAGCACGTCATGTCGGGCGTCAATCCGCAGGGCTGCCAGGTCTACTCGTTCAAGGCGCCGACCAGCGAAGATCTCGACCACGACTACCTGTGGCGCTGCATGAAGGCGCTCCCCGAGCGCGGCCGCATCGGCATCTTCAACCGCAGCTACTACGAGGAGGTGCTGGTCGTGCGCGTGCACGAGGAGATGCTCGCGCGCCAGAAGCTGCCGCCGCAGGTCGTCGGCAAGTCGATCTGGAAGGACCGCATGGCCGACATCCGCAGCTTCGAGGAGTACCTCGCGCGCAACGGCATCGTGGTCTGCAAGTTCTTTCTCAACGTCTCGAAGGACGAGCAGAAGAAGCGCTTTCTCGAGCGCCTCGACGACCCCGAGAAGAACTGGAAGTTCTCGGTCAACGACGCCGCCGAGCGGCAGCACTGGGACGCCTACATGGACGCCTACGAGGACGCGATCCGGAACACCGCGACCAAGGATGCGCCCTGGTACGTCGTTCCGGCGGACAACAAGTGGTTCACCCGCGTGGTCGTCGCGGCGGCCGTGATCGACACGCTCGCCAAGCTCGATCTGCACTATCCGAAGGTCGAGAAGTCGCGGCAGAAGGAGCTCGCCGAGGCGCGCCGCATGCTCCTCGCGTCGAAGTAGCGAAGCGGCTCCGGTGAACGACGATACGGCACGGCCGCGGCGCCAATGCCCCGAGGCACGCGGCGCGACCGACGCCGCGATGGCCATTTCGTGACGCCCCGGCGGCGGCGAACCTTGCGGGTACGCGATTTTCGCGCCAAAACAAGCCGCCGACGTGGCCCGGCGGCACCCGCCCCGGTCGCGAGCGACCCGCGGGGATGGTGGAACATGGGGTGGTTTCATGACGAGGACTGACCGACGGAGGCCGTGCACGCGCTCCGTGCGTGCGCCGTTTCTGGCCCTGACGGTTCTCGCCGTCGTCGCTGCTGCCGGGTGCGCGAAGAAGGAAGCGCCGCAGATGCCGCCCCCCGAGGTGCTCGTCGCACCGGTGGTGCAGCGCAACGTGCCGGTCTACTCGGATTGGGTCGGGACGATCGAGGGCTACGTCAATGCCGAGATCCGGCCCAAGGTTCAGGGCTACCTGCTGACCCAGAACTACCCGAACGGCAAGGTCGTCGCCGCGGGCGAGCTTCTGTTCCAGATCGACCCGCGCCAGTTCAAGGCGGCACTCGACCAGGCGATCGGCCAGCTCGAGAGCGCCAAGGCGCTGCAGGTCAAGACCCAGCTCGATGTCAATCGCTATCGCCCGCTCGCCAAGGAAGGCGCGGTCAGCCAGGAAGAGCTCGACAACGCGATCCAGCAGAACGAGGCCAACAAGGCCGCGGTCTTCCAGGCGCAGGCGAACGTCGAGCAGGCGCGCCTCAACCTCGACTGGACCAAGGTCAACTCGCCGATCAAGGGCATCGCCGGCATCAACCAGGCGCAGATCGGTGATCTGGTGGGTCCGACCACGGTGCTCACGACCGTGTCCACCGTGGACCCGATCAAGGTCGAGTTCCCGATCAGCGAGCAGGAGTACCTTCGCTTCGCGCAGGCGATCAACAAGGTCTCCGAGACCGGCAAGGAAGATCCCGACGCACCGAAGCTCGAGGTGATCCTCGCCGACGGCAAGACCTACGAACACCAGGGCCGCTTCTTCGCGGTGAACCGGCAGGTCGATCAGCGCACCGGCACGCTGCTCGTGCAGGCGCTGTTCCCGAATCCGGACAACGTCCTGCGGCCCGGCGGCTACGCGAAGGTCCGCGCCGCGACGGAGGTCGCCGATGGTGCGCTGCTGATCCCGCAGCGTGCCGTGCTCGATCTGCAGGGGACCTACCAGGTGTACGTGCTCGGCGCGGACGACACCGTCTCCGTGCGTGACGTCACCCCCGGCCCGCGCAGCGGGAGCGACTGGGTGATCACCAACGGACTCAGCCCCGGCGAGAAGATCGTCGTCGAGGGGCTGCAGAAGATCCGCAGCGGCGCCAAGGTCGTCGCGAAGCCCGCTCCGCCGAGCGATGCACCGGGCGTCGAGCCCGCCGCGAAGCCCGCGGCTCCTGCGGCCGGCGCCGCCGCGAAGTCCGCGAAGCCGAGCTGACGATGGCAGCATTCTTCGTCCGCCGGCCCATCGTGGCCATGGTCATCGCGATCGTGATGACCATCGTCGGTGCGGTCGCGATGGTGCAGCTGCCGATCGCGCAGTTCCCCGACATCGCGCCGCCGGAAGTGCAGCTGTCCGCGACCTACACGGGAGCCGACGCGCTCACCATCGAGCAGTCGGTCGCGACGCCGATCGAGCAGCAGATGAGCGGCGTCACCGACTCGATCTACATGTACTCGATCAACGCGAACAACGGCACCATGACGTTGCGCGTCGACTTCGAGGTCGGGACCAACATCAACACCGACCAGATCCTGGCCCAGATGCGCTACGGCCAGGCGCAGTCGCAGCTGCCGTTCGACGTTCAGCAGTACGGCGTCACCATCAAGCAGTCGACGACCGCACCGCTCGCGCTGTTCTCGCTCTACTCGCCGAACGGCACCTACGACGCCCTCTTCCTCACCAACTACGCCTACATCAACATCAACGACCCGATGACGCGCGTCCCGGGCGTCGGCCAGGTGCAGATCTTCGGCGCCGGCCAGTACGCGATGCGCATGTGGGTGAGCCCCGACACGCTCGCGAAGCTCGGCGTCACCGTCACCGAGATCCTCGAGGCCATCAAGCAGCAGAACACGGTCAATCCCGCCGGCCAGGTCGGCGGCGAGCCCGTGCCGCCGGGGCAGGAGTTCACCTGGACCGTCCGCGCGCAGGGCCGACTCCAGTCCGCGGAGGAGTTCGAGAACGTCATCATCCGCGCGAACCCGGACGGCTCGATGATCCGCGTGCGCGACGTCGCGCGCGTCGAGCTGGGCGCGCAGGTCTACAACATGATGGGCCGCCTGAACGGCAAGCCCGCCGCGATCGTCGCGATCTACCAGCTCGCCGGCACCAACGCGATCGACACCATGCACGCGGCGCGCGCGCTCATGGAGAAGGCGAAGAAGAACTTCCCGAACGACCTCGACTACGTGGTCTCGCTCGACACCACCGAGGCCGTCACCGAGGGCATCGACGAAATCGTCAAGACGCTCTTCGAGGCGCTGATCCTCGTCATCATCGTCGTGTTCGTCTTCCTGCAGGGCTTCCGTGCGACGCTGATCCCGCTGCTCGCGGTGCCGGTGTCGCTGGTGGGCACGTTCGCGCTGTTCCCGCTGCTCGGATTCTCCATCAACACGTTGTCGTTGTTCGGGCTCGTGCTGGCGATCGGTCTCGTCGTCGACGACGCGATCGTCGTCGTCGAGGCCGTCGAGCACCACATCGAGGAAGGCCTCTCGCCGGTCGACGCGACCCTCAAGGCGATGAGCGAGGTGTCGGCGCCGGTCATCGCGATCGCACTGATCCTCGTCGCCGTGTTCGTGCCGACGGCCTTCATTCCGGGCATCACGGGACGCCTGTACCAGCAGTTCGCCGTGACCATCGCGGTGTCCGTCGTGTTCTCGGCGTTCAACGCGCTCACGCTGAGCCCGGCGCTGTCGGCGCTGATCCTCAAGCGGAAGAAGGAGGCCCGCGGTCCGCTGGGCGCGTTCTTCCGCTGGTTCAACAAGTGGTTCGGCAAGGCGACCGACGGCTACGTGAACTGGTGCCACCACCTCATCAAGCACCCGGTGCTGGGCCTCGGCCTGCTCGCCGCGCTGGCCGTCGTCGCCGTCTATCTCGGCTCGCGTCTGCCCACCGGCTTCGTCCCCGACGAGGACCAGGGCTACTTCTACATGAACGTCCAGCTGCCCCCGGCCGCGTCGCTGCAGCGCACCAACGAGGTCTGCAAGCAGATCGAGGGCATCCTCGAGAAGACCGACGGCGTGCAGACGTTCAACACGGTGGTCGGCTTCTCCCTTCTGAGCGGCACCAACATGACCTACGCCGGCTTCTACTTCGTCACGCTGAAGCCGTGGAAGGAGCGCGATCCGTCGGGCCGCACCGCCGACGTGATCATGCGAGAGCTCAACATGAAGCTGCACGAGCTTCCCGAGGCGCTCGCGTTCGCGTTCCCGCCGCCGGCCATCCCCGGCGTCGGCACGTCGGGCGGCGTCACGTTCATGCTCGAGGACCGCTCGGGGGGCGACGTCAAGTTCCTCGCCGAGAACACGCAGCGCTTCATCGCCGAGGCGATGAAGCGGCCGGAGTTCTCGTCGATCTTCACGACCTTCGTGCCCGCCGTGCCGCAGGTGTTCGCGCACGTCGATCGCGAGAAGGTCCTGAAGCAAGGCGTGCAGCTCGCGGACGTCTACAAGACGCTGCAGGCGTTCATGGGCGGTGTCTTCATCAACTACTTCAACCGCTTCGGCCGCGTCTGGCAGGTCTACGTCCAGGCGGAGGGCGACTACCGCACCGACGTCAAGCAGATGGGCCAGTTCTACGTCCGCAACGACAAGGGCGAGATGGTCCCGCTCGACGCCGTGGTCGACGTGAAGCCGTTCTACGGCCCGGAGTTCACCATCCGCTTCAACGAGCACCGCGCGGCACAGATCCAGGCGGCGCTCAAGCCCGGCTACAGCTCGTCGCAGGGCATGAAGGCGCTGGAAGAAGTGTTCGCGCAAACCATGCCCGACGGCATGGGCTACGACTACATGGGCATGTCGTTCCAGGAGCAGGTCGCCGCGCAGGGCGTTTCGCCGATGGTGATCTTCGGCTTCTCGCTGCTGATGGTGTTCCTGATCCTCGCCGCGCAGTACGAGAGCTGGTCGCTGCCGTTCAGCGTGCTGCTCGGCATCCCGATCGCGGTGTTCGGCGCCTTCCTCGGACTCTTCGTGCGCGAGATGGTGAACAATGTCTACGCGCAGATCGGCCTCGTCATGCTGATCGGTCTGACGGCGAAGAACGCGATCCTGATCGTCGAGTTCTGCAAGGACGAGTACGACAACAAGGGCACGCCGCTGATCGAGGCGGCACTCGCCGGTGCGAAGCTCCGCCTGCGCCCGATCCTCATGACCGCGTTCGCGTTCATCCTCGGCGTGGTGCCGCTGGTGACCGCGCAGGGCGCCGGCGCGGTGTCGCGGCGGATCATGGGCACCGCGGTCATGAGCGGCATGATCGCCGCGTCGCTGATCGCGATCTTCGTCGTCCCGCTCTCGTTCTACGTCGTCGAGAGCCTCGCCGGCGGCGACGAGGCGCACGGCAAGGACGGCGGCGCGACGCCCACGACCACGACGCCGGGCACGAAGCCGGCGGGGAGCCACGAGTGAGCACCGCGCGCGCATCGAGGAAGCGCGGCCTCGCATCCGTCGCCGCCCTGCTCTGCCTGCTGACGTTCGCGGCCGGCTGTCCGGTCGGACCGAACTACGTGCGGCCGAAGTCCGATCCGCCGCCCGACTACTACGGGCAGCCGCAGCCGGTCGAGATCGCGTCGCTCGCCGACCTGCCCTGGTGGGACGTCTTCTCCGACCCCGTCCTGCAGCGGCTGGTGACCGAGGCGGTGCAGAACAACTACGACCTGCGCACCGCGGTCGCGCGCGTCGAGCAGGCGAACGCTCTAGTCGGCGTCGCCCGCGCTCCGCTCCTGCCGCAGATCGGCTACCAGGGCACGGCGTCGCGGCAGCGCGCGCTGGTCTTCCCCGGGCAGCCCAATGCGACCTACGACCTGTTCGCCGGTGCCTTCAACCTCGCCTGGGAGATCGACGTCTGGGGCCGCATCCGCCGTGCGACCGAAGCCGCGCAGGCCGAGATGCTCGCCACCGACGCGTTCCGGCGCGGCGTCATGCTGACGCTCGTGAGCACCGTCGCGCTGCGCTACTTCGAGCTCATCGAGCTCGATCGCGAGCTCGAGATCGCCTACGACAGCGTGCAGTCGTTCCGCGACACCCTGCAGCTCTTCACCCGCCGCTACGAGGGCGGGGTCGGCTCCAAGCTGCAGACCGAGCGCGCGGCCGCGGCGCTGTATGAAGCCGAGGCGTCCATCCCGAGCCTGCAGGCGCAGATCGTGGCGAAGGAGAACCAGATCAACGTCCTCCTCGGGCGCAACCCGGGCCCGGTCCCGCGTGGCAAGCCGCTCGTCCAGCAGACGACGCCGCCGCAGACCCCGCCCGGCCTGCCGGCCGAGCTGCTCGAGCGTCGTCCCGACGTGCAGCAGGCCGAGCAGACCATCCGCAGCGCGAACGCGCAGGTCGGTGTGGCGGTCGCGAACTTCTTCCCGCGCATCGGCCTCACCAGCCTCTACGGTGGTCAGAGCACCGAGCTGTCCGACGTCGTGAAGGGCAGCGCCAACATCTGGAACCTGGTCGGCTCGATCGGGGGCCCGATCTTCACCGGCGGACAGCTGCTCGAGCAGTACTACGCGCAGGTCGCGCAGTGGGAGCAGGCGAAGCTGCAATGGGAGCAGACGCTGGTGACGGCGTTCTCCGAGGTGTCCACGACGCTGGTCGCGCAGGACAAGCTGGTCGACGTCACGGCCGCACGAGCGAAGACCGTGCAGGCGTACAGCGAGTCCGTGCGGCTCGCCCTCCTGCGCTACAATCAAGGCCTCGCCAACTACTACGAGGTCCTCGAGGCTCAGCAGCTGCTGTTCCCGGCGGAGAACGCGCTCGCCCAGTCGCAGCGCGACCAGCTGCTCGTGGTGGTCGATCTGTATCGGGCGCTCGGCGGCGGCTGGAAGCTTCCCGATGCCGACTGGACCGGCCCCGCGGCGCCCGATGCCGCGCCCGTTCCCGAAGGAACCACGCCCTGGGTGATGTTCCCATGAGCTCGCCGCACGACGCCGGCGCGCGCGTGCGCCGTGGTCGAGCAAGAGGAGGAGTGCGGATGCGCAGATGGATCCTGCTCGCGCTTGCGAGCTTCTGGCTGTGGCCGTCGTCCGGTGCGGCCGTCGAGCGCGACGACTTCTTGATCGTCGACGCGCAGGACGTCGTCGACGTCTGCACCGTGCCCGAGAGCGACGCGCTGTATGCGGCGTCGATCGCGTTCTGCCACGGCTATCTGGTCGGCGCCTACCAGTACCACCTGGCGATCTTCGGCCACGGCAAGTCGCACCCGGTGGTCTGCCTTCCCGAGCCGGTGCCGACCCGCACGCAGGCGGTCGAGAAGTTCATCGCCTGGCTGAAGGCCAACCCGCAGTACCTGAAGGACAAGGCTCCCGACGCGATCACGCGCTATCTGGTCGAGACGTACCCGTGCAAGGCGCCCGAGAAGCCGGCGCAGACGGGAGGGAAGAAGAAATGAACCGCCACCGGACGACCACGTGCGTGCTCGCCGTGACCCTGCTCGGCGCCTGCGCGACGGTGGGAAGCGGCTGCTCGAACATGACCACGACGCAGCAGCGCACGCTGAGCGGTGGCGCGATGGGCGCGGCCGGTGGTGCGATCATCGGCGCGATCGCCGGCAACGCCGGCCTCGGCGCCGCGGCCGGTGCGGGCGCCGGCTTGATCGGCGGTTACGCCTACGATCAGTACGAGAAGTCGAAGCAGAGCTCCTACCAGCAGGGTTACTCGGCCGGCTACCAGAAGGGCGCACAGCAGTAAGCGGCGCAGCGGGCGATGCGCAGGCGCATCGCGAAGGGGGTTGTGGATGACGACGACACGACGGACGCTCTGGGCGCACGGCACGGCCGCGCTTCTCGCGCTGACGGTGCTGTTGGCCGGCTGCGCCTCGTCGCGGCCGAGCCAGCCGCCGCCCCCGCCGCCCGTGCCGCAGGCGCCCGAGATCCGCGTCGGCATCACGCTCGACTCGCCGCCGTTCGTCATGCAGGAGGGCCAGCAGATCAGCGCGGTCGGTATCGAGGTGGACTTCGCGAAGCGACTGTCCTTCGACTTGAAGCGGCCGCTGCGCGTGATCGCGCTCACCTGGAACGAGCTCATCCCCGCGCTGGTCAACGGTCAGATCGACATCATCATGTCCGGCATGACGATCACGCGGCTGCGCAGCATGCGCGTCGCGTTCAGCGAGCCGTACATGGATTCCGGCCTCTCGGTCCTGATCCGCAACAACCTCGGCGACGCCTACCAGACGCCGGCGCAGGCGCTCGGCGGCTCGCTGCGCGTCGGCGTCACGCGCGGCACGACGGCCGACACCTACGTCACGCAGAACTACCGCGGCGGCCAGGTCTTCCCCTACCTGAGCAACTCCGACGGCGTCGCCGACCTCGTGCAGTCGCGCATCGACGCCTTCGTGACCGATGCGCCGACGGTCGCCTGGTACGCATCGGTGCACGACGGCACGCTGCGCCCGCTGATCCGCCCGCTGCTCACGCAGGAGCAGATCGGCTGGGGCTTCCGCCCGCAGGACGACGATCTGCGCGCCGCCGCCAATGCCTCGCTCGCCAACTGGAAGGCCGACGGCTTCGTCGACCGCACCATCAAGCGCTGGATCCCGCTCTACAAGGCACGCTGATCGAAACTAGGGGGCACGCGCCCCCTCGCCCCTTCAATCTGAGCTTGACGGGGCCCCAATCCCTGCGGTGGCTGGCGCTCCGCGCTCGCCAGCGGCTCGCGTGCACGAGCCGCTGCCGGTGGGCAACATCGGCCTCGCGCGAGGCCGTCGTCAACGCCGATTGCGCGCCGCCCAGGCGGCGCAGGTCTCGCCGTCGATCGTCGCGTCGTCCCACTTCTCGTGCAGCTCGACCTGCACGGATCCGGTGCGTCCCAGTTCTTGCTTGACGATTCGGGTGAGGCCCGCCGCGGCCTTCTCGAAGTGCTCGCGCGGGCGGCGGATCCAGCTGATCTCGATGATGGTCGGCAGCTCCGCCGGGTTGCCGTCGCGGAACAGCTCGGCGTCGCGCAGGTAGACGTAGATCGCGTCGCGCCGCGTGCCGAGCTCGCGCTCGAAGAGGTCGGACGCGAGACTGCTGAAGGTCTTGGCCTGCTCGCGGTCGAGGCCCGTGATCCACAGATTCGGCATGTCGTCCTCCGCTGCCTGGAGCGCCGCGACGACGAGGTCGCGTGCGCCGAACGTCGCGCACTGCGCCGCTTCACTGCGGTGCCGGGGCATGTAATCTGAAGTCATGTTCGCCGGCAAAACCTCCATCCCCTGCAGCCACGGCCAGCTCGAGGCGATCTACCGCCCGACCAGCGAGCTCGCGGAGCGTGTGGCCCTCGTCCTCCACCCGCACCCGCTCTACGGCGGCACCATGCACAACCCGGTCGTCTTCCACACCGCGCGCGCCCTGCACGACGCGGGCTACGAGACGCTGCGCATCAACTTCCGCGGCGTCGGCGGCAGCTCGGGCGCGCACGATCGCGGCGTCGGCGAGGTCGACGACGCGCGCGAGGCGCTCGACTTCCTGCTCGCCCAGCAGCCGGCCGCGAAGCAGGTGCTGGTGGCGGGCTTCTCGTTCGGCTCGGCGGTCGCGCTGAAGCTCGGCTGCAGCGATGCGCGCGTGCACCGCATGGTCGCGATCGCGGCGCCGGCGGGCATGTACGACTTCGGCTTTCTCGCGAGCTGCGCGAAGCCCAAGCTCTTCGTGCACGGCGATCGCGACGACGTCGCACCGCTCTCGCTCCTGCGCGACAAGCTCGAGCGGCTCGGCGTCGCGCAGGCGGACGTGCACGTGGTGCGCGGCGCCGGGCACTTCTTCGAGAGCCAGCTCGACGAGCTGCGTGCCGAGGTGCAGCGCTTCGCCGCGGCATGACCCCGTGCGACGCCGTTGCGCCGCGGCGCCCCGTCAGGACGCGCGGCGGTCGGGCTCGCTGCCCTCGTGCGCGGCGGACGCTGCTGCACGCCGGCGCAGGTGCTCGCTGTACACCAGGAACAGAAAGCGCTCGACGCCATCGATCGCGAGCGCGCTGCGCAGCGACGGGAAGATCTCGAAGGCGTGCTGCGCGCCGGGGATCTCCGCATACGCGACCGGCGCACGCGACACCGCGCGCAACGCCGCATACATGCCGCGCGCCTCGGCGACCGGCACCAGCGAGTCGAAGTCGCCGTGCACGAGGAAGAATGGCGGCGCCTCCGCGTTCACGCGGTAGAGCGGCGACGCCTGCTCGTAGAGCGGGCGAGCGTCCTCGAGCCGCCTCTTCATCACGTGCTGCGTCAGCACGCGCTGCAGCCCGTCGTGGCGATAGACGCCGTCGCGGTTGGTGAAGTCGTAGACGCCGTAGAACGCGACGCAGCCCTGGACGCGCGTGTCCACGTCCTCGAAGCCCGGCTGGAACTCGGGTGCGTTCGGTGTCAGCGCCGCGAGCGACGACAGGTGCCCGCCGGCCGAGCCGCCCGTGACGACGATGAAGTCCGGATCGGCGCCATGCTCGGCCGCGTGCTCCTTCAGCCAGCGAATCGCGCGCTTGACGTCCACCACGTGGTCCGGGAACGTCGCGTGCGGGCTCAGGCGGTAGTCGATCGCGGCGCACAGCCAGCCGTGCGACGCCATGCGCTGCATGAGCGGGATGCCCTGCTCGTTCTTGCTGCCGAGGATCCACGCGCCGCCGTGCACCTGCAGCAGGATCGGTCGCGGCCGGCGCGTCCCGGCGACCTCGCCCGGCGCGCCCTCGCGTGCCCGGTACAGATCGAGCTTCAGGCCGCGCGACGCGCCACGCCGGCCGCCGTCGGCGTACACCACGTCACGGATGCGCTCGACGCGCGGGTCGCGCATCGCGAACGGCAGCGCGATCTCGCGCCAGTTGATGCCGTGGCTCAAGAGCGGCCGCAGCTCCGGCAGGATGCGCTCCTCGTAATCGACACCGAGACCGTTGCGCAGCGCCTCGGTGCACACGCGCTCGGCCTGGCTCGCGCGGCGGAACAGCAGGATCAGCCCGGCCCACGACACGAGCGAGATCAGCAGGGCGAGCTTGCCGGGCCAGGCATGGAGGGCGCCCAGCGCGATGAACACGATCGCCGCCGCGACCTGCCAAGCGACGTGGTGCAGCGCGAGCTCGGCGGTGAGCCAGCCCGCGAAGAAGCTGATCACCGAGCGCCGGCGCTGCACGATCATCGGGTTGAAGGCGTTGAAGGTGAACCACGCCCCGACGAGGCTCGCGACGAGAAAGAGGACGGATGTCACGCTGAGGTCTCCTGCGGCTGATCCGCAGCGGCTGCGAAGAAGCGGCCGCGGGCGCGGGTCAGCTCTTCGCCGGTCGCGGCGAGACGGATGGTTCCCTCGATGAAGAAGCTCCGCCCGCGCGTCTCGGTGATCCGCCCGGCGATCCGCAGCGGGGTCGCGGTCGGCACGGTCCGCAGATAGCGCACGGTGAGCTCGCCGGTGACGACCGGCGTACCCGCCTTGGCATACGCCGTCATGCACATGGCCTCGTCGAGCAGCGTCGCCTGGATGCCGCCGTGCACGATGCCCGGGGCGCCTTCGAGGTCGGACGGCACCGCGTACTCCACCTCGGCGCCCTCGTCGGTCTCGAAGAACGAGAGTCGCAGGCCGGACGGATTGTCCGCCCCGCAGCCGAAGCAGCGACCGTTGCGGTCGTCGTCGAACCAGATCTGGCGTCGCATGGCGGAAACCGGCGCCGGCAACGCTAGCGATCGCCTCGACGCCCGACAACCTGCGTCATCGGCGCCGCGCCGTCACGGACGCCGTGCCAGGAACAGGTGCTCGTCGCTCGGCTCGTCGATGCCGTTTGGGTATCGCTGGACCAGCTCCTCGCGCAGCGCGTCCAGGAAGGCCGCATGGTGCTCGCCTGCGAAGCGGCGCAGAAACTCGGTGGTGGCCGCGTAGCCGTGGAACTCGGCCGGCGTGTAGTGCAGCGTCCCGTGCAGCACCGGCGCCGCAAGCGGCTGCAGCGTCGACTTCAGAAAGGGCTCGGGCGGATGGACGAAGACCTGCTGGCCGGGGATGTCGGGTCCGAAGCGGCGCAGCACGTCGCGGATCAGCGCCGGCGTGGGCGCGTCCGCGGCGGGATACCGCCAGAACAGCGCCGCGATGCCGCCCGGTGCGAGCACGCGGGCGATCTCGTCGAGCGCGGGCCGCGGCGCGAACCAGTGGAAGGCCGTGCCGCAGGTCACGAGAGCGACGCTCGCGTCGCGCAGGGCGAGCGCTTCGGCGCGGGCGCGCACCAGCTGCGACGACGGCGCGAGAAACGCCTGCGCCTCGGCGAGCATGGGCTGCGAGAAGTCGCTGCCGACGACGCGCCAGCCGCGCTCGCGCAGCGACCCGCTGACGAAGCCCGTGCCGCAGCCCAGGTCGAGCGCGCGCCGGCCGGCCGCCGGTCCGGTCGCGGCCGCGATCGCGTCGTACAGCGGGCCCGAGTAGTCGCGGCGGAAGCGCGTATAGGCGCGGGCCTGACGACGAAAGTCGGGCGGCTCGTCGGAGCGCGGCAGGACGAGGTCCGCGCTGCTGGTGTGGTCGTCGCTCATGCGTCCTCCGTCTCGCTCGCCGCCCGGTCTCGCACGCGTGCGCGGGCACCGCAACGGCCGCCGCCTCCGGCGCGCCGACCGGACGTGGCCGACGCCCGTGTTGCGCGCGCGAGCACCCCCGGGTCTCGGTGTCGCGCGGCTCGCGCGACGCGCGCACCCGTTGACCGCGGGGCCGCAACGGCACTAAGCCT
>JAIEPK010000021.1 GCA_019749875.1 Candidatus Binatia bacterium | reverse complement strand
CAGCGCGTCCAGCGGCGCGCGCCACGCGCCGAGCGCGATCAGCGCGCCTTCCAGGCCGGCTTCCGCTTCTCCATGAACGCGCGCGGTCCCTCGGCGTGGTCCTCGCTCTGCTCGACCACCTCGAGGTAGCCGGCCGCGATCTCCTCCGCCTGCTCGACCGGCAGGCCGAGCCCGCGCAGGATGCCCATCTTGGTGCCCCACACCGCGAGCGGCGCGTTCTCGCACAGCATGCCGGCGAGCTCGCGGGCGCGCGCCATGAGCTGCTCGTGCGGCACGACCTCGGTGACGAGCCCGACCGCGAGCGCGCGCTCCGCGCTCATGCGCTCCTTCGCGCCGAGCAGCGCCATGCGCATCGCGACCGCGACGGGCACGCGCCGCGCCATGTTCACCATCTCGTGCGACGATACGTAGCCCAGCGACACGTGCGAATCGAAGAACTGCGCCTTGTCCGACGCGATCGGGATGTCGGCCTCCGTCACGAGGTCGAGGGTCACGCCGTTCACGAGGCCGTTCACCGCGGCGATCACCGGCTTCATGACCCCCATGCGGCGCGGCGTGGGCAGCGCACGGATGGTCTCGATCATGGCGAGCTTCCGCCAGTGGTCGATCTTCTTGAAGCCGCCGGTGTCGAGCGACTCGACGTCCGCGCCGCTCGAGAACGCACGCCCCTCGCCGGTGACGATCGCGCACCAGATCTCCGGGTCGTCGCGCACGATGGTCCAGGCTTCGCGCAGGTCGTCCTTCATCTGCTGGTTCATCGCGTTCAGGCGATCGGGCCGGTTGAGCGTGATGATCGCGGTGCGGCCCTCGATCTCGAGGCGGATGGTCGCGAAGGCGGGCTGATCGGACATCGACGTTCTCCTTCGGGCGCGGCGCTACCAGATCAGGCCGAGCTGCTGCAGATTCGCGTACTGCCGGCGCGCGGCGCGGACGAGGTAGGTATCGGTCGCGGCACGCGCGGCGTGACGTGGACCGTCGGCCGCGCTGTGCGTCGCTCGTTGCGGATGGTCGCTCGCGGCGGACTCCTGCGCGTCGAGCAGGATCACCACCCGGCTCACCAGCTCGCGCAGCGTGCGATTGCGCGCCGCGAGCGCGTCGAGGCTCGTTCGCGTGACGTCCGTGACGGCGCTCGTCGTCGCGGCGTCGATCGCCCCGACGAGCTCGCTCGCCCGCGTGTCGCCGCGCAGCGCGCCCGCGGCGCTCGCGAGCGTCGCGCACAGGTCGCCGTGTTCCTCGGCGAGCGCGAGATGCAGCGTCGGCCAGGTCTTCTTGCCGTACTCCAGGAGCAGGTTCGCGTACATCGCCTGCTCCGCGAGGAACGGCGCCGACGCGGCGAGAGCCGGCAGGAAGTCGTTCAGCAGCAGCCTCTGCACGCCGGACAGAACGTCGTCGAGATCGGGGCGCATGCGTTCACCCGTTTCCGGCGTCGAGGCCGAGGAGCTGCACGAGCTCCACGCTCAGGCGCCCGAGGACGATGCCGACGACCGCCAGCGTCGGCTCCGCACTGCGCGCGGCACAGAAGCTCTTGACGCCGGTCAGCGAGATCGCGGCCATCTTGACGGTGCCGAGCACCTTGTAGAAGTGGACGCGGGCGCGATCGACCACGGTGCCGGTGGCGCGCTCGTAGCGTGCGATCATCGCGTCCTCGTGCTCGAGGCCGCCCGCGCGGCCCTCGCACGACCAGTACGGCATCGCCGCCCAGCCGAGGTCCTCGTGCGGATCGCCGAAGTGCGCCATCTCCCAGTCGAGCATCGCGGTGATCCGTCCGCTCTCGTCGTGCAGATAGTTGCCGCTGCGGTAGTCGCCGTGCACGAGCGTGACGACGTCGGTCGACGGGACGTTGCGCTCGAGCCAGCCGAAGCCGCGCTCGAGGATGGGGTGCGCCTCGATGCGATCCTGCTCGTAGATGCGCCGCCAGAGGTCGATCGCGCGGCGCGCGGCGCTGGTGCCGGGGCCCGGCTCGTCGAGGACGTCGAGAGCCTGGCTGCGCCAGTCGGCGGCATGGATGCGCGCCAGGATCGACACGAAGTCCTCGGCGGTACGCTCGCGCATCTCGACCGGGTACGCAGCGGGGAACGTCGGCGGCGTCGGCGTGCCGGGCAAGCGCTCCAGGATGCAGAACGGACGCTCGAGCGCGTCGCCGGTGAGCTCCTGGAACGCGACCTTCGGCGTCGGCAGCCCGAGCGCGTGCGCCGCGCGCAGGACGTTCACTTCGAGCGTACGATCGGACTCGAGCACGCTCGCGACCGGATCGCGGCGCAGCACGTAGCCGCGCTGCACGGTACCGCCGTTCTCGGCCCAGGCGGCGTCGAAGAGATAGGTCTCGCGTGACGCGCCGCCGCTCTTGCGCGCGAAGCCGCTGACGCGGACTTCCGTTCCCAGGCGACCGCTCAGGTAGCGCGCGAGGCGTTCGTGCAGCTCCATGACGTCGTGCTCCTAGTGTCCCGTCTCCCACATCTCCGCAACATCCAGCCGCCGATGCATCCCCGCCGGCTGCGTTGCACTCCCTGCGGCGTAGGACGTGGCTACGCCGCGGTCGCGCGCCTTGCCGTCGGGGCGCCTCGACGCCTGACTGTCGCGGATCTTTGAGAGACGGAACACTAGCACGCTGCGGGCGGGCAGGGCGATCCGGCATCGTCGCACCGCGCCTGTCGCAGGGCGTCAAGCATGCCGCGACAGGAACTCGCGCATCGCGGCCGCGACCAGCGCCGGCTGCTCGGCGTGCAGACTGTGCGTCGCGCGCGCCACCTCGACACCGCGGCCGTCGCGCAGCCGACGCAGCAGCTCCGCCTGGTCCTCGCGCGACAGGATCGTCGAGTCGCCGCCCCGAACGCTCAGCACCGGCACGTCGATCGCGCGCAGCCGTGCGTCGTGGTCCTGAAGCGGGTTGGCCTCGCGGCTGCGGTCGCGCTGATACGACTTCCAGTGGAACTTCGACACCAGCTCGCCGCTGTCGTCGTCCGCCGGCTTGAAGCTGTGGCGCCCGAGATACTCGAGCACGTCGGGCGGCACGTGGTGCACCGGCGGGAACGGCTGAAAGCGTTGCAGGGCCGCCTCGAGCGATGGATAGCGGATCTGCGGCATGCGCCGGAACGCCTGCCCGGCGCGCTGCAGGCTCGGGCTCTGCGGCTCGAGCGGCACGTCGAGCAGGATCAGATCGCGCAGCGGGATGTTGCCGCGCCTCGCCAGATGGACGGCGAGGAGTCCACCCTGCGAGTGCCCCGCGATGCTCCACGGGAGCGGGCTCAGGCGACGCGCGACCTCCTCGACGTCGCGCAGGTCGAGCTCCCAGCCGTAGCGCTCGGGATCCGCCCAGTCGCTGTCGCCGTGTCCGCGCCGATCGAAGGCGAACGGATGCGCGACCCCCGTCAGCCGAGGCGCGACGAGGTCCCACCAGCGCGAATGGCCCATGCCGCCGTGGAGCAGCAAGAGCGGGCGCGCAGCCGCGGCCTCGCTCGCCGCGCCGTAATCGACCACGTGCAGCGTCACGTCGGCGACCACCAGGCGGAGCGAGCGTCCCGGTGGCGCGGCCGGCGCGCCCGTCGTGCTGTCGTCGTGCGGGCTCAGTAGCGCGGCACGCTCGGGTCGACCATCAGCGCCCAGGCGTCGATGCCGCCCGTGACGTTGCCGACCCGCGTGAAGCCCTGCTCGGCGAGGTACTCCGCGACGTGCGCGCTGCGCATGCCGTGATGGCAGAGCACGAAGACCTCGGCGTTCGGGTCGAGCTCGGCGATGCGCGACGGCACCGACTGCATCGGGATCTCGAGCGCCCCGGGGAAGCGCGCGATCGCGATCTCCTGCGGCTCGCGCACGTCGAGGACGACGGGTGCATTCGGCTCGGCGATGCGCCGGCTCAGGTCCGTCACGCTGATCTCGGAAACCATGGCAACGGGCTACCCGTCGGAGCGCGCGACGACAAGGGTGTCCGCATGGGCCCTCCCGCGGGTCCGGGGGCCGCCTCGCGCGGCTTTCGACGACCGTACGTCCGTCGCGGGGCCACCTTCGACAAGGCTGCGCATGGTGGTAGCGTCGGGAGGTGTCCGACGAAGCCCGACCGCCTCGGCTCGATGGCCAACCGTCCGCGGCGCCGCAGATCGTCGTGGTCGGAGCGGGCTTCGGCGGCCTCCGAGCCGCCAAGCGCCTGAAGCGCGCGAGCGCAAACGTCACCGTGCTCGACCGGCGCAATCACCACCTGTTCCAGCCATTGCTCTACCAGGTCGCGACCGCCGGCCTGAACCCGAGCGACATCGCCGCGCCGATCCGCCGCATCCTGCGCCGGCAGGCAAACACCACGGTGCTGCTCGCCGAGGTGACCTCGATCGACCTCGCGGCGAAGCGCGTTCGGCTCACCGAGGGCGAGGTCGCGTACGACTACCTGATCCTCGCTGCCGGAGCGACCGACAACTACTTCGGCCACGACGCCTGGACGCCGCACGCGCCGGGCCTGAAATCGCTCGACGACGCGGTCGAGATCCGCACCCGCGTGCTGCTCGCGTTCGAGGCCGCGGAGCGCGCGGCCGACGAGCGCGAGCGCGCCGAGTGGCTGACCTTCGTCGTCATCGGCGGCGGCCCGACGGGCGTCGAGCTCGCCGGTGCGCTGAGCGAGATCGCACGCCACACTCTGGCGCGCGACTTCCGCCGCTTCGATCCCCGTCAAGCATGCGTGCTGCTGCTCGAGGGCGGACCGCGCGTGCTGGCCGCCTACTCCGAAGCGTCGTCGGCGAGCGCGCAGCGCCAGCTCGAGCGGCTCGGCGTGACCGTCCGGACGTCGGCGATGGTCGCGGGCATCGATGCGACCGGCGTGCGCATCGGCGACGAGCACGTGGCGGCGCGCACCGTCCTGTGGGCCGCCGGGGTGCGCGGCGTGCCGCTCGCGCGCTCGCTCGGCGTGCCGCTCGACCGCGCGGGACGCATCGTGGTCGAGCGCGACCTCTCGGTGCCGGGCCATCCCGAGGCGTTCGTGGTCGGCGACCTGTGCGCGTTCACGCAGGACGGCAAGGCCGTGCCCGGGGTCGCGCCGGCGGCGATGCAGGAGGGCGACCACGCAGCGGCGAACGTGCTTCGCCTGCTCGACGGCAAGCCGACCGTTCCGTTCACGTACTGGGACAAGGGCTCGCTCGCGACGATCGGTCGCGCGTCCGCGGTCGCGGAGATCGGCTGGCTCCGTCTGTCCGGGCTGCTCGCGTGGCTCGCCTGGCTCGGCATCCACATCTTCTTCTTGATCGGCTTCCGGAACCGCGCGCTGGTGCTGTTCGAGTGGTCGTGGGCGTACTTCACGTACCAGCGCGGCGCGCGGCTGATCACGGAGCGCATCTACGACTCGTGGCGCGCGCTGTGGGCCGGGGAGGCGAGCGCCGGCCCTTCGGGCAGCGCGACGCAGGGACACGCCGCCGCGAGCGGCGACTGAGATTGCTACCGGGCTCGCGGGCGAGCGCGACCGAGCGGCCCTGGGCGGGCCTCGCCGTCGCGCGGCTGCGCGCGGAGAGCGTCAGACGTCGAGGTCCGCGACCCCGACCGCGCGCTCCATGATGAGCTGGAAACGCGGCGCGACCTCTTTCCCCATCAGCGTCTGGATCATGCTGTCGGTCGCGAGCGCGTCGTCGATCGTCACGCGCAGCATGGTGCGCTTCTTCGGATCGAGCGTCGTCTCCTTCAGCGTCGACGGGTTCATCTCGCCGAGGCCCTTGAAGCGCTGCACCTGCGGCGTCGCGCGGCCTTTGTGCTTGCCCAGGATCTGGTCCTTCTGCACGTCGTCGCGCGCCCAGTAGGTCTCCTTGCCGATGTCGATGCGGTAGAGCGGCGGCACGGCGAGGTAGAGAAATCCACCCTGGATCAGCTGCGGCATGTGCCGGTAGAAGAACGTCATCAGCAAGGTCGCGATGTGGTTGCCGTCCGAGTCGGCGTCCATCAGCAGGCAGATCTTGTGGTAGCGCAGCCGGCTCGCGTCGAAATCTTTTCCCAGCCCGCAGCCGAGCGCCTTCACGATGTCGGACAGCTCGTTGTTCGACAGCACCTTGCTGAGCGACGCCTGCTCGGTGTTCAGGACTTTCCCGCGCAGCGGCAGGATCGCCTGGAAGTGCCGGTCGCGCCCTTGCTTCGCCGACCCGCCCGCGGAGTCGCCCTCGACCAGGAACAGCTCGGACTCCGACGGATCGGTCGACGAGCAGTCGGCGAGCTTGCCGGGCAGGTTGAGGCGATGCGAGACGGCGGTCTTGCGCTGGACCTCCTTCGCCGCGGCGCGCGACGCCGTGCGCGCCCGCGCCGCGAGGATGACGCGCGCCGAGATCGCCTCCGCCGACGAGCGATTGCCGTTGAGCCAGTTCTCGAGCGCGCTGCGCACGAAGCCGTCGACCGCCGGCGTCAGCTCCGGATTGTTGAGGCGCTCCTTCGTCTGGCCCTGGAACTGCGGCTCGGGGATGAAGCAGGAGAGCAGCCCGACCACCCCCTCGCGCACGTCCTCGGCGGCGATCTGCAGCCCGCGCGGGATCAGGTTGTGCACGTCGAGGTAGTTGCGCACCGCCTTGACCATGCCGCTCTTGAGCCCGTTCTCGTGCGTGCCGCCGGCGCTGGTCGGGATGCTGTTCACGAACGACGACACGCCCTCGCTGGTGTCCTCGGTCCATGCCAGCGCGCACTCGATGCGCGGCCCGTCCCCCTCGCGCTCGGCGTAGAAGATCTCGGCCGGGACGCGCTTCTTGGTGCCGCTGGTGAGCAGCTTGTCCAGGTAGGCGCGGATGCCGTCCTCGTAGTGCCAGGTGAACGACTCGCCGCCCTTGGCCTCGTCCGCGAACGTGACGGTCAGGCCCTTGTGGAGATACGCCTTGGCCTCGAGACGCTCGGCGATCAGCTTCGCGTCGTGCTTGATCGAGGGAAAGATCTCGCGGTCGGGGTGGTACTCGATCGTGGTGCCGGTGCCGCGCGCGTTGCCGAGCTTCTTGAGCTTCGACGACGCCTTGCCCTGGGAGAAGCTCTGCTCCCACTCGGCGCCGTCACGCTTGACGCGCACCACGAAGCGGTCCGACAACGCGGTCACGACCGATGCGCCGACGCCGTGCAGACCACCCGAGTGGTAGTAGTTCTTCGACTCGAACTTGCCGCCCGCGTGCAGCGTCGTGAGGATGAGCTCGACCGCCGGCTTCTTGTACTTGCCGTGCATGTCGACCGGGATGCCGCGGCCGTTGTCCTTGACGGTGAGGGTCTCGCCGTCCTTGTGCAGCGTCACGTCGATGCGGTCGCAGTGGCCGTTCATCGCCTCGTCGACCGAGTTGTCGACGATCTCCCAGAGCAGGTGGTGCAGGCCCGCGGCATCGACGCCGCCGATGTACATGCCCGGACGCTTCCGGACCGGCTCGAGCCCTTCGAGGACCGTGATGTCCTTCGCCGTGTAGTTCGTCGCCAACCGCCACCCCCCGACCGGATTGCTGCGCGGTTGGTACGGAGGCCGGTCCGGCGTGTCAACCCGGACGGCGCGCGCGCGACGGCTCAGACGGCGAAGCGTGCAGGGCTCAGGAGATGCGTGTCGAACGCGTCGCTCCGGCCGCGGAGCACGAGGTCGGCGGCGACGCGGCCGATCAGCGGGCTGGTCTCGATGCCGCAGCCGCCCTGACCCGCGAGCCAGAAGAAGCCCGGCAGCATCGGATCCTCGCCGACCACGTGCACGCGATCCGGCGCGAACGTCCGCAGCCCCGACCAGCGCCGCTTGAGCGCACGCGGTGCGAGCGCGGGCGCGAGCTTCGCGAAGCGCGCGAGACCGTCCGCGACCACCGCCTCGTCGGGCGACGGATCGCAGGGCGCCATCGCGTCCTCGTCCATCGGGCTCAGCATCAGGTCGCCGGCCTCGGGCTGGAAGTAGAGGTGGTGCGTGTCGCTCGCGATCATCGGCCAGTCCGCGATCGGCAGGCCGGGCGGCGGCGCGAACGTCACGATGGTCCGGCGGTGCGGCACGAGCGGAATGTCCATCGCACCCGCGAGGCGCGCGATCGTGCCGGCCCACGCACCCGCCGCGTCGACGACGAGACGCGCGCGGAAGTCGCCGTCGCGCGTGCGCACGCCACGGCAGCGCCCGCCCTCGACGATCACGCCGATGATCTCCGCGCCGAGGCGCAGCGTCGCCCCGCGCGCGCGAGCGTGGCGCAGGTAGCTCGACAGGATCTCGTGCACGTCGAGGCGCCCGTCGTCGGCGATCAGGATCCCGCCCGCGAGCTCGGCCGGGTCGAGCACCGGCACGCGCCGCAGCACCTCGTCCTGGTCGAGCAGCTCGCCGTCGAGGCCGGTCTCGCGCAGCGCGGGCAGTGCTGCGCGCAGCGTGCTCCAGAGCGGCTCCGGGTAGACCCCGAGCACGCCGGTCCGACGCAGCAACGGGTTCTCCGAGAAGCCGTCGGGCGGCGACAGGAAGAACGGCTTGGCCGCCTGCTTGATGCGCAAGAGCGTCGGGTTCGCGTCGGCGCTCGACAGCGTCGCGGCGCTGCGTCCGGTCGAGTGCACGGCGAGCTGCGTCTCGCGCTCGAGCAGCAGCACGTCGCCGCAGCCCTGCTCGGCCAGGAAGTAGGCGAGCGAGGCGCCCGCGATGCCCGCGCCCACGACGATCAACTCGAACTCGCGACGCCCCGTCATCGCCGCTCGCTTAGCAGTGCGGGCCGCTTGCCGCAGGCGATCGTGGGGTTCAGGACCGCTCGCGCAGGCCGAGCGCGTGCGAGCCCTGCGCGACGAGCCACGCCGCACCCGGCACGAAGCACCATGCGCCGAGCGCTGCCGCGAGCGCGCGCGGCGACCACCCGTGATCGAGCGCCACCCCGGTCGCGAGATTCGACAGCGTCATCGCGAGCGTCATCAGCGCGAGCTCCGCGCCGAACGCGCGGCCACGGAGCGCATCGGGCACGTGACGCTGCAGGAGCACCGTGCTGAACACCCAGATCGTGCTGCCGCCCATGTGCGCCGCGACCAGCATCGCGGACGCGACCGGCCATGACGTCGCACACGCGAACGCCAGGTACGACGCGCCGGCCAGGAAGAACCCCGCCCCGATCGCACGTGCCATCGCCGCCGACGACGGCCCGGCAAGTCGCCGCGAGACAACCGGTCCGAGCGCGGTGCCCAGGCCACGCGCCGTTGCGAGCAGGCCGATGCCGGCTGCTGCGCTGCCGCCGATCGGATAGACGCGCTCGCCGAAGATCGCATGCAGCAGCACCACGCCGCCGGCGAGCGACCACAGCCCCTTCGCGAGACCGAGCAGCGCGACCGGTGGATGCGCGCGCAGCCAGCGGATGCCCTCGAGCAGGTCCGCGATCCCGAGCCAACCGGCGACGCCCGCCGGGACGCTCGCGACGCCACCCGTGGGCAGCGTGATCGGCGGCACGGTCACGCGCGCAATGAACGCCGCCGAGGCGAGGAAGCTCGCCGCATCGATGACGATCGCCGTGCGGTAGCCGGCTGCCGCCGTGAGGAATCCACCGATGGCGGCACCGATCGCGAGATTCACCGACCAGGTGATCGAGCTGAGCGCGTTGGCGATCACGAGATCTTCCGGCGCGACCACGTTCGGGATCGTTGCCGTACGCGCGGGCTCGAAGAACGACGTCAAGACGACGACCGACGCGACCACGACGTACACCAGCCAGACGTCGTCCGCGGTCGCGATGGTGAGCAGGCCGAGCACCAGTACGCTGCGTCCGAGATCCGCGGCGATCATCACGCGCTTGCGGCTCAAACGGTCCACGACGACACCGGCGAGCGGGCTCACGAAGAAGCCGGGCAGGAAGCGCGCGACCAGCATGCCGGCGGCGGCGGTTCCGGATCCCGTCAGCTGCAGCAGCAGCGTGAACAGCGCCACGTAGTCGAGCCAGTCGCCGAGCTGGCTCACGATCTGGCCGAACCACAGGCGCCGGAAGTCGGCGTTGTCGCGCAGCAGCGCGACGTAGCCGCGCGGTCGCCCGCTGGAGCGCTCGGCCGCGGCAGCCATCGACCGCGGCGATAGGCGCTTTGGGGCGAGGCCGCAAGCACGCATCCGCGCTCCGCCGCTGCGATGCGCTCGGTCACCGGTTCAGAGCTCGCGACGTCGGCCAGGCGGTCGTACGCCCCGTCCGCGGCTGGCGGTGCGGCGCGCGACCGTTACCGTGTCCCGCCGTGACGCTCCGCGACCCACGCCCCTCCGGCCGACGACCGAAGCAGCACGCAAAGCCGCGCCCGCCGGCCGGTCGCGGCAAGGGTGCGGCGCACGCGCACGCGGGCCGTCGTCACGAGGGCAGGGCCGTACCGTGCGCGCACTTCCCGCTCTGCGTCGGCTGCCCGCTGGTCGGCGAGCCGTACCCGGCCCAGCTCGCGGCCAAGGCCGAGCGGCTGCGCGCGGCCCTCGCCGAGCATCCCGAGCTGGCCGACGCCCGCATCGACGCGCCGGCAGGCAGCCCGGGCGCATTCGGCTACCGCAACCAGGCGAAGCTCGTGTTCCGCAGCCGCCTGGTGCGCGAGAGCGGCCGTCGCGAGGTGCTGCTCGGCGTGTACCGGCCGGGCACGCACAGCGTGCTGCCGGCCGACGCGTGTATCGTGCACCACCGGCTCCTGCAGTCCGTGCTGCGCGACCTGCGCGCCGAGGTCGAGCGCCTCCGTGTCCCGATCTTCGACGAGCGCAACCGCACCGGCGCGCTGCGCTACGCGCTGGCGCGTGCGTCGACGGCGCGCGGCGAGGTGCACCTGACGCTGGTGTCCGCGGTTGCCGATCCGCCCGGGCTCGACGAGCTGGTACGTCGCCTGCGGCGCGCGCACCGCGAGCTGACGGCCGCGTTCCTGTGCGTCAATCCCACGCCTGGCAACACCATCCTGTCCGACGACCTGCGCGTCCTCTTCGGACGCGCAGCACTCATCGAGCGCTTCGGGGACCTCGAGCTCGAGAGCCGTCCCGACGCCTTCCTGCAGGCCAACAGCGGGATCGCCGCGCGCATCTACGCGACCGCGCGCCGCTGGCTCGCCGCGACCCGGGACGACGTGGCGCTCGACCTCTACTGCGGCGTGGGCGCGCTCGCGCTGCACGTGGCGCCCGACGTGGGGCGCGTGGTGGGCATCGAGTCCCAGGCGTCGGCGGTGGCGTGCGCGGCCGCGAACGCGCGCCGGGCGGGTGCCGCGAACGCGCAGTTCGTCGCCGCACCGGCGGAGGACGCGCCGCGCGTGCTGGCCGAGCTCGGCATCGACACGGTCACGGTCGCGAGCGTCAACCCGCCGCGCAAGGGCATGTCCGCGGCCGTCCTCGCGACCCTCGCCGACCTCGCGCCGCGACGCATCGTGTACGTCTCGTGCGATCCGACCACGCTGGCGCGGGACCTCGCGCTGCTCGCGCGGCGCGGCTACCGGACGACGCGCGTGCGCGGCTTCGACATGATGCCGCAGACGCCGCACGTCGAGGCGGTGGCACTCCTCGAGCGTCCCCCCGAAGCCTGACGGGGCAGCGGTTCCTCGATCCACGCGCGGTTTGACGCGGCGAACCTTGCGCGCGCCGTGGCGGCGTGGAAAGCGCTCGACGGTGGCAACCAAGCAGATCTGCGACTCCGCCCGCGACGCCGTGGCCGACGTCCACGACGGCGCGTCGATCCTGGTGCACAGCTTCGGCCCGCCGCAGGCGTGGCCGACCGACTGCCTGCTGGCGCTCGCCGAGCGCGGCGTCAAGGACCTGACGATCGTCTGCAATACGCCGGGGGGCGGACCGACGTCGGTCAACGTGCTCGCGGAGAAGAAGCAGATCCGGAAGCTCGTCTGCACGTACGTCACGTCGCCGACCTTGGTGACGCCGATCGGCGACCAGGTGAAGGCCGGCGCGATCGAGCTCGAGATGGTGCCGCAGGGGACGCTCATCGAGCGCATCCGCGCCGGCGGCTCGGGCCTCGCGGGCTTCTTCACGCCGACCGGCGTCGGCACGGAGATGGCGAAGGGCAAGGAGCTGCGCGAGATCGACGGCAAGCCGTACCTCTTCGAGCGCGCCATCCGCACCGACTATGCGTTGGTGAAGGCCGATCGAGCCGATCGGGCGGGCAATCTCGTCTACCGTCGCGGCGCGCGCAACTTCGGGCCATGGATGGCGAGTGCCGCGCGCACGACGATCGCCGAGGTGAGCGAGATCGTCGACACCGGAGCGCTCGACCCCGAGGCGATCGTCACGCCCGGCATCTTCGTCGATCGCATCGTCAAGACCACGACGCACCTCGACATCGGTATCCTGCGCAAGATCCTGCTGGCGGTGGGTCGCCAGAACAACATGGAAGGACGCGTGGTCCGCGAGAGCGGGCCCACCGGGCTGCCGCCCGACCTGATGGCGATGCGCGCCGCGGCACTGCTGCGCGACGGCGAATACGTGAACCTCGGCCTCGGCCTGCCGACCATGGTGTCGAACTTCATCGCGGGCCGCGACGTCACGCTGCACGCCGAGAACGGCATCCTCGGCTACGGTCCGTTTCCGGAGGAGGGCAGCGAGGACGTCGACCTCTACAACGCGAGCGGCCAGCTCATCACGCCGCTCGACGAGACGTCGTACTTCGACTCGACCGTGTCGTTCGCGATGGCGCGCACGGCGCGCGTGTCGACGATCGTTCTCGGCGCGTTCCAGGTCGCGCAGAACGGCGACCTCGCGAACTGGAGCATCCCGTCGGGCGGCGGCGGTATCGGCGGTGCCATGGACCTCGCCGCCGGCGGCGCCCGCGTGATCGCGCTGTGCTACCAGCTCGAGCGCAACGGGCGCTCGAAGCTGGTCGACAAGCTCACGTATCCCGTGACCGCGCTCGGCTGCGTCAAGGCGGTGGTCACCGACCTCGCGTACTTCGACGTCGATACCGACGGCTTCCTGCTGCGCGAGATCGCTCCGGGTGTCACGGTGGACGAGGTGAAGGCCGCAACCGGTGCGCCGCTGCGCGTCGCGAGCGACTGCCGCGAGATGGAGTTCTGAGCCGGCGCACCGCCGGGCGAGAGAGGGCTGACACCGTGCCACGCGATCGCGATCGAGAAGAGAAGCCGCGCGTCGAGCGCGACGACGGTGCCGATCCCGAGCTCGAGCCGCTCGACGTCCCGTACACGGCGCTGTCGGCGGACGCGCTGCGCGGGCTGGTGGAAGAATTTGTGACCCGCGATGGGACCGACTACGGCGTGCGCGAGCGCACGGTCGAGGAGAAGGTCCGCGACGTGACGCGGCAGCTCGAGCGCGGCGAGGTCAAGATCGTGTTCGACCCGGCGTCGCGCAGCGCGAACCTGGTGCCAGGTCGCGCGCGGTAGGCGGGGCGCGGCGAACGAGACGAGACTCTAGTCGGAATACGTGCACAGCATGGTGACCGGATCGAACATGGCGTTCGCACCCTCGCCGAAGTCGACCCCCACGTAGGGCTCACGTCCGCTCATGATCCGGATTCGTACGGGTTTCTGCAGGCCCGAGAACCGGAACTCCGCCAGCTGCGGCGGCAGGTCCGCCGCAAGGACACTCCGTCCTTCGTCGGCCGCGGCCCTCGCGAAATCGTGGCTCAGTCGCAGTTGCCGTCGCAGCTGACGCCACTCACCGAAATGCCGATTTGCGATCACGCACCCGCCCGCAAGAAGTCCCACGAGCGGGAGGATCGCCAACGCGAGGAGCGCGCGACGAAGCCACACCCTCCAGGTGGATGATCGGACGACTGCAGTGAGCGCGCTCGCAACGATCAGGACGACGAGAACGATGGTGGACAGCTCGAAGAGGATGTCGGGCAGCGGTGGGTCTCCCGGAAAAGAGAAGACGGACTCGCGAGCTCCCATACCCCGCTTCTATATGGTGCCGCGCTGCTCTCGGAACCCTCTCACCACTTCGTCTCGACGTCGCCCTTTCGGAGCCGCTGCGCGATCAGGATCTGCTGGACCTCGGACGAGCCGTCGTAGACGCGCACGACACGCGCGTCGCGCCAGATGCGCTCGATCATGTACTCGTGGCTGATGTAGCCGTAGCCGCCGAGCATCTGGATCGCGTCGTCGACCGTCTGCCAGAGGCCCTCGCCGCAGAAGAACTTGGCGGTCGACGACTCGCGGATCGCGGGGCTGCCGTGGTCGAGCATCCAGGCGCATCTGTAGACCAGCAGGCGGCCGGCTTCCGTACGCGCGCTCATCTGCGCGAGGCGAAACGCCAGCGCCTGGTGGTCGAGCAGCGCCTTGCCGAAGGTGTGGCGCTGCTCGCCGTGCTCGATCGCGAGCTCCATCGCCTTCTGTGCCGCGCCGACCGAGCGCGCCGACAGCATCGTGCGACCTTCGGAAAGCGAGCGCTTGGCGATTTCGAAGCCCTTGCCCTCCTCGCCGACGAGGTTGCTCGCCGGGATGCGGCAGTCCTCGAACACCAGCTCGCTGATCGCCGAGCCCTTGTGGCCGAGCGTGTCGAACACCTGGCCGATCTGGAAGCCCTTGGTGTCGGTGTCGACGATGAACGCGCTGATGCCCTTGGGCGCGCGCGCGAACACCAGCACGTGGTGCGCGTACGGGGCGTTGGTGATGAAGATCTTGTGGCCGTTGATCACCCACTGGTCGCCGTCGCGCTCGGCGCGGGTCTGCAGGTTGCCCGCGTCGGAGCCGGCGCCGGGCTCCGTCAAGCCGAAGCAGCCGAGCCACTCGCCGCTCGCCATCTTCGGCAGGTAGCGCTCCTTCTGCTCTTTGGTGCCGAACAGGTTGATGCCGGTGCAGCCGATGCCGGTGTGCACGCTGACGTAGCTCGCGAGACCCCACGGGCCGCGGCCGAGCATCTCGTGCACCAGAGCCTTCTGCACGACGGACAGGCCGAGCCCGCCGTACTCGGGCGGGATCGTGAGACCGAAGAGGCCGAGCTCCTTGGCGCGGTCGATCACGGTCTGCGGCAGGCGGTCGTCCTTCTCGATCTGCTGCCAGACCGGATTCGCCACTTCTTCCACGAACTCGCGCACGGTGTCGCGCAGCTGGCGGTCCTCGTCGCTCAAGGTGAAGTCCATGTGCTCTCCTTGCCGCGACGCTCCGAACGTCGCCGCCCACGTGCCCGACGAGGCGCTCTCGACCTGCCGGCGACCGACAGTCGTAGCGGAGCACCCTTGCGAGTCAATCTGCGGGCGCGTTGCCCTCGCGCCAGCCGCGCAGGGCGCGGTACTCGTCGAGCCCGATCCGGTGCATGCGATACAGGGCGCGGCGCGCGCCGTCATGGAAGTCGGGATTCCAGTACTCCCAGACGATCTTTCCTGCGCGGGTCACCTCGAAGGCGCGCCCCTTGGTGGTCTCCGTGACCAGCACGTTGCCGTTCTGCAGCGGCTGGGCACCACCGCGGCTCGGGCTGAAGAACGACTGTGGTGGATCGCCGCGGTACTCCCACACGATCCGGTCGGTGCGCGGATCGACCTCGACCACGCGCGAGAACATGCGCACCGACGGCGCCGGCTCCTGCGTCGGCCGCACTCCGTTGTCGAACAGCAGGACGTTGCCGTTCGGCAGCAGCCAAGGATCGTGCGGCCCGACGATCTGGCCGGCGCCCCACTCCCACACGATGCGCCGCTCGTCGAGATCGATCACCATGATGCGATCGAGCTGGCGGACCGCGATCAGGACGCGTCGGCCGCCGCCCGGCGCGTGCGGCCAGTCGACGACCTCGACCGTGTTGGGGTGGAACACGTCGAGCGCGTGCGCGAACTCTTCTTTGCCGATGCGACCGCGGCTCGCCACGGCCTCCGCGATGCGGCGGACGCGCTCCTCGGGGATCATCGGCGCGAGCATCGGCGTCAGATCGATCGAGCGCTGCGCGCGCCCCTTGCCGTGGAGCACGTCGATCGCCTGCCCGGTGATCGGCAGCTTCGCGTCGCCGCGCGTCAGCACGGAATCGAAACGGCGCAGCGCATAGAGCAGGCCGGTGGCGTCGATCCCCACGTCGTGGTGGTAGGGGCCGAGCTTGCTCCAGCGTGGCTGACCACCGAGCCGCAGCATGGACAGCAGCGGGCTGCCGACCGTGACCACCTCTCGGTCGCGGTAGAGCTCCGCGAGGCAGCCGCTTCCCGGCGAAGCGGCCAGCTCGAGAGGAACCTCGTGCAGAATCGCGCCGTCCATCGCGACGAAGCGCACGGACGCGTTCGTGCAGTAGTAATTGACGCCCGGCATGGCGTCGGGGTCGTTGCGCGTCACCCCGCGACGTGAGGGATCCGGGTCGTCCGTCGCATTCTCGCTGTAGCCCAGCGCTTCGAGCCGCAGCTGCGTCTCGCGGGACGCACCGCGCGGTACCGCGGCGGGAGGTGCTGTGTCGCTCGCCGCGGCGCATGGCGCGAGCGCGAGGCAGAGCAGGGTGAGGCTCGTCAGGAGCGGACGTGACGCACGGGACATGGTCGCCTGCGATTAGCGGACGACGACGACAGTGCAAAAGTCGCGGCCACCTCGACGGGCTCAGTTCGCGAGCGGGGCGTTCAGGCGATCTTCCTCGACGCTCGCGACCGATGGCATCTTCTCGAGCACCGCGCGATCCGCCGGCGCGATCGACAGTACCACCAGCGGCAGCGTGTCGTAGGTGCGCACGACGCGGTGCGGGAGAGCATCGATCTCGGCGAAGAACTTCTCCCGCGTCGCGCGGAGCGCGGCCTGGTAGGGCTCGCCGTCCGGCGCCGCACCGTCGGGTGGGTCGAAGCGCAGGCGGACGATCACCTGCAGGCGCGGCCCGGCTGCGTCGTCGATCACGGGTTCCCCCTTGCCGTCGCGCGGCGGATTGCCGAGCGGCACGTCGCACGCGACGAGGGACCAGCAGGCCACGACGACGAGCGTCGCCGCGATGCGGGCGGCGGCACGCATCACTCCACCCGGAGACCGGCGGGCGTGCCGCGCTTGACGACCTTCTGTCCCTTGCCGGCGCGGTGTCCCTTGGGGAAGTCGTCGCGCGTCAAAGCACGCTCGCCGGCGCCCTCGATCTGCACGAAGAGCTTCGTCTTCGGCGGCGGCACGATCGCGCCCACGACACGGTCCTTGTCGTCGAGGCGCATCAGGATCACACCGCGTCCGACGCCGGAGAGCTCGGTTGCTTCATCGATCGGGAAGCGCAGGCCCTTGCCGCTGCGGGCGAGGCACAGCACCTCGGGGCCGTCGGGGGGCGTGACGGCGATGAGCTCGTCGCCGTCCGCGACGCGGGCGAAGCGGCGTCCGGCGCGCGTGGTGACGCCCAGCTCGGGTGCCGCGCGGAAGCCGTAGCCCGCGGCCGATACGACCAGGAACGGGCGCGCCTCCTCGACCAGCTCGATGACCTCGCCCTTGCCGCCGCCGAAGAGGTCGCCTTGGCCGGCGCGCTTGCCCTTCGCGTCCGCAGGCTTGTCGGGTTCCTTGTCGTCGCTCGTCGAACCGGCCGACAGCAGCAGCGACACCAGGATCCGCTCGCCGTCGCCGAACTTGAACAGCGACTGCACCGGCTCGCCGTAGCCGGTCGTCGCCGGCACGTCGGTGACCGGCATGACGTAGAGCACGCCCTTGTTCGAGAACAGCGCGATGCGGTCGCGCGTCGTGCCCTCGTGCACCGCGAACAGCGCGTCGCCCTCGCGCAGCCGCGCGCTCGACGGATCCTTCAGCTCGCGCACGCGGCGCAGCCAGCCGTCGCGCGACAGCAGCACCGTCGCCTCCTCGTGGACGATGTACGCGTCGGGATCGTAGGCCAGATCCTCGCGTCCCGACGCCGATACGAGCGTGCGGCGCTTGTCGCCATACTTGCTCTTGATCTCGCCGATCTCACCGCGGATCAGCTTCCAGCGCTCGGCCGGCTTCTTCAGCAGCCGCTCGACCTCGGCGAGGCGCTTCATCTTCTCCTCGCGCTCGGCCCGGATCTTGTCGATCTCGAGACGCGCCAGCTGGTAGAGGCGCAGCTCGAGGATCGCGTCGACCTGTTCCTGGTCGAGCCCGAAGCGCGCCATCAGCTTCTGCGCCGCGTCCGCGCGTCCTTCGGACTTGCGGATGATGCGGATCGCCTCGTCGAGGTTGTCGTAGATGGCGATGAAGCCGTCGAGGATGTGCAGGCGCGCGAGCAGCTTCTTGCGCTCGAACTCGAGCCGCCGCGTGACGACCTCCATGCGGAAGTCGAGGAACTGGCGGCACAGCTCGCGCAGCGACACGCGGCCCGGCTGACCCGCGCCCGGGCTGCCGGTCGGGGTCAGGCAGGTGAGATTGACGTTGAAGTTGATCTGCAGGTCGGTGTGCTTGAAGAGGTAGGCCATCGCCACCTCGGGCTCGGCGTCGCTCTTGAGCTCGAGCACGATGCGGACATCCGTGGTCGACTCGTCGCGCACGTCGACCACCTGCGGCAGCTTGCGCTCGAGGATCTGGGCCGCGATCTGCTCGATCAGCGTGGCCTTGTTGACCGTGTACGGGATCGACGTAACGACCACCTGGCGCTTGCCGCGCGGCAGGTCCTCGACCTTGTATTGACCGCGCAGGCGGAGCGCGCCCTGGCCGGTCTCGTACGCGGTGCGCAGCTCGGCCTTGCTCGACAGGAGCTCGCCTCCGGTCGGGAAGTCCGGACCCTTGATCGACTTCAGCAGGTCCTTGACCTCGAGCGCGGGGTCGTCGATCAGCGCGACCAGCGCGTCGCAGATCTCGCTCAGGTTGTGCGGCGGGATGTTCGTCGCCATGCCGACCGCGATGCCGGTCGAGCCGTTCATGAGGAGCTGCGGGATGCGGCTCGGCAGGACCACCGGCTCGTCGAGCGTCGCGTCGTAGTTGGCGCGCCAGTCGACGGTGTCGGAGCCGAGGTCGGCCAGCATCTCCTCGGCGATCGCGGTGAGCCGCGCCTCGGTGTAGCGGTAGGCGGCCGCCGCGTCGCCGTCGAGCGAGCCGAAGTTGCCCTCGCCGTGCACCAGCGGGTAGCGCAGCGAGAAGTCCTGGGCCATGCGCACCATCGCGTCGTAGGCCGCGGTGTCGCCGTGCGGGTGATACTTGCCGATCACCTCGCCGACGATCTGCGCCGACTTGCGCGCCTTGGCGTTCGCGACCAGACGCAGGTTCTGGAACATCGCGTACAGAATTCGCCGCTGCACCGGCTTCAAGCCGTCGCGGGCGTCGGGCAGGGCGCGCGCGGTGATCACCGACAGCGCGTAGGACAGGTAGCGCTGCTCGGCCGCGCTGCGCAGATCGGCCGCGCTGCCGTCTTCGCTCACGTCGCTCATGCCCACCCCCTCCCGTCGCGCCGTTTAGGCGTTGCGCAACGGTTTCGCCAGCGCAACGACCGCGAGTGCCACGGCGTGACGACGATGACGAATCACGGCCACGCCCGTCACGATTGCGTCACTCGTGAGGCACGACGTGCGGTGCTTGGCCCGATGCGCGGGCCGTTCGTCGCATCCCCGCACCACACCGCAATGCGCTGCTCCGGCGGCACACCTCTTGCGGGGCTTCGCCGCGGGAGGAGCGCCACGAGCGCCGGACAGGGATGGGAGGCCGCGACGCAGTACCCGGTCGCGGACGGGCATGACGAACGCAAGACAAGACGGCTTCACGCTGATCGAGCTTCTGGTCGTGGTCGCCATCATCGGCATCCTCGCGGCGATCGCGATCCCGGCCTTCTCGGCCTACCGCGCCGACGGCTACGACGCGCACGCGTCGGCCGCGCTCAACAGCCTCGCCAAGGCGGAGGAAGCCTACTTCATCTCCTCCGGCCGCTACACCACCAACATCACGCAGCTGCCGCCGTACTACCCCCCGAACGGCGTCGTCCTGACGGTCACGGCAGTGACCAATCAGGACTTCACCGCCGAGTCCTACCACCCGCTGGGCTCGAAGCGCTTCCGCTGGGACTCGAGCCAGGGCGGGCTGCAGCAATGAAGATCCGATTCGCTGCCTTCCCGCGCCGCACGCCATAGCGGCGCGCGCACCCCTTTGCTAGCCGCTGGCGGGTGAATCTGGAAGCCGTCTCCGCAGCACCGTCGGTCGAGCGCCGGCCGGACATCCGCAACATCGCGATCATCGCGCACGTCGATCACGGCAAGACCACGCTGGTCGATGCGCTGCTGCGTCAAAGCGGCATCTTCCGCGCCAACGAGCAGGTCGCGGACCGGGTCATGGACTCGAACGCCATCGAGCGCGAGCGCGGTCTGACGATCCTCGCAAAGAACACCGCGGTCACGTACCACGACGTGAAGATCAACATCATGGACACGCCCGGCCACGCCGACTTCGGCGGCGAGGTCGAGCGCACGCTGGCCATGGTCGACGGCGTCCTGCTGCTGGTCGACGCGTCGGAAGGACCGCTGCCGCAGACCCGCTTCGTGCTGCGCAAGGCGCTCGAGCGCGGTCTCACGCCGATCGTCTGCATCAACAAGATCGACCGGCCCGATGCGCGCATCGCGGAAGTCCTCGACGAGGTCTACGGGCTCTTCATCGACCTCGACGCGACCGAGGAGCAGCTCGAGTTCCCCGTCGTCTACACCGTCGCGCGCGACGGCATCGCGAAGCGCAACCTCGAGGATGAGGGCGTGGACCTGCGCCCGCTGTTCGACGTCATCCTGAGCGACCTGCCGGGTCCCGAGGTGCAGCCGGGGGCGTCGACGCAGTTCCAGGCGAACAACCTCGACTACGACGACTACGTCGGGCGGCTCGCGCTCGGTCGCGTCGTGAGCGGCGAGCTGGTCGCGGGACAGACCTACGCGCTGTGCGGCGCGACCGGCGTCAAGAATGCGAAGCTCACCAACCTTTACGGCTGGATCGGGCTCAAGCGCATCAACCTCGAGCGCGCCACCGCGGGCGACATCGTCGCGGTCGCCGGCATGGAGGACATCCAGATCGGCGATACCGTCGCCGATCGCGAGAACCCGGTCCCGTTGCCCCGGCTGCGCATCGACGAGCCGACCATCACCATGATCTTCGGCGTCAACACGTCGCCGTGGGCGGGGCGCGAAGGGCAGTGGGTGACGTCGCGCAAGCTGCGCGAGCGGCTCGAGAACGAGTCCAAGCGCAACGTCTCGATCCGGCTCGAGGACACCGATCAGCCCGATCGCCTGCGCGTCTCGGGTCGCGGCGAGCTGCAGCTCGCGATCCTGGTCGAGACCATGCGCCGCGAGGGCTACGAGGTCGAGGTCTCGAAGCCCGACGTCGTGACGCAGCAGAAGGACGGCCAGACGCTCGAGCCGATGGAGCTCGCCGTGATCGATCTGCCGGAGGAGTTCATCGGCGTCGTGTCGCAGCTGCTCGCGATGCGCAAGGGCGTCATGACCAAGATGAGCCCGCCGGCGTCGGGCCGCGTGCGCCTCGAGTTCTCGGTGCCGTCGCGCGGCCTCATCGGCTTTCGCTCGTCGTTCCTGACCGACACCCGCGGCACCGGCATCATCAACGCGATGTTCAACGGCTACGCGCCGTGGGCCGGCGACATCCAGCGCCGCACCAACGGCGCCATGGTCGCCGATCGCGAGGGGGTCGCGACGCCGTACGCCATCTTCCACCTGCAGGAGCGCGGCCAGATGTTCATCGCGCCCGGGACGAAGGTCTACGAGGGCATGGTCATCGGCGAGTATTCGCGTGCCGGCGACCTCGACGTGAACATCGTGCGCGAGAAGAAGCTCACCAACATGCGCGCGTCGGGACACGACGAGGCGATCCGGTTGACGCCGCCGAAGCAGATGGGCCTCGAGGACGCGCTCGACTGGATCGCCGACGATGAGCTGGTGGAGGTCACGCCGGAGTCCATCCGTGTGCGCAAGCGCGTGCTCGCGCAGGTGCACCGGCCGAAGCGTCGCAAGGAAGACTGAGCAACGGCAGGGCACGTGTGCGGCTCGCCGAAGCGACGCGCCACGCCACTGCCACTTTTCGCCTTGCGCGTCGCCTGCGCGAATGCGCTGGCGACGGCGCGTTCGACTGCGCGGCGCCGACGGCTGATTCGACGCGCGCCGCTGTAAAGCTTTCAGCCGGGCCGGCCGAATCCGGGGGGGGGTCTTGTCCCCGGGTACGGAGGGCTCGTTGGCACTCTTTCGGTTCTCGCACAGCGTCGGATTGCTCGATCGCACGGAAGCGGATGCGCTTCGTCGCACCACCCAGGAGACCGGTCAGCGCCCCATCGACGTCCTCCTGCAGCGCATCGACGGTAGGGTTCTCGCAGAGCAACTGAAGGAGCACCTCGGGCTCCCGCTGATCGATCTCGCGAGTGCGACGATCGATCCGGACGCGCTTCGCCTGCTGAGCAAGGAGCTCGCGAAGCGTTACGACGCGATGCCGCTCCGCCTCGAGCGTGGGCGCGTCCTGATCGCGTTCGCCAATCCGCTCGACACCGAGGCGGTCAAGGCCGTCGAGTTCTCGACCCGCAGCAAGGTCGCGATCGTGGTCGCGCCGACCTCACAGATCCGGGCCGCGATCCAGCACCACTTCTACTTCGGCGACGAGATCAGCAGCATGCTGGCCAACAAGCAGCAGGAAGGGCTGGTCGAGGTCATCGAGAAGCGGGAGGACGAGGTCGCGGAGACGCAGCTCGGCGAAGGGAAGGACAAGGCGACCGTCATCCGCCTGGTCGAGCTGCTGCTCGTCGACGGACTGCGCCTCGGCGCGAGCGACATCCACATCGAGCCCGGCTCCGACGCGACCCCGGTGCGCTACCGCATCAACGGCGTGCTCGAGCGCGGTGTGGTGATCCCGAGGACGCTGCACGGTCAGGTGGTGGCGCGCATCAAGGTCATGGCGACGCTCGACATCACCGAGCGCCGCCGCCCGCAGGACGGCAGCATCCGCGTGACCTACGAGGATCGCAAGGCCGACGTCCGCGTCTCCGTGCTGCCGACGCAGTTCGGCGAGAAGGTCGTGCTGCGGCTCCTCGACCCGACCGCCAAGGGCCACGATCTCGAGAAGATCGGCTTGCAGCCGAGCGAGCTCGAGCTGCTGCGCCGCGAGATCCGCCGCCCCGAGGGCATGATCCTGATCAGCGGCCCGACCGGCAGCGGCAAGAGCACCACCGCGCACAGCCTGCTGCAGGACATCGTCGACGCGCACCTCAACATCGTCACCATCGAGAATCCGATCGAGCATCGCCTCGCGGGCATCTCGCAGGTCGAGGTGAACGAGAAGGCCGGGCTCGGCTTCGCGGACACGCTGCGCTCGATCCTGCGCCAGGATCCCGACGTGATCTTCGTCGGCGAGATCCGCGATGCAGAGACCGCACGCATCGCGCTGCGCGCCGCGCAGACCGGCCATCTCGTGGTCAGCACCGTACACACCATCGACGCGACCGCGAGCATCACGCGGTTGCTCGACCTCGGCATCGACCCGGGGCTGATCTCGGCGTCGCTCCGGCTGGTCATCGCGCAGCGCCTCGTGCGCTCGCTGTGCCCGGCGTGCAAGCGTCCACCGACGCCGCCGACCGAGCTCGACATCGCTCGCCTCAGCCGTCACGGTCGCGGCCTGGACAGCGTCGCCAGCGCCCCCGGCTGCACCTCCTGCCGCGACACCGGGTTCACCAGCCGGATCGGCATCTTCGAGATCTTGCCGGTGTCGCGCCAGCTGCGCGCGATGCTCGAGCGGCACGAGCCGGAAACCTTGCTGCGCCAGCAGGCACGCTCGGAGGGCGTCTCGTCGATGCCGGCCGCCGCGATCCGCGCGATCAACTTTGGCATCACCACGGTCGACGAGGTCCTGCGCGTCGTTCCGCCCGAGGAGTCCTCGCAGGACGCGTCCGCGGTCGACGGCGCCGGCGATCCCGCGCTGCGCGGCGTCGCGCTCGCGCCACCCGCGCGTCCCGTGTCGGCGAGCGCCGGGGCCCTGCGCGTCCTCGTTGTCGACGACGACGCGCTGATCCGCAAGGTGTTGTGCTTCGCGCTCAAGAAGGCGCCGATCGCGGTCGAGACGATCGTCGCGGCGGACGGTGCGGAAGCGTTGCGCCTCTGCGACCAGGAGACGATCCACATGGTGCTGCTCGACGTCGAGCTGCCCGACACGTCCGGCTTCGAGCTGTGCATGCGGATCCGGGCGCACGAAAGGCTCATGTCGGTGCCGATCTTCATGCTCACCGGCCGCGGCGACGTCGATGCGAAGTCCGAGGCATTCCGGGCGGGCGCCGACGACTACCTGGTGAAGCCGATCGTGCCCGAGGAGCTGGTCGCGCGCGCCGTGCGGGCACTCGAGCGCAACTACGGCGTGCGCCCGACCGTGCGGCGTGCGGAAGCCGCCGCGGGCACCGTGTCGGAGGCTGCGACGGAGCACGCCCGGGAAGCGTCCGCCGCGGCGATCTCGGGCGAGGCGCCGAGCGCGTCGTCGCCGGACACCGCGCATGCGGGCGCCGACGCGACGTCCGAGTCTGCCGACACCATCGCGCTCGACGAGCCGTCGCCGCACGTCGCGGCCCCGCTGCCGCTGGAAGCGCCGTTGCCGGAGGCAAGCGTCGTGCGCGCCGCACCGCCGCCCGTGGTGACGGCGGCCGTCGTACCGCCATCGGTGCCGCCGATCCTCGGCCCGGCGAGCAGCGAGCCGGGTCCGCCGGCGTTCCTTGCGAGCCGCCCGACTGCCGTGCGGGAGACTTCTGCCCCGCCGCCGGCGAGCGCGTCGACCGCGCGCCAGAACGCCTGGAGCAAGTTCCTCGGCCGCTCGCGGCCACAGTGACGTCCGGCCGTTCGCGGCCGAGGTGAACGAACCGCCGCGCAGCGGCTCGAAACGGGAGTGGTGTGATGAACGATCTCATGACGCAGACCGAAGCCCTTCTCGGCTTCTCGGCCGACCTCGAGCGCCGCCTGACCGACCGCGGGCTCGGCGGTGTGACGGGCGTGGTCGAGCGCTTCGAGGAGCTGCTGCGCGGACTCGACGAGGTCAGCACCGAGCAGCTCGACTGGGCGCGCCGCGAGATCGGCGATCTGATCTCGACGCTCACCGGTGTCGCCGAGCACCTCGACATGCTGCACGCGATCAAGCAGGCGAACCCGCGCAGCCGCTTCGCGCACACGGGCAACGGCTTGTCGGCTGCCGCTTAGCCGGACGGCGGGCAGGGCGGTCGTCGGCTCGTCGGCGCTACTTCGGCCACCACCTCGGCCGGACCCGCGCGTGCAGGTGATAGTGCTCCGGGATCTGGCGCATCCGGTCGTCGAAGAAGAGCTCGCCGAGCTCATGGGTGTCGGCGACCCACTGCAGCGCACGCTCCATGACCTTGCGCTCGTCCGCCGTCACCGACTTGCGGTGCTCGCCGAGCACCGCCATCGGCACGTCGCACGAGTCGCACTCGAGGACCGTGAACGCGAAGGGCTCGAAGAATTGCGCGAACCACTTCGTCGTGCGCGCGAGCTCGCACAGCTCGCAGGGCTTCGACGCCTCCGTCAAGCGCCGACCAGCTCGCCGAGCGTGCGCTCGAGCAGCGCCTCGTCGCGCGTCTGCACCGTGACGTTGTGCAGGTCGACGCCGGCCTTGGCCTCGTGGTCGAGGCGTGCGGCACACTCGGCCACGGTTCCGACCGTCGTGGTCTGGTCGAGCAGGCTGTCGGGAACGGCATCGATGCCGGCCTCCGAGCCCTTCTCGTTCCACGCCTTGCGCACCGCCGCGACCGCGTCGCCGTGCCCGAAGCGCTCGAGCTGCGCGCCGTAGAACGTCCCCATGCGCGCGATGTAGAAGGCGAGCGTTCCCGCCGCCTGGCGCCGCGCACGCTTGGCATCGTCGAGCGCGACGACGACGCGGTCCGGCGCGCGCACGGCGACGGCGTGCGCCGGACGTCCGGCCGCGGTCACGCGCTCACGAAAGGCCGTGATCTCGGCCGCGAGGTGGTCGGCCGGGATCATGATCGGCATCCAGCCGTCGGCCAGCTCGGCGGTCATCTTGAGCGCGGCCGGGTTCAGCGACGCGACCCAGATCGGGATGTGCGGCCGGATCGGCTCGAAGCGCAGCTTGAAGCCGCGCCCGAGCTTGAAGAGCTTGCCGTCGAAGTTCAGCGGCTCGCCCGCGATCAGCATGTTCATGATCTGGATGGTCTCGCGCATGCGCGTGACCGCGGGCTTGAACGGCACGCCGTGGAAGTGCTCGATCACCTGCGGGCCGCTCGTGCCGAAGCCCGCCACCGCGCGCCCTTCGGAGATCTCGTCCAGGGTCGCGAAGTGCTGCGCGAGCGCCGCCGGCGTGCGCGAGTACACGTTGACGATGCCGGTGCCGAGCTTGATGCGCTTGGTGCGGGTCGCGAGCAGCGTCAGGATGGTGAACGCATCGCGTCCCCAGGCCTCGGCGACCCACACGGTGTCCACGCCGGCGCGGTCGGCGATCTCCACCTGGCGCAGCAGCCGCTCGCGGTCCGAAAGCTGTTGCCAGTCGAGGGCGATGCAGATCTTGCGCGGCATGCGTGGACTCCTCCTGATGGGGAAAGCGGCGCCTCTGCGTATGCCGCACACGTCATGGAGGCAAGCCGGCCGACGCGTTGACCACCGCGCGGACGCTCGCTACACGCCGACCGCTAACGCCGTACCAGGAGGACTCGATGAGAAGCTGCTCGCTGACCCCCGTGACGCTCGCCTTGACGTTGCTTCTCACCACAGCGGTGGCCCGTGCCGCCGATCCGGCGCCGGCGGCCGCACCGGCCAAGGAAGGAGCGAAGATGGAGCAGACGGGCAAGAACCCGATCGTCGTGATCTCGACCTCGATGGGCGACATCGAAGCCGAGCTGTACGCGGACAAGGCGCCGGAGAGCGTCAAGAACTTTCTCGCCTACGCCGAGTCGGGCCACTACAACGGCACGGTCTTTCACCGCGTCATCAAGGGCTTCATGATCCAGGGCGGCGGCATGACGCCGGACATGAACCAGAAGCCGACCAAGGCCCCGATCAAGAACGAGGCCGACAACGGGCTCAAGAACCTGAACGGCACGCTGGCCATGGCGCGCACGAGCGTCGTCGACAGCGCGACCTCGCAGTTCTTCATCAACGTCAAGGACAACGCGTTCCTCGATCACAAGTCGAAGACGCCGCAAGGCTACGGCTACGCGGTCTTCGGCAAGGTGATCTCGGGCATGGACGTCGTGCAGAAGATCGAGAACGTCTCGACCGGCAACAAGGGCATGCACCAGGACGTTCCGGTCGAGCCGGTGGTCATCAAGTCGGTGACCGTGAAGAAGTAGCTCCGGAACGCGGCTGCTCGTGCCGTCACGGCACGAGCAGCACCTTGCCCACGTTGCGGCGCTCCTGGATGTAGGTGTGCGCCGCCGCCGCCTCGGCGAACGGAAACGCCCGGTCGACGTGGGGCCGGACCTTTCCCTCGGCCCACCAGCCGAGGATGCGCTCGAGCCAGCCGCTGAGCCGCTCGGCCTCGTCCCACATGCGGCCGAGGTTCACGCCGAACACGCCCTTGTTCTCGTTCATCAGCGTGATCGGGTTGACCTTGAGCCAGGGGATCGACGCGATCGCCTTCAGGCCAGCGAGGATCGAGCGGTCCATGGTCTGGTTCGCCGACGACATGCCGAAGCAGAGCAGCCGGCCGGTCGGTGCGAGCAGTCGCAGCCCCTTGCGCCACGAGTCGCCGCCGATCGGATCGAGGATCAGATCGACGCCGCGACCGCCGGTCAGGCGGCGGACTTCCTGCTCGTAGTCGCGCGTGTGGTAGTCGATCGGGTGCGTGAGGCCGCGCGCGCGCACGAAGTCGTGCTTGCTCGCCGACGCCGTGCCGAAGGTCTCGACGTTGCCCGTGAGCGCGCACAGGTCGATCGCCGCGAGCCCGACGCCGCCCGCGGCCTGGTGGATGAGCACGCGGTCGCCGGGACGGACGCGGCCCATCTCGATCAGCATCTGGTACGCCGTGAGGTAGGTGACCGGGATCGCCGCCGCGGTCTGCGCGTCGAGCCCCGCGGGACGCCTGGTCGCCTGCCCGTCGGGCACGACGACGACGTCCGAGTAGCCGCCGAAGCGGGTCAGGCCGAGCACGTCCTCGTCGATGCGCGCCTCGGCGACGCCGGCCCCGACCGCGTCGATGCGCCCCGCGACCTCGTAGCCGACCACGCACGGGACCTTCGGTGCATCGGGGTAGAAGCCGAGGCGGGCCGAGATGTCGGCGAAGTTGACGCCGCTCGCCTCGACCCGGATCCGGACCTCGCCCGGACCGGGCTGCGGATCGGGTGCCTCGCGGACCTGCAGCACGTCGGGCGCGCCGACCTTGGTGATCCAGACCTGTCGCATGGAGCCTCTCCCTGTCGAGCCGCGCGCGGCGGTCAGGCGATGCCGAGCTGCCGGTAGTGCGCCGACAGCATGACGTAGTTCGCGGCCGAGCGCTTCAGGTGCTCGATCTCGCCCGCCGTGAGTGGACGCTTGACGCGCGCGGGTGATCCCACGGCGAGATGCCCCGACGGGATCTTCGTGCCCGGCGTGACCAGCGCCCCGGCACCGATCATGCAGTCGGACTCGACCTCGGCACCGTCGAGGACGATCGAGCCGATGCCGACCAGCACGCGATCGTGCACGGTGCAGCCGTGCAGAATCGCACCGTGGCCGATGGTGACGTCGTCGCCGATCACGGTCGAGAACTTCTTCGTCGTCACGTGGATCACGGCGCGGTCCTGGACGTTGCTCCGTGCCCCGATGGTCACGTCGTCGACGTCGCCACGGACGATCGCGCCGAACCAGATGCTCGACTGGGCGCCGAGGATCACGCGACCGACGACGGTGGCACCGTCGAGCACGATCGCGCTCGGATCGAGCCGCGGCGCGCGCTCTCCGAAGGCCGCGATCACCTCGACCTCCCATTCCGGCACAACCACAACATGTTGTTGATCGCCCCCGATTCTTGCCACACGGCTTGCGGTTTGATAGGAAGCCCCATGGTTAGTCCCGAACGCGTCGATTCGCAACGCAGCCCGCACCGAAGCCCGGCCTCGCGCCCGGGCTTCGTCGTTTGTACCGGAGGCGAGTGATGGAACGGCATCCTCTTTCCGAGGGTCTCACGTTCGACGACGTCCTGCTGGTGCCCGCCGCATCCGACGTCCTGCCGCGCAACACCGACGTCGCGACCCAGCTCACGCGGCGCATCGCGCTGCGCATCCCTCTGGTCAGCGCGGCGATGGACACCGTGACCGAGGCGCGCACCGCCATCGCGATGGCGCAGGAAGGCGGCATCGGCTTCGTCCACAAGAACCTGCCGGTGACGACCCAGGCGGCGGAAGTCGCGCAGGTGAAGAAGTTCGAGAGCGGCATGGTCGCCGATCCGCTCACCGTCGATCCGGACCAGTCGATCTCCGCCGCGCTCGAGGTGATGCGGCGCCACAACATCTCGGGCCTGCCGGTGACGCGCGACGGCAGGCTGGTCGGCATCCTCACCAACCGCGACCTGCGCTTCGAGAGCCGGCTCGACCGCCGCGTGTCCGAGGTGATGACCAAGGATCGGCTCGTGACCGCGCGACCGGGCGTCACGCCCGAGCAGGCGAAGAAGCTGCTGCACGAGCATCGCATCGAGAAGCTGCTCGTGGTCGACGACGCGCAGCGCTTGATCGGTCTCATCACCGTCAAGGACATCGAGAAGACCACGCAGTTCCCGAACGCCTGCCGCGACGATCGCGGCCGCCTGCGCGTCGGCGCCGCCGTCGGCGTCGGCGCCGACTGGGAGGAGCGCGCGGCAGCGCTCATCGAGGCCGGCGCGGACGTGATCTGCGTCGACACCGCGCACGGCCACTCGGGCAACGTGCTGCGCACCGTGACGCAGCTGAAGAAGCTGTATCCCGACATGGACGTCGTCGCCGGCAACGTCGGCACGGGCGACGGCGCCGACGCGCTGATCCGCGCGGGTGCCGACGCGGTCAAGGTCGGCATGGGCGTCGGCTCGATCTGCACCACGCGCATCATCTCCGGCGTCGGCATGCCGCAGGTCACCGCGCTCCTCGACGCGACCCGCGTGGCCCGCGCGGCCGGCATCCCGATCATCGCCGACGGCGGCATCCGCTTCTCGGGCGACGTCGTCAAGTCGCTCGCGTGCGGTGCTTCGACCGTGATGATCGGCAGCCTGTTCGCCGGCACCGAGGAGAGCCCGGGCGAGACCATCCTGTACGGCGGTCGCACGTACAAGATGTACCGCGGCATGGGCTCGCTCGGGGCGATGGCCCAGGGCAGCCGCGACCGCTACTTCCAGGACACCGAGGTCGAGGCGCTGAAGCTCGTGCCGGAGGGCATCGAGGGCCGCGTGCCGTACAAGGGCGCGCTCGCACCGAACATCCACCAGCTGGTCGGCGGCCTGCGCGCCGGCATGGGGTATCTGGGCGTCGAGAACCTCGCGGCGCTGTTCTCGAAGGCGCGCTTCATCCGCATCAGTGAAGCCGGTCATCGCGAGAGCCACGTGCACGACGTCATCGTGACCAAGGAAGCGCCCAACTACAGGCTGGACTGAGCACACCATGATCTTGGTTCTGGACTTCGGAAGCCAGTACACCCAGCTGATCGCGCGCCGCGTACGCGAGTCGCGCGTCTACTGCGAGATCCTCCCGTGCACGGTCGACGTCGCGGAGGTCGCCGCGCGGAAGCCGACCGGCATCATCCTCTCGGGCGGACCGGCGAGCGTGTACGTGCCGTCGGCGCCGCAGCTCGCGCGCGGCATCCTCGACCTCGGCGTGCCCGTGCTCGGCATCTGCTACGGCATGGGCATCCTGAACGTGCAGGCGGGTGCCAGCGTCGCGCGTGCCGAGCGCCGCGAGTACGGCCGCACGCCAATCGAGGTGCTCGACGACCACGACCTGTTCCGCGGCTTCGCGCTCGGCGGGCAGACCACGGTGTGGATGTCGCACGGCGATCGCATGGAGACGCTGCCCGACGGCTGGACCGTGCTCGCGCGCAGCGCGAACGCTCCGATCCAGGCGTTCCGCGACCCGACCCGTCGGCTCTTCGGCGTGCAGTTCCATCCCGAGGTCGTGCACAGCGAGCGCGGCAGCGAGATGCTCGCCAACTTCGTGCACGGCATCTGCGGCGCCGCACCGGACTGGACGCCGGGCTCGTTCATCGAGCAGGCGGTCGCGCGCATCCGCGAGCAGGCGCCGGAGGGCAGGGTGATCTGCGGCCTGTCCGGCGGCGTCGACTCGACGGTCGCGGCGGCGCTGCTGCACCGCGCGATCGGCAAGCGGCTCACCTGCATCTTCGTCGACAACGGGCTGCTGCGCGCCGGCGACCGCACGATGGTCGAAGAGTCGCTCGCGCACCTCGGCCTCGACATCCGCACGATCGACGCAGGCGAGCGGTTTCTCGCCGCGCTGAAGGACGTCACCGATCCCGAGGTCAAGCGCAAGCGCATCGGCAACCTGTTCGTCGAGGTGTTCGAGGAAGCCTCGCACACGCTCGACGACGTGCGCTTCCTCGCGCAGGGGACCCTCTATCCCGACGTCATCGAGTCGGTGTCGGTGCGCGGCCCGTCGGCGACGATCAAGACGCACCACAACGTGGGCGGACTGCCCGAGCGCATGAAGCTCAAGCTGATCGAGCCGCTGCGTGAGCTCTTCAAGGATGAAGTCCGCGCCGTCGGCCGCGATCTCGGCCTCGCCGAGGAGCTGATCGCACGCGAGCCGTTTCCGGGGCCGGGACTCGCGGTGCGCATCGTGGGCCCGGTCGATCCCGAGCGCGTCGCGCGCGTGCGCGCCGCCGATGCGATCGTCCGCGACGAGCTGCGACGGTCGGGCGAGTCGAAGCGCATCTGGCAGGGCTTCGCGGTCCTGCTGCCGGTGCAGACGGTCGGCGTCCAGGGCGACGAGCGCACCTACGACGAGGTGATCGCGCTGCGCGCGGTCGAGAGCCAGGACGGCATGACCGCCGACTGGGCGCGCCTCTCGCACGAGACGCTCGAGTCGATCGCGCGGCGCATCACCAACGAGGTCCGCGGCATCAACCGCGTGGTCTACGACATCTCGTCGAAGCCACCCGCAACGATCGAGTGGGAATAGTGAGGCGGTCGAGCGTTCGCGACCGATTGCGCGCGCGTAGCGCGCGCTCGAGCAAAGCGAGCGCGGGGAGTGGGGCCCCATCGGGCCGTGCCCGATGGGGCGAGGGGGCGCGTGCCCCCTCGAGGGAATAGCCAATGTCGTTCGTGCATCTGCACCTGCACACGCAGTACTCGCTGCTCGACGGCGCCAACAAGATCGGCGAGCTGCTGCCGACGATCGCGAAGCTCGGCATGCCCGCCGTGGCCATGACCGACCACGGCAACATGTTCGGCGCGGTCCAGTTCTACACCAAGGCGAAGGACGCCGGTGTGCAGCCGATCATCGGCTGCGAGGTGTACGTCGCGCCGAAGAGCCGCTTCGACAAGAGCTCGGCGCGCGCGGACGATCCGGAAGCGGGCGGCAACTACCATCTCATCCTGCTCGCGCAGAACGAGAAGGGCTACCGGAACCTCTGCCGTCTCGTCACCGCCGGCTACAAGGAGGGCTTCTACTACAAGCCGCGCATCGACCGAGAGCTGCTGAAGGAGCTCAACGAGGGGCTCTTCTGCCTGTCGGGCTGCCTCGCCAGCGAGGTGAACCAGGCGATCATGCGCAGCGATCTTGCGAAGGCGCGCGAGGTCGCGGGCGAGTTCGCGCAGATCTTCAACGGCGACCGCTACTACATCGAGATCCAGGACAATCATCTGCCGGAGCAGGTGGCGGCGAACCGCGAGCTCACGTCGCTGGCAAAGGATCTCGGGCTGCCGCTGGTCGCGACCAACGACTGCCACTACCTGCACAGCGGCGACGCCGAGGCGCACGAGGCCCTGCTGTGCATCCAGACCGGCAAGACGCTGTCCGATCCGAAGCGCTGGAAGTTCGGGACGGACCAGCTCTACGTCAAGTCGCCCGAGGAGATGCGCGCCGCGTTCGCCGAGTTCCCGCAGGCGATCGACAACACCGTCGACCTCGCCAAGCGCTGCGACTTCAAGATGAGCTTCGGGCAGTACCAGTTCCCGGAGTACGCCGTCCCCGAGACCGAGACCCTCGAGGCCGTCCTGGAAAAGGAAGCGCGCGAGGGCCTCGAGAACCGCCTGCGCGCGCTGCGGACGCACGACAAGAACTGGCGCGAGGAGCGCGTCCCCGACTACCTCGAGCGGCTGCGCATCGAGCTCGACGTGATCAACCGGATGGGCTTCGCCGGCTACTTCCTGATCGTGTCGGACTTCATCACGTGGGCGAAGCGGCAGGGCATCCCGGTCGGTCCGGGACGCGGCTCCGCGGCCGGCAGCCTGGTCGCCTGGGTCATGTCGATCACCGACCTCGACCCGATCCAGCACGGGCTCCTGTTCGAGCGGTTTCTCAACCCGGAGCGCAAGTCGATGCCCGACATCGACGTCGACTTCTGCTTCGAGCGCCGCGACGAGGTCATCCAGTACGTCCGCCAGAAGTACGGCGACGACCGCGTCGCGCAGATCATCACCTTCGGGACGCTGAAGGGGAAGGCCGCGCTGAAGGACGTCGGCCGCGTGCTCGACTTCACCTTCGGCGAGACCGATCGGCTCGCGAAGCTCTATCCCGCGCCGCGCCAGGGGAAGGACTTCCCGCTCGACAAGGCGCTCGAGATGGAGCCCAAGCTGCGCGAGATCCGCGACAAGAGCGAGCGCGACGCGAAGCTCTTCACCTACGCGCTGAAGCTCGAAGGGCTGATGCGGCACCACTCGAAGCACGCCGCCGGCATCGTCATCAGCTCGAAGCCGCTGGTCGAGTCGTGCCCGCTGTGCGTCGACAAGGACGGCAACGTCCTCACGCAGTACTCGGGCACCGACATCGAGAAGATCGGGCTCATCAAGTTCGACTTCCTGGGTCTGAAGAACCTGACCCTGATCCAAAACACGCTGAACCGCATCACCGCGAGCGGGCGTCAAGCACCCGACGTGTCGGCGCTGCCGCTCGACGACAAGAAGACCTTCAAGATCCTCAGCCGCGGCGAGACGGTGGGCGTGTTCCAGATGGAATCGAGCGGCATGCGCGACCTCACCGTGCGCGTCAAGCCGACCTGCTTCGAGGACATCGTCGCGATCAACGCGCTCTTCCGCCCGGGACCGCTCGACTCGGGAATGGTCGACTCGTACGTGCAGCGCAAGCACGGGCGCGAGGAGATCGTGAACCTGCACCCGAAGCTCGAGCCGATCCTGCGCGAGACCTACGGCATCATGGTCTACCAGGAGCAGGTCATGCAGGCGGCGCAGGTGCTCGGCGGCTACTCGCTCGGCGACGCCGACAATCTCCGTCGCGCCATGGGCAAGAAGAAGGCGGAGGAGATGGCGCGCGAGCGCCTCCGCTTCGTCGAAGGTGCGGTCAAGAACGGGCTCACCGAGAAGCTCGCCGGCGACATCTTCGATCAGATGGAGACCTTCGCCGGCTACGGCTTCAACAAGTCGCACGCGGCGGCCTACGCGCTGGTCTCGTTCCAGACGGCGTATCTGAAGGCGCACTACCCCGAGGAGTTCATCGCCGCCCTGATGACCCTCGAAATGGACGACGCCGACCGCACGCACAAGAACATCGCGGAGGCGCGCGAGCGGAAGATCCCGGTCCTGCCGCCGGACATCAACCAGAGCCGCGACACGTTCACGGTGGTCGACGGCTCGATCCGCTTCGGCCTCGGCGGCATCAAGGGCGTGGGCGCGAAGGCGATCCAGGCGATCCTCGCCGAGCGCGACGCGAACGGTCCTTTCCTCGGCCTCGACGATCTCGTGCGCCGGGTGCGCTCGGCGCACGCGAACCGGCGCGTGTTCGAGAGCCTGATCAAGTGCGGCGCTCTCGATTCCACGGGCGTCGATCGCGCGAGCCTGCTCGCCGGGCTCGACGACGTGATGCGCTGGGCGAACAACGCGGCGAGCAACCTCGACCAGCACAACCTCTTCGGCGGCGGCGCGAACGGCGAGCCGGAGCGCTACAATTTCCCGGCCGCGACCAACTGGTCGCAGCAGGAGCTGCTCGCGGCCGAAAAAGAAACGCTCGGCTTCTTCATCACCGCGCACCCGCTCGACCGCTTCGAGAAGCAGCTCGCCAAGCTGGTGACGTGCAAGACCGTCGATCTGCGCAATCTGCCCGGTCAGAACAAGGTCACACTCGCCGGCGTGGTGCAGGGCCTGCGCCTCAAGAACAGCAAGAAGGGCGACCGCTATGCGACCTTCTTCCTCGAGGACAAACACGGTATCGTCGAGGTCATCGCGTGGCCCGATACCTTCCGCAAGAACGAGCCCCTGATCACCGGCAGCGACCCGATCTGTCTCTCGGGCCGCCTCGACGTCAGCGAGGAGCGTCGGCAGATCATCGCCGAGGACCTCACACGACTCGAGGACGCGCGCGCGCGCTCGATCCGCGAGCTGCAGATCTCGCTCGACGCACGCCGCGTCACCCGCGAGGACATGGAGCGCATCCAGCAGACGCTGGCGCGCTACCCCGGCCCGTGCCCGACGTTCTTGCACGTCGTGCGCGAGGCGTACGAGACGCGCATCGCGCTCGAGAAGCTCGGGGTCGCGACCTCGCACGAGGTCATCGCCGCACTGGCCGAGCGCGTCGCCGCCGCCGAGGCGCGCTTCGTCTCGTGAGCGCGGGGGCGGGCCGGAAGGAGCACGCATGAGTCGCGGCGGGACACACGAGGTCACGCGCCCGCGCGAGCGTGCGCTGCTCGTCGGGATCGAGCTCGGCCGATCCAAGGACGGCTACGAGGGTCTCGAAGGCTCGCTCGCCGAGCTGGCGCAGCTCTGTCGAACCGCGGGCGTGACGGTCGTCGGCCAGACGACGCAGCGGCGCACCGTTCCCGACGTGCGCACGTTCGTCGGCAAGGGCAAGGTCGAGGAGATCCAGCACCTGGTCGGCGAGCTCGAGGCCGACGTCGTGGTGTTCGATGATCCCCTGGCACCGGCACAGCAGCGCAATCTCGAGAAGGACATCGGCCTCGGGCCGGGCGGCGATCCGAAGGTCAAGGTCATCGACCGCAGCCAGCTCATCCTCGACATCTTCGCGCAGCGCGCCCACTCGCTCGAGGGCAAGCTGCAGGTCGAGCTGGCGCAGCTCGAATACTTGACGCCGCGCTTGACGCGGCACTGGACGCACCTGTCGCGCATCAAGGCCGGCGTGGCGATGCGCGGTCCGGGCGAGACCCAGCTCGAGGTCGACCGTCGGCGCGTCCGCGAGCGCATCGCGATGCTGCGCAAGCGACTCACCGAGGTGTCGCGCACGCGCCGCCTGCACCGCGACGAGCGCGCAGAAGTTCCGTTCCCGACCGTGGCGCTGGTCGGCTACACCAACGCCGGCAAGTCCACCCTGATGCGCCGCCTCACGGGCGCGGACGTCCTGATCGACGACATGCTGTTCGCGACGCTCGACCCGACGGTACGGCGGATCGAGCTGCCGCGCTCCGGCACGGCGCTGCTGTCCGATACCGTCGGCTTCATCCACAAGCTGCCGCACCAGCTCGTGGAGGCGTTCAAGAGCACGCTGGAAGAGGTCCGAACCGCGGACCTGTTGCTGCACGTGGTCGATGCGTCGAACGAGGCGCGCGCGAGCCACATGGCCGTCGTGCGCGACGTGCTCACGGAGATCGGCGCCGCGGAGCGGCCGACGCTGCTGGTGCTGAACAAGATCGACCGGCTCGACGAAGCCGCGCGGCGTGCGGTGCTGCTCGAGGCCGAGCGCGACGACGGCGTCGCGGTTTCCGCCGCCGAGGACCTGGGCATCGCGGCGCTCCGTGCGCGCATCGACGATCTGCTGGACGCGCGCATGACACGCGCCGAGTTCCGTGTGCCCTTCGATCGTGGCGAGGTCCTGGCCCGCCTGCATCGACACGGCTCGGTGCTCGAGTCGCGCCAGGACGACCACGCGACGCTGGTGACCGCGCTGGTCACGCCCAAGCTCGCCGGCCAGATCCGCAAGGCGCTGAGCAGCCGCGACTGACGGCCGCGCACGACGGACGAGCGATGCTCAACCTGCCGAACACGCTCACGTTGCTGCGCATCGCGGCGATCCCCGCGGTGCTGATCGCGCTCGACGAGGGACACTTCGGGCTCGCGTTCGCGCTCTTCGTCGCCGCGGGCATCACCGACAGCGTCGACGGTGCGATCGCGCGGCTCACCAACACCCGCACGGACCTCGGCGCGTACCTCGATCCGCTCGCCGACAAGGGCCTGGTCCTGAGCCTGCTGCTGAAGCTCACCTGGATGGGCCTCGTGCCGCAGTGGGCGCTGACGATCATCCTGACGCGCGACATCGTCTGTCTGACCGGCTACGTGCTGCTGTTCTTCCTGACCGGCGAGCGGCTCGAGATCCTGCCGACCCTGGTCGGCAAGCTCGCGACCTTTCTCCAGCTCTGCGGTCTCGCGGTCACGCTGGTGGTGCTCGCGTACCCGGACCTCGCCGGTGCGGTACCGGCCGACGCGATCTTCGCCGGCGCCGCGGTCGCGACCGCGATCGCGGGCATCCAGTACGTCGGTCGCGGACTGCGCTGGTATCAGACGCGGCCGACCTGACCGTCGCGCCGCGCCCTCGACCGTTCCCCCGATGGACGTCGTCCTGCTACGTTCGTCGACGATGACTGCCACCCGCGCACTCCCGATCGCTCGCATCCTCTCGCTCGGAATGCTCCTGCTTGCGAGACCGGCGTCGCCCGCCGCCGGGCAGGAGCCGGCGCCCACGGCGCCGCCCGCAGAGGCGGGACAGAGTGGCGCCGCAGCGCCGGTCACGGGCGCGAAGTCGCCGAACGAGGCGCGCGCGCTGCTCGACGCCGTCGACAAGCTCGACGACACCACCCGCAACTGGTCCGATCGCATGCAGCGCTTGAAGCTGCACATCGTCGACGGACGCGGCATCGAGCGCAACCGCGAGCTCATCATGCGGACGCTCAAGCAGCCCGACGGCGAGGACAAGACGACGACCGTGTTTCTGGTCCCCCCCGAGGTCCGGGGCACCGCGTTCCTCCAGTTCGCGCACAAGGATCGCGACGCCGAGCAGTGGCTCTGGCTGCCGGCGCTGGGACGCATTCGACAGATCTCGGGGCAGTCGAAGAACGAGAGCTTCATGGGCACCGACTTCAGCTACCGCGATCTGGAGCTGCTCACCGACGTCTTCGAATGGACGGAAGAAGAGGCGCCCGCGAAGGTGGTCGGCAGCGAGCAGGTCGACGGCAAGGACGCCGTGCTGATCGAGCTGGTGCCGAAGAAGAAGGACGTCGGCTACCAACGGATTCGCCTGCTGCTCGAGCGCGACGCCCTGGTGCTGCGGCGCATGGAGTTCTACGGCAGCGGCGACACGCCGAAGAAGCGCCTCAAGCTCGACGCCCTGCGCGACGTGTCCGGCATCCCGACGGCGTTCACGCTCGAGATGCTGCAGCCGCCGCTGAACAGCAAGACCGACGTCACCGTGGTGGACGTCAAGTACAACCAGAACATTCCGGAGGATCTGTTCACCACACGCGCGCTCGAGCGCGGTGCGCTCGATGCCGAATGAGCGGGCAGGGCGGGGACGCATCCGCCAGCCGCTCGACGCGCGCGCGCTGACCCGGCTCGCGCGACGTGCCGGTGCGATCGGGCTCGCGAGCTTCCGTCGCGTGAGCGCGGAGCGCAGCCACGCCGGCTCGATCGTCACCGAGGCCGACCGCGCGATCGAGCGCCAGGTGCGGGCCGAGGTGGCGGCGATCGCGCCGGGCGTGGCGGTGATCGGCGAGGAGCTGCCGGCCACCGGCGACGTCGCAGCGGGCTGGACGCTCGCGGTCGACCCGATCGACGGCACCGACGCCTACGTCGCCGGGCTGCCGACGTGGTGCATCTCGTTGGGCCTGCTGCATGCCGGCACGCCGGTCGCGGGCGTCGTCTACCTGCCGAGCTTCGACGACCTCTACCTCGCGCACGGTGGCGTGCTGCGCTGGAACGGCGCCGAGGTGCCGCACGGTGGGGTGACGCCACAGCACGACGGCTTCGTTCTCGCCTACTCGGAGTTCCACCGTCGGCCGCTGCTCCGCCTGCGCGGAAAGGTGCGCGCTCTCGGCTCGACCGCGTACCACCTGAGCCTGGTCGCGCGCGGTGCCGCGGAGGCCGCGATCGTCGGCCGCGTGCATCTCTGGGACATCGCGGCTGGCAAGGCCCTGCTCGATGCCGTCGGCGGCGAGCTCGTCTACCTGAAGAGCGGCAAGCCGGTCGATCTCGCGACGCTCCTCGGCGGCGCGGCGTCACGCGACTTCATGCTCGCCGCGCGCGCGGGCTCGGCAGAAAAGATTCGCCAGCGCATCCGCCGCCGCGCCTGAGGGGCCGGTCGACATGGCACTGGACGACGCCCGCCACGGACTCCGGCGCACCGACGGACGACCGAGGGCGCTCCGGCTCTTGCGCGTGACGCGACGGGCGGGCAAGGATCCAGCGCCCGCGGTTCGGGCCTTTCCATGCAGGCAGATCCCGCAGGTGTCGTGACGCGCGACGAGTGGCTGCTCCGTGTGCTGCTCCCGGTGAGCGTCTTCGTGTCGGGGGCCGTGGTGATGGTCCTCGAGGTCCTTGGTACGCGTCTGATCGCCCCCGTGTACGGCACGAGCCTGCACGTCTGGTCGGCGATCATCGCCGTGACGCTGCTGTCGCTGTCGGTGGGCTACTGGCTCGGCGGACGCTTCGCCGACCGCTTCCCGCACGCGTCGACGTACTTTCTCGTCTTCGAGATCGCCGCGGTCCTGATCGTCGTCCTGCCGCTGCTGCGCGAGCCGGTCTTGACGATCACCAAGCCGCTCGGGCTCCGTGGCGGTGCGCTCGCGTCGGCCGTGCTGTTCCTCGGTCTGCCGCTCACGTTGCTGGGCACGATCTCGCCCTTTGCGGTGCGGCTCGCGGCCCACCTCATCACCGACCTCGGCCGGACCACGGGCCGCCTCTACGCGCTCTCCACCGCCGGCTCGCTGCTCGGTACGCTGTGCGCCGGCTTCTACTTGATCCCGAGCTTCCGGCTGCGCACCATCTTCGTCGGCACCGCACTGGTGCTGATCCTGCCCGCGGTCGCCTGGCAGGTGCTCGCGGCGCGACGTCATCTGGCGGTCCTTCTGCTCGTCGGCGCCGCTTCGGCGCTGGTCGCGAGCCGCCCGCTGCGCGGCGACCCGAGCGTCAAGTACATGGTCGACACGCACTTCGCCCAGCTCAAGGTGCTCGACGGCGGCGGAGCGCGCACGCTGCTCGCGAACAACACCATCCAGACGCAGGCCATCGCCGGGACCAACGTTCCGCTGGCGGCCTACATTCCGGTCATGGCCGAGCTCGCGTGGCGGGCGAAGCCCGAAGGCAAGCGCGCGCTGCTGATCGGCCTCGGCGGCGGCGTGTTGCCGCCGCTGTTCGCCTCGTTCGGCGCGCGGATGCATTCGGTCGAGGTCGACCAGGAAGTCGTCGACGTCGCGCGGGACTGGTTCGCCTTCGACCCGCAGCGCTACCCGGTCACGGTGGGCGACGGTCGCCAGCTGCTCGCCTCGAGCAGCGAGACCTGGGACTACGTCGTGCTCGATGCGTTCGCCGGCGAGGCAGTCCCGATCCATCTCCTGACCGAGGAGATGGTCGCGCTGATCGAGCAGCGGCTCGCCAAGCACGGGCTCTTGGTCCTCAACTACCTCGGCTATCGCGAGGGAGAGCGTGCGCGGCCGCTGCGCAGCGTGGTGCGCACGATCGCGACCCGCTTCCCCTACGTCGTGGTGTACCCGAGCTTTCCGGCGGGCGACTACGGCAACAACATCGTGCTCGCCGCGCGTGAGCCGATCCGGCTCCGTCGCGGGCCACGACCGTTCCCGGTGCCGCCGTGGATGGAAGCGCAGGTCGCGCTGCAGGAGCCGCTCGACGTGAGCGGTGACGCCATCGTGCTGAGCGACGACTACAACCCGCTCGACCTGTGGGCCGTCGACGCCTCGGAGACCTGGCGCAAGGCGGCGATGGACATGTGGCCGCGGGACGTTCTGTTCGCCGAGTGACGCCAGTCGGTCATTGCCAGGGCAGGGGGATGCGCCGGTAGGCACCGCGGCACGGCGCTGCGGACGCGTGCAGATACTCGACACGCCCGTGCTCGTCGGCGAGCACGATGCTCGACGAGCGCGTGCCGAAGGCTTCGGTATGGATGCAGAGCTGGTCGGTCGGCGCGCGGTCGTCCACGGCCGTCAAGTGGTCCCCGAGCACCGCGTGCAGCCCCGCGACCAGATCGCTCCGGTCTCGCGTGTCGGCGAAGCGCGTCGCGAGATCCTGGAAGCGTTGCGACGAACGCGAGATGCGCTGACAGGTCGCGTCGTTGAGATCGAGGTTGGTGAGCAGGTGCGTCCCCGGCGGAAGCTCCTGGAGCGCCATCCCGTCGGCGCGGTTCTGCGCCACCACCGCGCGCGCACGGTCGGCCACCAGCACGTTGAACGGGTTGTGCTCGTCGACGCGCAGTCGTGACAAGAGGTCCACCGCCTCCTGCACCGACCTGAGCTGCGCCAGCGTCACGCAGAGCGCGCCGCGCGACGCGCGGGACGGATCGGGCGGCTCGCCCGTCCGCCGATTCAGGATGCCGACCACCAGCCGGTGCTCGCTGGTCGCGAGCCACGAGCCACCGGCGACCACGTCGCGGCCGCCGACCACGCACGGATCGGTCGTGAGCACGCGCGGACCTTCCGCGGGTCGCGCATAGAACTCGTCACGATTCGCTGCGACCACGAGCGGCAGGCCGGGCAACGTCCGCGTGAAGACGGCGAGGGTGCACACGATCGTGGCGTCAGGCGCGGCGCTGCGCGCGTTGTCTTGCCAGGGGGGCTGTGGTACCCCCGAAGCTCTCGACCGTTCCGGGCCTGCCTATGTTCTCCAGCATCGACGACGTCGTTCAGCAGTTCGCGGGGCAGAAGTACATCTGCAGCCGCTCCATTGCCACCGTCGTGTACCTGGCGTCGAAGATGGGCAAGCCCATCTTGGTCGAGGGGCCGGCCGGCGTCGGCAAGACCGAGCTCGCGAAGGTCATCTCGCGCTGCCTCGACCAGGAGCTGATCCGCCTGCAGTGCTACGAGGGCCTCGACGAGGCCAAGGCGCTGTACGAGTGGGAGTACGGCAAGCAGCTCCTCTACACGCAGATCCTGAAGGACAAGATCGGCGAGGTACTCGCGGGGACGGGCACCCTGCGCGAGGCGGTCGACCGCATCTCGGCTCAGGACGGCGTGTTCTTCTCCGAACGCTTCATCCTGCCGCGCCCGCTGCTGCGTGCGATCACGTCCGAGAAGCCCGCTGTCCTGCTGGTCGACGAGATCGACAAGTCCGACAGCGAGTTCGAAGCGTTCCTGCTCGAGATCCTGAGCGACTTCCAGGTGAGCGTGCCGGAGCTCGGCACGATCTCCGCGAAGAACATCCCGCTGGTGATCCTCACCTCGAACAACAGCCGTGAGGTCTCCGACGCGCTGAAGCGCCGCTGCCTGCACCTCTTCATCGACTACCCGTCGCAGGCGCACGAGCTCGAGATCGTCAAGCTCAAGGTCCCCGAAGTCGCCGACGCGCTCGCCGCCGACGTGGTCAGCGTCGTGCAGAGCGTCCGCAAGCTCGATCTCAAGAAGTCGCCGAGCATCAGTGAGACGCTCGACTGGGCGCGCGCGCTCGCCTTGCTGAACGTCGAGTCGCTCGGCGAGGACACCGTCAACGACACGTTGACCACGATCTTCAAGTACGAGGGCGACGTCCGCAAGGCGCAGACCGAGCTGCGCGACTTCATGGCGCGACAGAAGGCCCGTACCCGCGCCGACGGACAGCCCGATCCGGCCGACAAGGATGTGCTGCACTGAGCGCGCCGTCCGCGCGCGACGCGGGCTGAGCCGCCGCACCCGTCGAGGACGCGGCTGATGGAGGCGCGCATCCTCGAGTTCGCGGCCCTGCTGCGCAAGCACGGCATGCGAATCTCCCCCGCCGAGTCCCTCGACTCGCTGCTCGCCTTGCAGAGCACCGGCCTCGGAACGCGCGACACCGTCAAGGAGGTCCTGCGCGCGACCATGGTCAAGCGCAGCTCCGATCTGCCCACCTTCGACGAGGTCTTCGACCTCTACTTCTCGGCACTCGGCGAGGCGATCCGCGAGAGCGGCGAGCAGGCGGCGCAGGCGCTCGGCACGACGCTCGCCGACTACCAGAAGCTGCTCGAGCAGCTCGAGGAGCTGCTGAAGAAGCGTCAGGAGCAGCAGGGTGGAAACGAGCTCTCGGAGCTCGCGCGCGCGCTGCTGCGACACGACGACGGCACACTGCAGCGTCGCATGCGCGAAGCGTCCGAGAGCATGCGCGAGGGATCCGGGCAGAGCGGCAAGCAGGAGGGTCAGCTCGGACACGCGATCGGCGAGCAGCTGCGGCTCGGCGAGATCGTGCGTGAGCTCGAGGGCCTGTCCGACGAGCTCGAGCAGCTCGGCGCCGACGCCGAGACGGCGGCGAAGCTGCGCGAGCTCATCAAGCGGCGCCTCGCCGATCTCGCCGACATCATCAAGCGTGCGGCGCGACTCGAGGCCGCACGCGAGAACCCGAAGCCCAAGGACGCGACCGGTCTCCAATCGCTCGGCGAGAAGAGCTTCTACTATCTCACCGAGGACGAGATCCGGAAGATGAAGGACGCGGTGGCGCGCCTCGCGCACCGCCTGAAGCACGTCGTGTCGATCAAGCGGCAGCGCGCGAAGCGCGGCGCATTCGACCTGCAGCGGACGCTGCGCCACAATACGCAGTTCGGCGGCGTGCCGTTCGACGTCCAGTTCGACCGGCGCAAGAAGAATCGCCCGCAGATCGTCGTCCTCTGCGACGTGTCGGATTCGGTGCGCAACGTGTCGCGCTTCATGCTGCAGTTCGTCTACTCGCTCCAGGACCTCTACTCGAAGGTGCGCAGCTTCATCTTCGTCAGCGACATGGGCGAGGTCACGAAGCTGTTCGAGGATCACGACATCAACGAGGCGATCGAGCTCGCGCTGCGCGGCGACGTGATCAACGTCTTCGCCCACTCCGACTTCGGGCGGGCGTTCAAGATGTTCCATCGCGATCATCTCGCGTCGATCAACCGCCGCACGACGGTCATCGTGCTCGGCGACGCCCGCAACAACTACAACCTGCCGCACGAGTGGGTGCTGCGCGACGTGCAGCGCAAGGCGAAGCAGGTGATCTGGCTGAACCCCGAGAACAAGACGACGTGGGGCTTCGGCGACAGTGAAATGGACCGCTACATGGCCTTCTGCGACGTGGTCGAGGAGTGCCGCAACCTGAACCAGCTCTACCGCGTCGTCGACCGGCTCGTACTGTCCTGAAAACCCTCTCTGGACGGCCGTTTGCGCGTTTCCGGCGACGTTGACCCGCACCCCGCCGGTGGATAGGTATGGGTCGGATGACCCGCGGAGATTTCATACAGATGAGCGTGGGTGGCTTGACCCTCGATCCGGTGACCAAGACGCCGATCGTGGTACTGCGCGACGCAGACAACAAGCTGAACCTGCCCATCTGGATCGGCCTCCTCGAGGCGACCGCGATGGCCACCGAGCTCGAAGGGGTCAAGATGGCGCGTCCGATGACGCACGACCTCTTGAACACCGTCATCAACGAGCTCGGAGCGGCCGTCGAGGCGATCGAGGTGACCGATCTCAAGGACAACACCTTCTTCGCGACGGTTCGTCTGCGGCGCCACGACCAGCTCCTGTCCATCGATTCGCGTCCGAGTGACGCGATCTCGCTGGCGCTGCGCACCAACAGCCCGATCTACGTCGCCAAGAAGGTCCTCGAGCAGTCGAGCGTCCTCCAGCAGGCGGATGACGAGAAAGAGCAGAACCTTTCCAACGTCTCGCGCGACAAGTGGGCGGAGATCCTCGAGAAGATGGTTCCCGAGGACTTCAAATACAAAATGTGACGGGGCAGGGGACGAGGACGACGGGAACGCCAATGACCCAGGCCACGACGCACACACCGGCGCACGGCAAGAAGCTTCGCCACAAGGACCTGAAGCAGCCGGACGAGTTCATCTCGCTGACCACGCGCGCCATCGATTGGGCGCAGAAGAATCAGACCACCGTCGCCATCGTCATCGGTGCAGCGATCGCGCTCGTCCTGCTGGCAGCCGGCATCCGCTGGTACATGCAGTCGCGCGCCGAAGCTGCCGCGCGGCAATTCTACGGTGCCAACGAGCTCTTCAAGCGTGAGCAGTGGGACCAGGCGCAGAAGGACTTTTCGACCCTCGCAAGCTCGTACGGCAGCACGCCGTACGGAACCCTCGCGAAGCTCTACGCCGGACGCGCGGCGCTCAATGCGAACAAGCCAGCGGACGCGGTTCCGCTCCTGACCGAATTCGTGAGCTCCGCACCGAGCCCCGCGCTCGAGCAGATCGGCCGCGTCGCGCTCGGACGGGCACTCGCCGAAACCGGCAATGCCAGTGGAGCTCGTGAGCAGCTCGATCGTGCCGTCCTGCTCGACGGTCCGCTCGGTCCCGAAGCTCGCGTCCGTCTGGCGCGGATCGAAGAGACCGACGGCAGCAAGGAAAAGGCGATCGAGCTGTACAAGCAGTATCTCGCAGACGAGCCCGATGGAGCGGCGGCGGCACAGGTGCGCATGCGCTTGACGGCGCTCGGGGTCCAGCCGCCGGCGAGCCCGAATCCGATGTCGCTGCCGCTCGGCGGGGCCGGCTCCCCGATTCAGATCGAGTAGTCGGACCGGGGAAGGGCGCCTGTCCGCACCAGGGCGGCCCATATCTTGCTCTTGACGCACGCCCGGCACGGTTCGTGCTGGCGTCCGCCGGGTCATGGGACGGACCGAGGATCACCGAGCGGCGTTCGTCGGGTGCTCCGCCAAGGGATGCGAGCGTCCCTCCACGCGGGCGATCTCGCGTCATGGCGCAGCCCCGATCGTCGGGTTGGCCCGCGCCGCCAACCCCGGCGACCAGCAGAGTGCTGTCGCTGTGGCTGTCGACGACCGCCCAGCCGGCGGCGCGGCCCGTTCGAACCACGCACGTACGCGCGAATCGTCGGCGCCGTCCGACGCAATCGCACGAAGCACCACGTGCGATCTGATTCAGACGCCCGCCCGCGATGCTAGCGCGATGGGATTCGGCGTCCCTGTGATCCACGCCATCCCGGCGGCCGCTCCAGTCCTCGAGTCGGATTGCTTCGTGATCTCCCAGAACCGACGGCGAGAGCCCAGCCAGACGGAGGCACGGTTCCCAGGGCGTACGCGCTCTACGGTTCCCAGGGCGTACGCGCTCTGCGGTGGATTCGAACGAGCGCCGCTGTCCTCTCTCGGCTCCTTCCTACAGGGCGCCGCCACCATCAATGTCCGATAAGATAGATTATGACAAATAGCGGGGGGATTATGCCGGACTCGACACCGAGCGGATGCGGGGTTATCTGTGACCCCGACAGGCCGGCGGCTACGAGTGTCGGCTGCCCTTCTGGGCGGCCTCGCCCTCGTTCTCGTTCTCGGTCTCTGTCCTGAAGTAGTGAGCGGGGCCGTCGGTCACGAACCAAGAACTCCACTTCCAGGGGTCTTCGCCCCGAGGAGCATGGAGTCCGCCGATCCGCGAATAGAGGTAGCAGAAGCCGCTCCGGCTAACGACCCCACGAGGATCGCGGTAGCGGTAACTTCCAATCACCGCAATCGCGCATGGTCCCGTTGTCATCGCCTGACGGTCAGCCGGGGACAGCTCGACGGATACCGTCACCCGATGCCCCTTCCCCCCCGGCGTGAGCAGACGGCTTCCGTGCGACGGCGGGCTTACGGCTGGCGCGGGTTCGGATACCGGCATGGGCACAACCCCGCAGCTACATCCGATATCGATGAGCCAAGCCGGGCTTTTCCCGTAGTCCCGCAAGCGGACCGATATTCTGAACTCGGAATTTGCAGTGGGTTCGATGTCGGGTTCGGACGTGTCAACTTCACCCCCGAGACCGATGGCCTTGCGAATGGTCTCGCTAAAGGCATGACGCGGTGGGCCCTCTGCGCGCGAGACTACCCACGGGCGCTCAAATGCGACCATTGCGTCGGCGCTCGTTTGAGCCGCCTTCGCGCCTTCAGCGGCGGCTTGAGCATTAGCGCTGGCGACTTTGAGCCCATCGCTCATCGCGCGCAGCTGTTTGACGAAAGCCCGCCACTGGAGGAAGGCGATCAGCACGAGGATCGCAGTCAGGATCACCATCCACCAATCCGCCATCATGCCCCACCCATAGGTCGACGACTGGCGCTCGCTTTGGGAGCTGGATGGTGGGCCACCCACGCTGGAGTGAACGGGAGCAGTCGCGCCTGGCTTTTCGGCCAACTTGGTGTCGCATTGGCGATGCTGCTGCTCTGGTTGAGCGTCTTCCCTGATACGTGGGGCTGGTGGTTGTGAAGCAAGATGTCCGATCGCAACTGCGCCGACCAGGAACAGTGCAATCAGTCCACGTTCTCTTGGCGTCAAGGATCGCGCTCTCCGCGATCCGGGCCGCTCGCTGGGGGTTTCTCCTTGACGAGCCTTCGCATCGCTTCATCGAATGTCAGCGGAAACAGGCTCACCGGCTTTCCGCGAGGCTTCTTGTCGTCGCCTACGCCGTCGGCTGAGTCGCGTTGCCTCGCGGGCGGTTTCCCTTTCGGCTTTTTGGCCATGGGCGCGTCCTCAGCATCCTGCGAGCACACGCTCGAAGATGTCCCGATTCTTCCGCTGGTTGAAGCGGAAGGTGAATTCTTGAAGGTACAGCGGGAGATATTCCTTGCTCACGTGGTGGAACGAGCCCATCACGCCGCGCTTCAGCAGCGACCAGAACGACTCGATGGTGTTGGTGTGAACCAACCCGCGAACATACTCGCCGCGCGAGTGGTCGACGGCCTCATGATGCAGGCCGCGCTGCACGTAGCGATAGGCGTGGTCCTTGTCGGTGAAGAGCATCTTGAACTTGCCCTTGCCGACGAGACGGCGGACGAACTCCTGCTTGGTCGGCGCGTCGAGCGAACCGATCACACGAGCCACGACGTTGCCCTTGCGGGCGATGGCGCCGATCACGCCGACCTTCAGAAAGCCCACGGACTCGCCGGGCTTCCGGTACTCGGACTTCTGCTGCTTCTTGCGCACGTCGATGGATTTCTTGCCCTTGTGGCGGTTCCGATCCGAGCCGCCGATGTACGTCTCATCGACCTCGACGATACCGCCGAGAGGGCCGTTCTCGTCCATCATCGCAGCGCGAATCCGGTGGCACATGTACCAAGCCGTGCGGTAGCTGCCGCGCTTGCCCCGGACGGGCTCCATCATGCGCCAGACCTGAAGGGCAGAGATGCCTTTCTTGCTCTGGCACATCAGGTAGACGACCTGGAACCACGTGCGCAGCGGGATGTTGGTGTTCTCGAAGATGGTCCCCGTGAGCACCGAGAACCGATAGCCGTTCGGCGCGCAGTTCTTGCAGACCCAGTGATGCGGGCGAGCCTTGAGCGCATAGACGCGCTCGGTGCAGGCGCAGCGCGGGCAGAACACACCGTGCGCGAAGCGCAGCTTGGTGAGATACGCCTTGCAGGCTTCCTCGGTGCCGAACTGCTCCTGCAATTCCTTGAGGCTACGGCTCGGATGCGTGGTCTCGACGTTCGCCATGACAGGGAAGATGGCTCATCTGAGGCTTGGTGTCAAGTCCGGCATAATCCCCCGCTATTGGGGATTATGCCGGACTCGACACCCAGCGCCATGCGATGCGGTCTAGGATGGCCGCGCACCCTCCGGGGAAACTCTCGGCGAACGCGCAGCACGCGGTCTTCGGGACGCTACTCCCCGTCCGTCTCGGCGCGTCGCCGCAAGGCGGCGCGAATGTGCTCGGCGTCCTCCGGCTGCAGCCGCGCGAGCGCGGTGCGCGCACGACGATCGTTCGGGTTCACGATCAGCACCTGCTCCAGATACTCGCGCGCCGCGAGCCGGCGGTCCTCGTGCAGCGCGATCTCGGCGAGCAGCCGGAGCACCTCGAGGTCCGCCGGAGCGACCTCTCGCGCTCGCGTCAAGTAACGTCGGGCCATCTCGCGCTCCCGGTGGCGGTAGTACACCCGACCCAATGTCTTGAGGGCATCCGGGCTGAGCGGCGCCAGACGGAGCGCTTCCTGGAGCTGGCCGAGGGCTGCCTTCACACGACCTGCACGGAGCATTTCGCGCGCCATGAGAACCAGGTTGCGGCTCTCGTCGGCGAACTCGCGCACGTCGGCCTCGACCCGCAAGATGGCGTCGTCCAGCTCGACGTGGCGCAAGGTCGCCTGCGGACCGAGGTAGCCGCGCAGCAGCGACAGCGTCTCGTCGCGCTCCGTGGCACCGAGGAAGATCCGTCCCAGCGCATCGATCTTGTGATCCTCGCGGTGGATCTCGAGGGCGACGCGGCGCTTCATACCTTCTCGAGGGGATCGAAGAGCTTCTTGTACTCGTCGAGCGCGAAGCGATCGGTCATGCCGGCGATGTAATCGGCGATCACGCGCGCCTTGTCCTCGCCGCGGTCGACCTGGGCATAGACGTGCGGCGGCATCTGGCGCGGCTCGTCGAAGTACGTGTGGAACAGCCCGGTGATGACCGTCTTAGCCTTGACGCCCATGCGCGTCACACGCACGTGCATGTACAGGCGGTCCATCAGGAAGTCCTTGAGCTCGCGGATGCGCGGCGCCATGTGCGGGCTGTACTCGACCAGGCGCGGTCGCACGGCGCGCAGGTCCGCTACCGAGCGGATGCCGCGTCGCGCGATCTCGCTCTCGACGAAGGCCACCAGATCGGAGGCCATCGCGTCGAGGATGCGTCGCACCGTCTGGTAGCGGAGGATCGAGAACGGCGCGTCGGGCCAGCGCTCGCGCGTCGCCGCGTGGTGCTCGCGCCACAGCGTGACGGCGTCCATCTCCTCGGGCAGCAGCATGCCCGACTGAAGGCCGTCGTCGATGTCGTGGCAGTTGTAGGCGATCTCGTCGGCGAAGTCGGCGATCTGGGCCTCGAGGCACGGCGCGACCGACGGATCGAAGAGCTGCACCAGCGGGCGGTCGTACTCCGAGGAGTGCTTGACGATGCCCTCGCGCACCTCCCACGTGAGGTTCAGCCCTGGAAAGTCGGGATAGCGCTCCTCGAGCAGCTCGACGATGCGCAAACTCTGCGCGTTGTGCTCGAAGCCGCCGAAGGGCTCCATGAGGCCGTTCAGGACGCGCTCGCCGGCGTGACCGAACGGCGTGTGTCCCAGATCGTGCGCGAGCACCACGGCCTCGGCGAGATCCTCGTTGAGGCGCAGGGCACGCGCGATGGTCCGCGTGATCTGCGCGCCCTCCATCGTGTGCGTGAGGCGCGTCCGGTAGTAGTCCCCCTCGTGATTGACGAAGACCTGGGTCTTGTACTCGAGCCTGCGAAATGCCGCCGAGTGGATGATCCGATCGCGATCGCGCTGGAACGCCGTGCGCAGCGGATGCTCCGGCTCGGGATGGGCACGGCCACGCGAGTCCGCGCTCCGCATCGCCCACGGCGCGAGCAGCTGAGCCTCGCGGGCCTCGTACTCCTCTCGCTTCACGGCATCCGCTCCCGATGGCAGCCCTCGCAGAGGACGCTGCCGTCTGCCGTGGTCATATCGGCGGCCTCGGACCCCGGCAAGCCGCTCAGGCGGTCGCTGCCGCGGGCCGCGTCACGTCCGTGAGACGGCCGTACGTCGGATGGCGACGAAGCGCCTCGATGACGTCCGCGACGCCCGGCTCGACCAGTGCCACGTCGGAGGGACCACGCGGCCGGAAGAACGACGAGCCGCGGCTCGCGAGCACGGCCACGACCGGGGTCGCCACGGCGACCGCGAGGTGCATCGGTCCCGAGTCCGGCGTCACCACCAGGGCCGCTGCGGCGAGCACGGCGGCGAACGTTCGCAGCGCCTGCGGCTCGATGACTTCCGCGTGGCCCACCAGCGCGTTCCGCAGCTGTGGCAACGAATCCGCCTCTTCCGGTCCGACCAGGACGACCGCCCGAACGCCGTCGCCATGCAGAGCCTCGGCGATCGCGACCCAGCGCTCGACCGGCCAGCGTTTCCTGCCGTGGCCGCCGACGAACAGCGCGACGAAGGACGCGACGTCCCCCTCCGGCGTGACCAGGCCACGAGCCGTCAGCAAGTCGCGGGCAGCGCGCTCTTCCAGCGGCGCGACGACGTACACCGGACGGTCCGCGCACGTGACACCCAGGTGCGCTGCGAACGCGACCGGACCGTCGTAGGCATGGGCCACCGGAGTCGGTGGCAGCCGGACGTCCAGGAAGCGCTCGTTGCGCCGTGGTACGCCGAGCCGGTGGCGCGCCCCGCACAGCCAGGTGTAGAGCCCGCCCGAGAACGATCCCATCGCGCCCTCGACCGCAAGGTCGTACTTGCGCCGGCGGAGCTCCAAGAACAGCGCGACGAAGCGCCACGGCCGCAGGACGAAGCCGCGCGACATCACGATGCGTTGATCGAGCTGCAGGTGGTCGAGCACCGCGAGCGTGCCCTCCCCGCCCAGATAATCCAGCCGGGCATCGGGAAAGCGCGCTCGCAGCGCGCCGATCAGCGGGCTGGTGATCAGCGCGTTGCCGAGACGAAAGTTGGGACGCACGAGCAGGATGCTGCGCACCTCGCCGAGATCCGACAGCGGCACGTTGCGCTCGATCGGCAGAAACAGATCGAGCGTGCGCTGCAGGAGGCGTCGTCCGAGCGGGCTCAGCGCGCTGCCGATGCGCGACGCCCGTCGGCGCATACCGCTGTCGCGTAGGCCCTTTTTTCGACTCGTCACGATCGTGCCTGCCCCACGCGTCCGCGCTCGGCCGCGCGCGCGGCGGCTCTAGCTGAACGCGCACGCCCGCGCACCGCCGGCGGGGCGCGGTTCGCCTTACGCGGCGTTGCGCGATCCCGCTGATCGGCCGGCGGGCCGGCGCTTCGCCGGACGTACCGATTCGTTCCTCGGGGCACCACAAGGAAGCCGCCCGCGAGACGTCGGCGCGGACATGCCCGCTCGGCGGATGATGCAATGCCCCCGGCGTGATTCGAACACGCGGCCCCAGGATTAGGAATCCTGTGCTCTATCCACCTGAGCTACGGGGGCACGAAGCTCGTCCGACTCCTCCCATACCCGAGGAGGTCCGCGACGGCGAGCGTCGCGTGCACAGGTCGGGATTCAGGGGTGACGGCCGCGAACGAGGCCGCGTGATCTGCTACGCCGCGACTTTCGAGCGATCCGTCCACAGCAGGACGATCGGCGCTGCGATGTAGATGCTCGAGTACGTTCCGGTGATGAATCCGACGATCAGCGTCACCGCGAACGGGCGCAGCGTCGAGCCGGCGAACAGCGCCATCGCGACGAGCACGAGCAGCACGGTCCCGGTGGTGAGCAGCGTACGGGAGAGGGTCTCGTTGATGCTGCGGTTGATCGCGTCCGCGAGATCCATCTTGGGATTGCGGCGCAGCGTCTCACGGATGCGGTCCGACACGATGATGGTGTCGTGGACCGAGAAACCGACGACGGTCAGGAGCGCTGCGAGCGTCGTCAGATCGAACGCGAGGCGGGTCAGCACCAGCGCACCGATCGTGATCAGGACGTCGTGCGCGAGGGCCACGACGGCACCGATGCCGAAGCTCCACTGGAAGCGCAGCGCGATGTAGATGCCCATGCAGATGGTCGCGAAGGCGACCGCCATCAAGCCCTGCTGGCGGAGCTGCGCGCCGACCTTGGGACCGACGCTCTCGGTGCTGAGGATCTCGAAGCCCTTGTCGCCGGTGTGGGTCTTCGCGAGCGCACCGGAGATCGTCTGGGTGATCGAGCTCATCTGCTCGCCCTCGTCGATCTCGAAGCGAAGCAGGAACTCCTTGCCGGTCGAGCCGAAGTCCTGCACCGCGAGGTCGCGCAGGCTCAGGCCGGACAGCTCGTCGCGCACCGCGGAGGCGGTGGTCGGATCGGCGAAACGGACACGCATGTCGGTGCCGCCCCGGAAGTCGACGCCGTAGTTGAGGCCGATCGTCACGAAGAGGACGATCGCCAGCACGTTCAGGATCGACGAGCCGATGATGAACGCGTAGCGCTTGCCGACGAAATCGATGTTCATCGTCGGCGGCACGAGCTCGCGGAAGTGGAGATTCTGCGCCGCGGCCTGGGGCTCGGGGCCCTTGCCGGCCGTCTTGCGCGCGGTGGAGGTCTTCGTCTGCGGCTCTGCCATAGAATACCCGGTCTGCTCCCTGTAACACCCCCCGGAAACGCGAACAACCGCCATCGGGGCCGGGCCGGCGCTGCGCCGCCGCCCGCAACTCACATCTCGCGCCGGCCCTCCAGCGACTTCGAGAGCGTGATGGCGTCGGTGTACTCGAGGTCGCCACCGACCGGCAGGCCGCGCGCGATCCGCGTCACGCGCACCCCATGCGGCTTCACCAGACGTGCGATGTACAGCGCGGTCGCCTCGCCCTCGGCGGTCGGGTTGGTGGCGACGATGATCTCCGACAGCCCGCCGCGCTTCACCCGCTCCACCAGCTCGGCACAGCGCAGATGCTCGGGACCGATGCCGTCCAGCGGGGCCAGCGCTCCGCCGAGCACGTGGTAGTGGCCGCGGTACTCCTGCGCACGTTCGAGGGCCAGCATGTCGGCGGGCTCCTCCACGACGCAGACCTCCTCGGGGTGTCGCCGCGGATCCGCACAGATCCTGCACGGATCCTGCTCGGTCAGGCCGAAGCACTGCGAGCACAGACGGCTTTGCTCCTTCACGCTCAGCAACGCCTGCGCGAGGTCGGCGGCGAACGAGTGGTCGCACCGCAGGACGTAGAACGCGAGCCGCGTCGCCGTCTTCTCGCCGATGCCGGGCAGACGCTTCAGCTCCTCGACGAGGCGCTGCATGGACGGTGTGAGAGCGGTCGGCATCGGTGCGTGCGTGGCAGATCGTTCAGCCGAGGCCGGGGATGCGCAGTCCGCCGGTGAGCTTCGACATCTCGTCGCTCATCATGGCCTGCGCTTGACGGATGGCCTCGTTCACCGCCGCGGCGACCAGGTCCTGCAGCATCTCGCGGTCGCCGCTCTTGAGGATCTCGGGATCGATGGTGACCGAAACCACCTGCAGCCTGCCCGTGACCTTGACGGTGACCATGCCGCCGCCGGCCGACGCCTCCACGGTGCGCGCGCCGACTTCTTCCTGGAGGCTCGTCAGCCTCTCCTGCATGAGCTTCGCCTGCTTCATCAGGTCGCCCATGCTTTCGAATGGATTCGCCATGTCCTGCAGTCCTCCGGGGTTGCGCTCAGACCTCGCGCCGCGCCCGTGGCAGCACGCCCTCCACACGGCCTTCGAGGATCTCGACCGTGAGCTGCACGACCGGATCCTCGCGTGCCTGCCGATCGAGGGCAGCGTGGTTGCCCTGCGTCGAGGGCACGCTCCCGTCCCCTTGCACGACGGGCTCGAACGCGAGCCTGCGACCGAACTCCCGCTCGACCGCCTCCTCGATCGCCGACTTGAGCTCCGCCGCCGACAGCGCGGCCACCGCCTCCCGACCGGTGAGCGCGACGCGAATCGCATCGTCGCCGACCGAGACCACCTTCGAGTACGACAAGCGGAAAAACCGCGACGCGCTCGCGCGCTGCAGGGCGTCGACCACCGCCTTCCAGCGTGCTTGCTCACCCGCGGGGGCGGCGCTGGTCGAGCGCTCTGCCGCTGACGGCAGGGGTGGCTCGGCGGCACGCGCACCCGCCGGCGGGATCGATGGTGGCGGTGCGCTGCTCTCCCCGCGTGACGGAGCCGCCGCGAGCGGCGCTCGTGCGATCGCGGGCGCAGCCGCCGCCCCGCTCGCGGACGCGCTGTTCGGCC
>JAIEPK010000358.1 GCA_019749875.1 Candidatus Binatia bacterium | reverse complement strand
GCGCCGGACGCCGCCGGCGAGCTGCAGGAGCGCGCTGCATACTTGACGCCGTCGGGCGATCCGGTGGCGCGTCGTGAGCGTGCGCTCCGCGCCGCCGGGCACTTCTTCCACGCCGGCGATCGCACGCGCGCCCGCGCGCTGCTGACGCCGCTCCTCGAGGAGGACGCGTCGCCCGACGAGCGGGCGCGTGTGCTGCAGCTGCTGGGACGGATCCGCGCCGAGGAGTCGAGCTTCCCCGACGCGATGGCACACCTGCGCGACGCGCTCGCCTGCGCGACCGAGCCTCATCTGCGCGGCGCGATCCAGCTCGATCTTGGCTTCGCGGCCAACGGCGCCGGCGACCTTGCCGAGGCGGTGCGCAACGTTCGCGCGGTGCGAGCGGCGGCGGAGAGCCGCGACGATCCCGGGCTGCTCGCCGATGCGCTGGCGATGGACGCCATGGCGGTGAGCTACCTCGGCGAGTGCATCGACGGCTGCTGGCAGCAGCTCGAGCGCGCCCGCGCCCTCGAGGACCGCTCGCGTCCCACGCTGCTCACGCTGCGTCCGACGGCGCTGGCGGGACAGTTCGCGATCGCCGAAGGCCACGTCGACGACGCGAAGGTGCTGCTGCGCGAGATCGTCGACTGGGCGATGGAGCGCGGCGAGGACAGCGACCTGCCGCTCCTGCTGGTGAACTTCGCAGCGCTCGAGTGGTACCGCGGCGACGGCGAGGAGTGCGGTCGCCGGGCCGAGCAGGCGATCACGCTCTGCCTGCAGATCGGCAACGAGACGATGCACGGTGCGGCGCTGGGGTATCTGGCCCAGCGCCACATCTTTCGCGGCGAGGTCGCAGAGGCCCGGTCCGCGCTGGCGGAGGCCCGGGCACTGGTCGAGCGGGCGGGCTATCTGGTCGGCGGCCTCGCGCTCACGAACGTCGCCGTTTCCCTCGAGATGGCGCTCCGCGACTTCGCGGCGGCGGAGCGCGCGATCGGGCCGCTCCCGACGGCGTACCTGCTCGGTGAGCCGTTCAACCTCCTGTCCGAGCTCGTCGAGGCGAAGGTCGGGCTCGGCAAGCTCGACGAGGCCGCGGCCCTGATCGATCCGTACACGCAGCAGCTGCGCGCCAACGGGCGCCACTGGCTCGCGGCCCGCATGGACCGCGGCGCCGCCCTGCTCGCCGCCGCGCGCGGCGACCTCGACGCGGCGCTCGCCGCCGCACGGCGCTCGGTCGAATCGTTGCGCACGTTCGCGCTGCCGATCGATCTCGGCCGCTCGCTGCTGGTGCTCGGGCAGGTATCGCGGCGGCGCGTCGAGCGGCGTGCGGCGAAGGACGCGTTCGACGAAGCACTGGCACTGTTCGAGCGCTGCGGCATGCGTCTCTGGCACGCGCGTACTCTGGAAGAGCTGCGCCGCGTGCCGATCCGACGCGGCGCACCGGACCACCTGACCGAGACCGAGGCGCGCGTCGCGGAGCTCGCGGCCGCGGGGCGGACCAACCGCGAGATCGCCGCGACGCTGTTCCTGAGCGCGAAGACCGTCGAGGCGAACCTCGGCCGCGTCTACGGCAAGCTCGGCATCCGCGGGCGACCCGAGCTCGGCGTCGCGCTGCGCGAGCGTGGGCAGAGGGCTCGGGCCAAAAAGTAGGGTCTCCCCCGATGCGCGCGGGAGGCCGATGCTCCCAGATGCGCGCATGCGTCCAGCTTCGAGCCGCCAGGCCGGCGGCAGTGCGCAGAGCTTCCTCGTCGAGCACTACCGTCCGGGCATCACGGCGGATGCCTTCCGTGCCGCGATCGCGCGCGTGCGGTCGAGCGCCGCCGCGATGCGGCGCGACGGCAGCCCGGTCCGCTGCGTCCACGCGACGCTGGTGCCGGAGGACGAGGCGGTGCTGTCGGTGATCGACGCGGCATCGAGCGATCAGGTCGAGCAGCTCTTCGCCCGCGCGGGTGTGCGCGTCGATCGCATCGTCACCGCGCTCGCGCACCGCGGGAAGCAGGACACGAGACGCAACGAGTCGGAGGAGGCCTGACGCGATGGAGATCCGAAGAGGGGCAACGACATGGCTGCTCGCCGCACTCGCGACGATCGGCCTGACCAGCCGCGCGACGGCGGCTCCTACCGCGGCCGAGACCTGTCAGGCCGCGAAGAACATCGCCGCCGGGAAGTACTCCGCCTGCCTGCAGACGGCCGAGGCGAAGTACGTGATCTCGTCCGACGCCGCGAAGCGCGCGGACGCCATGGCCGCGTGCCAGACGAGGCTGCAGGCGGCGTGGGCGAAGGCCGAGGCGAAGGCGGCCGCCCAGGATGCCGACTGCCCGAGCTTTGGTGACGTCGCAACCGTCCAGTCCGTGATCGACGTGTCCTCGGACGCCCTGGCGAACTCGCTCGGCGGCGGCGGGGCCCCGGTGCTGCCGGCGGCGCGGCCGCTCAAGACCGCGCAGATCCACTGCTTCTCGACGTCCAGCACGCCCGGTGCGATTCCCTGTGCCGGTACGGGACAGGACGGGGAGTTCCAGGCGGGCGTCGCGCGTTCCTACCAGGTGATCGGCTTCACGGTCCGGGACTACGCCACCGGCCTCGAGTGGGAGAAGCTGACGGATGACGACAGCATCCACGACAAGGACACCTGGTACTCCTTCGACGCCGCGATGGCGAAGATCGCGGAGCTGAACTCGTCGCTCTACGCCGGACACGACGACTGGCGTCTCCCGAACCGCTTCGAGCTCGAGACGCTGCTCGACCTCGGCGGGATTTCGCCCGCGGTCGATACGCGCCTCCACCAGTGCTTCGCGGGCTGCACGCAGCTCATCTGCTCGTGTACCTCCGGGGGCGATTACTGGACGTCGACGGTGGGGGAATTCTTCCCGGTCTTCGGCACCACCGTGAACTTCACGAATGGCGGGGTCGATTTCTCGCTCCTCAGCGATCCGCTCGCGACGATCCACGTCCGCGCCGTCCGCGGAGGTCTGTGACGCTCCCCGGCCCACGCCACGGGATCGTCCATCTTGGGGAGCCGCCTCAACGACCGAGGAGATGCATCGTGCAGTACGCCATTGAAGAGCACTTCCGCTCGACGTTCCACGCCCTGCGCGTGGCCGCCGTGCTCGCGCTGACGTTCGTGAGCGCGGCCGTCGCGCTGACGGCCGTGTCGGCGACCGACGCGCGCGCCGCGACCTACCAGGTCGACACGACGGTCGACGACGCGAGCAAGACGGCGTGCTCCGACGCGACGCCCGGCGACTGCAGCCTGCGCGGCGCCATCACGAAGGCCAACGGCGACGCGGCACAGGACACGATCGTCGTGCCGGCCGGCACGTACACTCTGAGCGTCGCGTCGCCGTGCTTCTTCGCCGCCGCGTACGGTGACAGCGAGAACGGCATCAGGGTCGCCGCCGTCTGCGTCAACAGCAACGTCGACCTGGTCGGCGCCGGCGCCGACCAGACGATCGTCCAGAGCGGCGGCACCGATCGCCTCTTTGCGATCAGCAAGCTGAAGACGGTCTCGATCAGCGGCGTCACGTTGACCGGCGGTCGTGGCGGCTTCGGCTACGCGATCGGCGGCGGCGGCGCGATCAACAACCACGGCACACTGACGCTCGCCGACACGATCGTGACCAACAACCAGTCGAGCTCCGGCGGCGCGATCTACAACCTCGGTACGCTGACGGTGCTCCGGAGCACGATCACCGGCAACACGGCGAGCTCCGGGGGCGGTGGAATCAACAACACGTGCTGCGGCGGGCCGATCACGGTGACGGTGATCGACAGCACGATCGCCGGCAACACGGGGGGCTACGGGGGCGGCGGCATCAACAACAACGGACTGGTCACCGTCCTCGGCAGCACGATCTCGGGGAACACCGCGAACTCGGGCGGCGGGATCGCGAACTTCGGCGGAAACGTCACCGTCCGCAACTCGACGTTGAGCGGCAACACGGGCGGCGGCGGCGCCATCGCCATCGGCCTCAGCAGCCCTGACGGTGCAAGCGTGACACGCATCGAGAGCACGACGATCACCAAGAACGCTGGCACGCCGTACGGCGGCGGCCTCTACATCATCGGCACCCAGCCGGTGACGGTGCGCAACACGATCATCGCCAGCAACACGACGAGCGGAGGCTACGGCCCGGACTGTGGCGGCAGGATCGTGTCCGAGGGCTACAACCTGATCCAGTCGACGGCGAACTGCCAGATCGTCGGCGACACCACCGGAAACGTCACGGGCGTACCGGCACGCCTCGGCGCGCTCGCCGACAACGGCGGCTTGACGCGCACGCACGCGCCGCTGCCCGCCGACCAGACGAACGCGGCGAGCCCCGCGATCGACGCCGGCAACCCGGCCACGCCGGGCAGCGGCGGGACTTCCTGCGCTGCGATCGATCAGCGCGGCAACGTGCGCCCGGTCGGCGTGCGCTGCGACATCGGCGCCGTCGAGTCGGTCGCGGGCTTCGCCGTCGCGCGCGTGCTGCCGGCACGTGGTGGCGCGGGTGGCACGGTGCTGCTGAACGTCGCCGGCAGCGGCATCGAGCCGGGTGCGACACTGCAGCTCGAGCAGGCGGGACAGCCGGCGATCGTCGCCGATGCGGCCGAGGCTGACGAGGGCCGCTCGGCATTGACCGCGACCGTCGACCTGGCGAGCGCAGCGCAAGGCGCGTGGGACGTGGTCGTCACCAATCCCGGCGGTGAGAGCCGCCGCCTCGACGGTGCGTTCACGGTCGAGCCCGCGCGGGCTGCCGACGTCTGGATGTACGTCGCGGGACCGAGCGGGATCCGCGCCGGGGTGCCGGGGCTGTTCACGCTGGTCTACGGCAACCGCGGCAACGTCGACGCGCTCGACGTGCCGGTCACCTTGTCGCTCGCCGCGGGCATGGGCTACCACCTGATCTTCCCGTTCGCGGCGCCGCCGATCGTCGATCCGGCGATCGAGCTCGACTGGCAGCTCCAGGACAGCGACGTCGACGCCGGCGACGCCAGCGGGACGACCAACGTCGCCTTCCTGCTGCCCGTCGTGCCCGCCGGGTCCACGAGCTCGCTGCAGTTCCAGATGACCCTGCCGCCGACGCTGCCGCACGGCGCGACGGTGACGTCGTTCGCCGGGACGGGTGCGCCGCTGCTCACGCCGGAGCCGTCGCAGGAGACCATCGACGCGATCGTCGCGGGCGCGCGCGCCTATGCGCAGGAGAAGCTCTTCGTCACGATCCCGGACTCGGCCGTGCCGGACCTCGCGGAGCGCGCGCGCCAGCAGCTCGATGCGGTCGCCGACGAAGGTCGTGCGTTGCTCGTCCAGACCGGAGGCGTCGCACAGCGCGTCCACTCGCTCACGTGGATCGAGCTCGAGCTCGCGCTGCACGGGGTGAAGGAGGTCCTCGAGTCGGCGGCGGGCGCGTCGCTGGGCCCGCAGCAGTTCGTCGCGGCGCTGGCCACCCTGTTCGAGGCCCGCGACGCTCTCGCGCAGTCGGGGCCCACGCCCGAGCCGACGCCCTACAAGGCCTGCCCGGTCGTCTCTTGCGCGAAGGCCGGCGTCCTCCAGGACGCATGCAGCTGCATCGACCTCGTCTGCGACGGGAAGGCTCGTGCATCCGACGGCGGCTGCTATCCGCCGCCGATCCCTGGGCCACCTGAGTGCTCGTTCCGCAATGGGATGTCGGTCTCGGAGTTCCTCGCGAACCTGAAGAGGTGCCGGATGAGCAAGGACCATTGCGAGGCGCTGCCGGGGCACCGCGTGCACATGAACGACAACGGCGACCTGTACTGCGTCCCGAACGACCCGTCACGCCACTGCCCGACGATCTCGATTCCCAATCCGCTCGGTGCCGGCAGCCTCGACTGCCTCGGAACGCCGATCAGGGTCTCGCACGATCCGAACGAGAAGACCGGTGTCGCGGGCATCGGCGACGCGCACTTCCTGGTGCCCGAGACGGCGCTCGCCTACACCGTCTACTTCGAGAACGACCCCGCGCAGGCCAATGCGCCGGCGCAGGTGGTGACGGTCACCGACCAGCTCGATCCCGCAAAGGTCGACCTCTCGACCTTCGCGCTCGGCGCGATGAGCTTCGGCAACCAGCTCGTGCCGGTGCCGCCGGGAGTGCAGCAGTTCACGGGCGGCGTGGATCTCCGTCCGGCGCAGAACCTGATCGTCCTCGTCGAGGCCGGTCTGAACACCGACACCGGGCTCGTGTACTGGACGTTCACCTCGGTCGATCCGACGACGATGCAGCTCACGACCGATCCCGACGCGGGCTTCCTGCCGCCGAACGTCACGCCTCCGGAAGGTGACGGCTCGGTCTCGTTCACGATCAAGCCGAAGCCCGGCCTCTCGGCGGGCGCGACGATCTGCAACGGCGCGTCGATCGTCTTCGACGTCAACGATCCGATCGTCACGCCGACCTGGTGCAACAGCTTCGACGAGACGCCGCCCGTCACCGCGGTCACGTCCGCGACCGTCGCCGACGCCTGCGACACCGGCATCGACGTCGGCTGGTCGGGCAGCGACGTCGGGGCGGGTATCGTCTTCTACTCGGTCTACGTGTCGGCGAACGGCGGACCGTTCACGCTCTGGCAGGACGCCACCACCGCGACCTCTGCGACCTTTGCGGGGACCAGCGGCAACACCTACGCGTTCTACAGCGTCGGCAGCGACAGCATCGGCAACACCGAGGAGGTACCCGCCACCGCCGACGTCACGCGCACCCTGGGGGTCTGCGGCAACGAGAACGATCTCGCGATCGTCAAGCTGAAGGCGCCGAAGACCGTCAAGCTGACCGCGAGGAAGCCGACCAAGGCCGTGACGATCACGGTCGACATCCAGAATCGCAGCCGTCACGTGGAGACCATTCCCGACGACGCAACGCTCGCCGCACTGGTCGACGTCACCGTCGATTCGTCCGGCGCGTGTGCGGACGTGGTCGCGACTCTCCGCCCGGCGAAGAAGCCGAAGGCGATCGTGCTGAAGCCGGCGCAGAAGCGAAAGGTCCTCTTCGACGCGACCTTCGGCTGCGCCAACGACGCGGCGGACGGCGCGGGTCACACCGACTTCTCGGTGTCGGCGCACGTCGATCACGCGGCGCTCGGCGGACCGGACGCCCACCCCGCGGACGACGAATGCCCGCGCACGGTGACGGCGCCCGGTGTGCTCGATCCGTACCCGGCGAAGCCCTTGCTCGACAAGGGCTGCGGCGAGAAGAAGGCCGACAAGACGTTCGGCGGCGCGGTGCTCGTCGATGTCGTCGCGCCGTGATGGCGGTCGTCCGTCCGTAGCCGCGGGTATCGAGGTCTGCACCGCCGACGCGGCGCGGTCCTCGTCCGGCCGCGCGGCGTCGGCGTGGTGGTCATGGCCGCGCTGCTCGGCTCGACGGTGGGCGCGGCCGTGCGGAGCCTCGCCTGATACCCACTACGGATGACGAGCGGGTCGATGTCCCCGGCGGTGCGGCCGTCGACGGGGTGGTCGTCTGGCGAGGGCCGCGCCAGACGCGCGTGGACGAGGTACGGCCTTCGAAGGAGGCGTCATCGTCAATGGCGCCGTTCGTTTCAGTGCGGCACGGCGCGACGGGGGACGGACGCGACAAGGACAAAGGCACCGCATTGCACCCCGGGTACGGCCTGATCCTGCCGGCCGACGCTCACCCGGAGGTGTTCTTCACCTCGGTCGGCTATCCGTTCCCCGGACGCGAGCAGCACCACGACGCGACCTTCGGCCTGCAGCCGACCGACCGGTTGGTGCTGCACGCCTTCGACGCCGTGGGTCGGCGTCGTCGTGGCGGGAACCGGAGTGCGGCTCGAGGTCGAGGAGCAGAGCGCGACCGGCATGACGGTTCACCTCGACCAGCGCGCATCCCTGGTCGCGAAGTGAATCCTGGCGACCAAAAAGCAGGGTATCCACCGATGCGCGCGGGACGCAGGTTCCGTCAGATGGGCGCATGAGTCCCGGACGGACCCGTTCCGCCGGCCGCGGCGCGCAGAGCTTCCTGGTCGAGCACTACCGACCCGGCATCACGGTCGACGCCTTTCGCGATGCGACGGCGCGCGTGCGCGCGAGCGCCGCGGCGATGCGGCGCGACGGCAGCCCGATCCGCTGCGTGCACGCGACGCTCGTGCCCGAGGACGATGCGATGCTGTCACTGATCGATGCGGCGTCGAGCGAGCTGGTCGAGCAGCTGTTCGCGCGCGCCGGCGTGCGGGTGGACCGCATCGTCCTGGCGCTCGCGCACTGAGGGCAACGACACCCGTCCGAGAACCGAGGAGGACACGCCCATGCAGATCCGACGATACGCCACCACGTGGCTGCTCGCCGCACTCGCGACCATCACGCCGGCGGGCCGTTCGAGGTGGACCGTGAGCTCCGCGTTCCGCAGGGGCGACGGCGCGCGGTGGCGTGTCGTCGCGTCCCTCGTCGTCGCCTGGGGCGTCACGCTGCTCGCTCCGGCCGCCGCCCGGGCGGCGTGGCAGGAGATCGTCGGCGGGCCGAGCCCGATCACGCACGACGCCGCCATCGAGGCGGTCAATCCAAGCATCGCCGACGTCGACGGCACGCTCTACGTCGCCTGGGAGGCGCACCCCAGCGCCACCGAGTCCGACGTCCACGTGAGCAAGCTCGACGGTGCAGGAGCGGACTGGGTCGATGTCGGCGGCGCGCTCAGCCACGCGCCGACCGACAACGCCTTCCGCCCGCACGTCGCCGCGATCGGCGGCGTGCCCTGGGTGGCCTGGATCGAATACGACGGCACCAGCCAGAAGGTGCGGGTCGCCAAGCTGAACGAAGCCGGCACCGGCTGGAGCGAAGTCGTCGGCGGCGCGAACCCGATCAACCACGACGCGACCCAGAACGCGTATGACCCCTGCCTCGCCGACGTCGGCGGCGTCCCGTACGTCGCCTGGGCGGAGCAGCCCGAGCCCAACGTCGCCGAGGCGCGGATCCGGGTCAGCCGCCTCAACGACGCCGGAACGGCGTGGACCGAGGTGGTGGGCGGGAGCAACCCGATCAACCACGACGCCTCCGCCCAGGCCGGTGGACCCAGCCTGACCTCGATCGGCGGGGTGCCCTTCGTCGCCTGGCAGGAGGGCTACGGCGACCCGAAGATCCACGTCAGCAAGCTCAACGACGCCGGGACCGCCTGGGTCGAGCTCGGCTCCGGTCCGGCCCCGGTCAACCACGATCCCGACAAGTACGCCGCCAGCCCGAGCCTGACGGGCATCGGCGGCGTCCCCTGGGTCGCCTGGAGTGAGGCCGACGAGTTCAGCTTTCAGATCCGGGTCGCGAGGCTGAACGAGGCGGGCACGGGCTGGACCGAGGTCGTCGGCGGCGCGCAGCCGATCAATCTCCCCGGCGGTGGCGCGGGCCAGCATCCGAGCCTGACCTCGATCGACGGCGTCCCCTACGTCGCCTTCAGCCAGTACGACAACAACGAGGAGATCCGCGTCAAGCGCCTCGACGACGCGGGTACCGCCTGGATCGAGGTCGACGGCGGCGCGAGCCCGATCAACGAGACCCCCTTCCTCGACGGCATCACGCCGAGCCTCACCGTGAGCGGCGGGGTGCCCGTCGTCGCCTGGGCGCAGGCGGAGGAGGCGAGCCCCATGCAGATCCGGGTCAGCCGCGACGTCCCGCCGACCTCCGGCATACCGGACACCGTCATCACGTCGGGGCCGACCTCGTCGATCAGCGCCTTTGCGACCTTCGAGTTCGCAGCGATCCCGCCCGCGGATGCGACCTTCGAGTGCGCGCTCGACGGCCTCGACTTCGAGCCGTGCACGTCGCCGTACACGTCGCCCGCTCTGGACGCCGGCGACCACGTGTTCTCCGTTCGCGCCAGCAACGCGTTCGGCACCGACCCGACGCCGGCCTCGCGGCTCCTGGTCGTCGACCAGACGCCGCCGGTAGCGCAGCTCAGGCTGAGCGGCACGACGGCGGCGTCGGGTGCATACTTGACCGGGGTCGTGGTGAATCTCGACGTGACCGATGCCGCGCCGAGCTCGGGAATCCGGAACCGCTTCTGCGTGGTCGATCCGCCGGCGCCGCCGACGTCGTTCGGGGCCTTCGGCTCGCAGCCGTGCGGCGGGACGGTCACCGCGAGCGGCAACCACGTCGTCTACGGCATCGCCAACGACCAGGCCGGCAACGAGAGCGAGATCGTCAACCGGACGTTCCGCATCCTGCCGCTGCCCGACACGACGATCACGAACGGGCCGACGGCGGTGTCGTCCTCGGCGCCGCTGTTCGAGTTCACGAGCACGCCGCCGGGTGCGAACTTCGAGTGCCGGGTGGATGCCGGCACGTTCCAGCGCTGCACGTCGCCGTACGTCGCCTACAACCTGCCGCTCGGGGCGCACACGCTCTACGTGCGGGCGGTGACGCTCGACGGTGCTACCGATCCGACGCCGGCGACCTACGCCTTCACGCTCGCGGCGCGGAGCGTCAGGTCGAGCTGCTCGTTCCTCGTTCCGTATCTGACCTCATTCGACATCTTCAAGCCCACCCCGTTCCAGTGCACCCTCGTGCGCGACTTCTGTCCGGTGCGCTCCTTGTGCACGGCGGAGGACGGCGTCCTCGCCGAGGATGGCGACGTCCAGGCCGCCATCGCCGGCGCCGTCTACTTCCAGTACCCGAAGCAGGTGCCGTTCTACTTCTTGTCGACCGGTTGCTGGTCCGACGTCTCGATCAGCTCCGAGAGGCCTGCCCCGGCGTGTCCCTGGGTGGGCTCGTCGAGCCTCATCGGCCGAGGGGAGCCGATCACGATCTCGTGTACCCTCGCGGACACGGCCACCGGCCTCATGCCGGTGCAGGGGCCGGATCCGGACCGCCGGATCACCTGCGAGGCCGTCTACACCGTCCGCCCCGTCGCCTCGCTGGACACGACCGTCGCCGGACCCCTCCTGAACGTGTTCGCACCGGGAGCGGGTACGCTCGTGGTGTCACCGGGAACGGGCGCGCTCACCGCGTCCGCCCTCGCGGCCGGTGCGGCGCCGAAGCCGCCGTTCCGCACCGTCAAGAAGAAGGTGAAGAAGGAGGGGCCGGTCGCTGTCCGGATCGGGCTGTCGCCGGCGCTCGCAAAGCAGCTACGCACGGCGGGGGAGGTGACCGTGGCCGTCGATCTGACCTTCACGCCGGCAGACGGCGGCGCCGTGCAGGTGCGCTCCGAAGACGTCACGCTGATCAAGGTGAAGAAGGGGCGCAAGGCACCGCGGCGCTAGCGTGCGCTCCCACGCCGCCGGGTGTCGCGGAGCGTCCGCAGAGGTGCGGTTGCAGGAAGAAGACCCTTCGCGAAGGGGCTCGTCGCACGATGCCGGCGATGCGTCCGTACGAGCGGTCCGCGGCGGTGTCGTGACGGAGCACGCTGCGGCCGACTTCGGGACAGGGCGCGAAGAGAGCAAGCAAAGAGTCCGTCGGTACGACCGTCCGCGCGCCTGACGGCTCCGGTCGGTGCCGCGCAGCCGGCGAGAGAGCTGCGCGACACCGGCCGGAGCGGATCTCTACGGAGCCAGGGTCAAAGGCTTCGGTGCCGCCACCGCACCGCTCAGCGTCAGCACGGTGACGTCTCCAGAGCCGACCGCGTCGGGCACCGTGACCTGGAGCTTGGTCTTCGTCCGGGAGGTGATCGGCGCCTCGGCGCCTCCGATCAGAACGCCGGTGACGGCGTTCATGTTGCTTCCCATGATCGAGATGGTGGCGCCCGGAGAGGCGGAGTCCGGCTTGAGGCGACGGATCTTGACCTCCGGCGTGACGACCCGGAACGTCCCGCCCGATGCCGGCAGCAGCATCGAGGCGTGCGCGACGCCGTCGACCACCGTCTTGCCGAGCACGCACGGCGGGACCGGCTTCTTCTTCGAGCACGCCTTCAGCTTGACGGCCTTCGGCGGCTCGGGTGCGGCCGCCACCGTCGCAGCCGGGCCGCCCGCGCTGAGCGGGCTCACCGGGGTGGGCACGCCGTTCACGAAGCAGACGCTGACCAGCTTGAACCAGGCGAGGTTGCCGTTCTCGCGCGCGTCGGCGCTGGTCATGGCGTAGGACACGCTGGCCGCGATCTGGCTGAACGCGCCGCCGTTCTGCGACGCATCGACCCAGCCGGCGGGGAGCATCTGCGGGGCGGCACCGCCCGGACACTTCGGGTTCAGCCCGCCCAGCGGCTCGATGCCGCCGACGATGTTGCACACGGCGCAGCCCGTGGGGCTCGAGGCCGACACCGTCATGCCCGACGCGGTCGGGAACACGGCGATGCACCCGCCGGCGGGACAGGCGACCGTGACCCCCGGTACGGATCCGAGGTACTTGAACTGGTCCGCCGGCGTGACGGCGGAGACGCCGAGGACGTTGGCGACGCTCACGTCGACCGTTGCCGCCCCGAGAGCCGCCGGTGCGATGGCCGTGATCGAGTTGTCGCCGTTCACCGTGAAGGACACCGCGGGGACGCCGCCGAAGGTCACCGACGTCACTCCGGTGAAGCCCGAGCCGATGATGTTGACGGTGGTCCCGCCGGCGACGAGGCCGGCCGCCGGGATCAGCTGGCTCACCACCGGCGCGCCGAGCAGAGCCAGCGAGCCGAGCGACGTCGCGCGCGCCTGCGGTCCGCCGTTGCGCATCGTGGTCTGGCCGTTGAAGACGCGCCCGGTCGACGTGCCGGCGGAGCTGGTCAGCGTCACCGACGCCGTGTAGCTGCCGCCGGTGTAGGTGTGCGTCGTGATCGGGGTGGTCGTGACGTCGGTCGTCCCGTCACCGAAGTCCCAGGCGTACGACGCGACGGTTCCGAAGGCGACCGTCGAGGCGGACGCGTCGAACGTGGTGGGCGATCCGGCGGGCGCGCGCGTGACCGTGAGGCGCGCGATCGGCGCCTGATCGGGCGTCACCGCGATCGCACCCGGCTGGTTGCCGACCGGGATCGTCGCGCCGGCGGTGTTCGTCGCCGTCGACACGAGCCGGACGCTCTGGTCGAAGAGCCGCGCGACGATCACGGTGGCGCCGTCCGGCGTGATCGCGACCGCCCCTCCGACCCCGCCGAGCGGGATCTTGGTCCCGGCGACGCCCGTACCGAGGTCGAGCGGGATGACGCCACCCCCGAAGGCTTCGACGTAGCCCACGTAGGCCTTCGCGCCGTCCGGCGTGAGCGCCAGGTCGTTGTTGCCCGCAGCGATCAGCGGGTACGGCAAGCTGAACGGGCTCACCTTCGTCAGGCCCGGCAGCTCGAGCCGTTCGATCCCGCCGCCCCACGTGTTGGCGGTCAGGAGGTGTGCGCCGTCGACCGAGAGCAACGAGGCCGTCGGCTTGGGGGTGTTGTAGATCGGCGTTCCGAACGTCCCGCTCACCAGATCGAACGGCGTGACCAGCCGCTCCCCCGTCAGGTACAGCGTCGTCCCGTCGGGCGAGACGTTGACGAAGCGGGCGGAGCTGATGTCGGCCTCGGGGTTCGGAACCTGGATCGTCGGACCTGCCTTGTCGGTCACCGTGTCGATCGAGGTGATCGAGGGGAAAGGACCGTTGACGGGGTCGCTTGAGACATTGCCGTAGTTCGCGACCCACGCTGTCCTGCCGTCGGACGTGATCGCGATCGAGAACGGCTGGAATCCGACCGGGATCGCCGAGCCCGCGGTGTTCGTCGCGAGGTCGATGGGCGTCACCGTGTGCGCCGAGCCGTTCGCGACGTAGGCCTTCGATGCGTCGGGCGTGATGGCGATCGCGGTCGGCCCGGCGCCGACCGGAATCGGCGCACCCGGCGTTCCGGTGGACAGGTCGATCGGCGTGACGGAGTCGCTGGCGTAGTTCACGACGTAGGCCGTCACGGGCCGCGCCATCGCGGAGGTGGCCGTCGAGAGCGCGGCGACGAGGCCGAGCAGCGCGGCATGCGAGGCGGATCGCGTGGTTCGTGGGCTGGGCATCGCGTGTCTCCTGTTCCCTCGTGGAGCCCCGGCCCGCTCGGCGGTGTCGGGGTGCTTGACGGGCACGTTAGGGCGCCGGAGACACGGCGGACAAGGCGCGCAGCCGCTCCATCCGTTCAACTTCGCGTTTAAAATGTCGTCGCGACGCGAACCTCGCGCGTGATCGGGCCGCTCGCCGGTCGGCCGCGAGCCGGGTCCGAGGGGCATCGGCCGGATCTCCTTCGATCGACGCACCCGTCGGCTCCGTTGCCGCGGCAGCGAGCGCCCGCTCGACGACGTCAGGGACCCTTCGCCTTCAGCTGCGTGCTGGTGTTCTTCTGCACACCGCCCGCGACGAAGGACGTGTCCCAGCACCGCCCCGCGCCCTGGAGCTGTGCGCGCAGCGGCAGCGCCGTCGCGGGAAGCGTCGGCGCGTCGAACGCCGTGCCCTTGAGCTTGACGGTGATCTTCGCCTTGCCGGCGTCTCCCGGCGTGAGCGCCAGGGTGGCGTAGTTCTTCTGCGAGTACCCGTGGCCCTTGCTGCCCGGCGGCTTGCCCTTCGCCTTCCAGCACGGCTTGCCCGCGCACGTTCCGCCCGCGGGAAACGCCACGTCGACGAGCAGGCTCGGCGTCGTGTCGGCGTCGCCGTAGAGGCAGAACGCGTAGTCGTCGCCGACCAGCGGATCGCCGAAGTTCCCCGACGACGTCGCGGCTCCGTTGCCCCAGATCCACGAGAGCTGATTCTTCGCGGGTGATGCGTTGAGCTTGACGACCAGGCTCGACTTCGACGGCGCGACGGAGCTCGCGCAGCCCGGCAGCGGCGCGGGCGCGCAGGGGCCGTTCTGCGCATCGCAGGCGTCGCCCACCCGATCGCCGTCGGCGTCTTGCTGCAGCGGGTTCGGCATCTCGGGGCAGTTGTCGAGCGCGTCCGGTACGCCGTCGTCGTCGAGGTCGCGCACGGGGACGCCGACCGTGATCCGCTGCGGCTCGCACGCGGCGTCCGGCGGGCAATCGGCGTCGGCGCGGCAGCTTCCCGGAGCGTTCAGCGTGCAGTGCTGCGTGAGCGGGTTGCAGAAGGTGCCGTCGGGGCAATCCGCGGCGACGCTGCACGAAGGCGGCGGATCGCCGGGGGCGGCGAGCGGTCCTGCGCAACGACCGGCCGGCGTCGAGAACACCTGTCCCTCGTCCACGATCGCGAGGGGATCGTGGTTCGAGTCCGGATCCACCCGGCCGATGACCTTCACCGCACCGGTGCACACGTCGAAGCTCTGCAGCACGAGCCCGCCGATGGCACCGTTGCCGTCGAGGTCTTCGTTCTGCTCGGTCTCGAAGGTGAGGAAGCGCACCTCGCCGCCGTGGACGCGATACGGTGCGCGCGGGTCGCACGCTTCGAGCCGGCACGGCGTCACCGCCTGGCCGACGTCGTAGAGCGTGTCGGTCACGAAGTCGTAGACCTCGAGGACCGCGTCGAGCGCATCGCCGTCGCCGTTGGCGTCGGTGGCGCCTTCGGCGAGCTCGCTGGAGCGGATCGCGACCAGGTGCCGCGGCCCGCACACGGTGCCGGTGGCATCGCCGAGCACGAGCTCCTCGGCGGCGATCCCGACGTTGCGCAGCGAGGCCGCGGCCGCATCGTACACTTGCGCTATGCGGTCGTCGGCATCGGCGTCGCCATTGAGAGAGCCCGCACCCTGCGCGGCCTCGGGCGTGACGAAGGCGACCCGGTTCCCGGAGATCGCGACGGCATCCGCCGCCTGCGCGGTGTTCGTCCATGCCGCGCCGGCGATGGAGTAGACCTGGAGCACGTCATCGTCCGCGTCGCCGTCGCCGTTCAGCACCGTCTGCCCTTGCTGCGCCTCGGAGACGAGTGCTGCGATCCGCGTCGCGGAGGCTGCGATCGCCGTGGCGGCGCGCCCGAGGTTCTGCGTGGGGCCGGCACCGACTACGAGCTGCACGACCTGGTCGGCGACGTCACCGTCGCCGTTCAGCGAGCCGCCCGGGCAGCCGGCGGTGCCGGAGCTCGACTCCGGACGGAGAGAGGCGGCGACGCCGCCCGCCACGGAGACGTCGCCGGCCGGGCATCCGGTCGTGACCGCGCCGCTCGCGGCGTCCACCACCTCGAGCACGGTGTCGTCGAGCTTCCCGTCGGGGAAGAGGAGCGCGTCGACGGCGGGGGAGGCCGCCACGTCGAGTGTGCGGACGTAGATGTCATCGACAAAGTTGTTGTCGCTGGACGGCCCCTCCAGGTTTCTCGCGACGCTGCCGAACGCGACCACCCTGCCATCGGCGGACAGCGCCGCCAGGTGCGGCGGGAAGTACGGGTTGCCGGAGGGGATCTCTTCGCCCGGGGTGCCGTCGGCCGCGACCGAGACCTGCTCGGTGACGCCGCTGGCGCGGTCGTGGACGAAGGTCGGGTAGCGGAAGACGCCGCGCGCGAGGTGGGGCGCCTCGCTGCTGAAGACCACGAAGCGGCCGTCCGCCGAGATGGCGTGCGTGCCCCAGGTCGACGTGAAGACGAAGGGGCCGCTCGGAATCTGACTCCCGTCACTGGCCACGCTGACGCGCTCGGTCGTCTGGCGGAGGCGGTCCCGCACGAACACGTCGCACTGGCCGTTGGTGTCCTTGCCGGGGGCGAGGTTGTTGTCGCCGCAGCTCGTGAACGCGACGTAGCGCCCGTCGGCGGAGATGCCGTTCACGGCGAACGCCGAGTCCGACCCGCCGCCACCGAACGCGACGCTCACCAGCTCCGTCGTCCCGAGCTGCCGATCGCGCACGTAGATGTCGGAGCCGCTGAGGACGTCGGTCGGGTCGAAGCCCTGGTCGCTCTCGAACGCCACGAAGCGGCCGTCGCCTGTGATCGCGATCCCGCCGACGCCGAACCCCGGGGCGGGGGCCTCGGCGCCGTTCGAGAAGACCGAGACGCGCTCGATGGTGTCCGCGATGCGGTCGTAGACGAAGACGTCATCTGCGGCGTTCGTGTCCTCGCCGGGAGCCAGGAGGTCGGAGGCGCGGCTGGCGAAGGCGATCACCTGGCCGTCGTCGGAGATGGCGGACCGGAAGGAGAGGGCGTTCGGGAAGCCGCCGCCGAAGGCCTCGCTCACCAGCTCGGTGGTGCCGAGCTGGAGATCGCGCAGGTAGATCGCCGAGGTCGAGCCGTCGCCGGTCGGGCTCGCGAGGAGGTTCGTCGCCGTGCTCTCGAACGCGACGAACCGGCCGTTGGCCGAGATCGCGGGGGTGTAGGATTGGCCGTTCGCCGCGACCCCGCCCCCGCCGAAGGCCCGGCTGACGAGCGTGTTGGTCCCGGACTGGCGGTCGTAGACGAAGACATCGGTCGACCCGTTGGTGTCGAGCCCCGGACCGACGAGGTTGCTCGCGACGCTCTGGTAGGCGACGAAGCGGCCGTCGGCAGAGATGTCGCCGTCCGCCTTCGAGAAGGAGCTTTCGTTCGAGTCGCCACCGCCGAAGGCGCGGCTCGCGCGCGCGATGCCGTGCCGTCCCATGTCGGCCTCGGACGTGCGGACGTAGACCCGGCCGTTCGAGACCGCGACCGGCGCGCCGTCGATCCGCGGCGCCGCGTCGACGGCGCGCGCGGTCGCGATCGGCGTCTCGCCAAGGCCGAGGCGAAAGACGCGGAGGATGGCGTCGGAGAAGTCGAAGTCGCCGTTCTGGTCGCAGCCGAGCTGCCCGTACTCCGACTCGAGGAACGCCAGCACGCCGTTCTCGACGGCGACCGCGGGGAAGCTGAACGGCGCTTCCTGGACGCGAACGGCTGCGCGGCCCTCCGGCGTTCCGGAGAGACCCGCGCATCCCGCGGTCGCGCCGAGCGGGGTCGTCTGGCCCGTCGTCCGGTCGCGGAGGGTCATCACCGAGTCGTTCGTATCGCCGTCGCCGTTGCGATCGACGCCGTCGATCGACTCGCGGATCGTGAACGTGCGGGCGGTGGCGCTCGCCGCGAGACCCTCGAGCGGCACCGGGGTCGTCGCCTCGAATGCGTACGACACGCAGGCATCGCCCACCGCCGGACAGTCGCCCGGGCCGCTGCAGGCCGCATGCGGCGGCAGCTGGCAGAAGCGCGACAGGCTCCGCGGCAGCACCACCGGACCGCCGCCCGACACGAGCGGCGAGAAGTCGAACAGCCGTCCGCACGCGCCGCTCGGACAGTCGGCGTCGACGGTACACGCCGTCGCCGGCTGATCCACGCACGAGGTGACGCACGTGCCCCCTTTGCAATCGAGGTCGGTCGTGCAGCGCGCACCGGTCGCGTCGCCGCCGTCACACGTGCCGTGGTGGTTGGCGACCTGGATGATCGTGTACGGCGCGTCGACCGAGCCGAAGAAGGTGACGACGTCGGGTGCCGCCGCGGTCGGGTCGATCTGCGGCTCGAGAATCGGCGGCAACAACCCGCCCTCCGGTGTGAAGGAGTGCAGGAACACCTGGTCCGGTACCTCGATCGGCAACGGCGCGCCGATGCGCGCGCGGATCAGGCGCGGCACGGGTACGGTGCCGTCGCGCACGAGCACGCCGCCCCAGCCCATCGGCAGGAGCAGGTTGCCCGCGCGATCGACCGCGGCCCGGGTGGACGACGCGGTCGCCGTACACGGCGGATCCTCGCGGAAGCAGTCGGCCTGGAAGTCGTTCGGCGGCGGCAGTGCCGTGAAGTGAGAGAACCGTCGGTCGAGGGAATCGGTCCCGCAGGCACCGTCGTTGGCGTAGAGCTCGTCGACGCACGCGATCACGCCGCTCTGGGCCGCACAGGAGCCGGTGGCGAGTCCGCACGCGGGCGCCGTGCGGGCCTCGGTGACGGCGATCGCGACTGGTCCCGCGAGCGTCGCGTCGTCGCCGGCGGGCGCCAGCACGTCGTCGGTGTCGGGAAACCGCACGACGAGACGACGATCGCCCAGGTCGACGTCGGTGCGCAGCTGCAGATCCCCGGGGGTTGCTTGACGACAGGTCGCCGAGAGCACCCCCGGCGCGCTGCTGCATGCCGCGAGCTTGACCTTGGCACAGTCGGCCGCAAGGACGACGATCCGCACAGCACCGGGTGACGGCTTGAACGCGAACGTCACGACGTGGTCGTCGGCGTCGGGAAGGAAGCCGGACCCCGCATCACAGTAGCGGCGCCGGAGCTCGAGCTGCTCGCCGGGCGCTGCGAACGGACGGTTCGTCGCGCCGAGCGTCGCGTTGAACGTCTTCTCGGTGCCGGGAATCAGGTTGCAGGCCGCCGAAGCGGGCCGCGTGGCCGTGGCGGACACGGTGGCGGCGGCAGCCATCGCGACCAGGACCTTCAGGAGATTCTGCATGGATGACCTACCTTGGGCTCCGCCTCGCGCCGCGCTGCGGAAGAGATCGATCGGGAAGAGGGACGAAAGGAAGTGCTCGCTGAGGGCTGGCTGCAGATCGTGGAGCCGCTTCCTCGCCGCTGATCTGCCGTGACGTTCTCAGGGGCCCTCGATCGCCGGCATACAGAGCTCCTTGACGCCCTTCGTCGCGAGCGTGTGGGGACCGAAGTCGGCGCTGCTGGTCGAGACCGCTTGCTGAACGAACTTCGGCGCGCCTTTGGGCAGCTTCGCCTGGTAGCAGACGAGCCGCGCCGTCCGCGCTCCGGCGTCCGGCGTCTTGCCGTCCCTGTCGACCGGCAGGCAGAGGCCGGTGATCTTCGCCAGCTCCAGGATCTGACCGCTCGGGAACAGCGCGTCGGCCACGGTCGGAGGAGGCGGTGCCACGAACTTCGGCTGTCCCTTGGCGAGCGACGCCTTGTAGCACTTGAAGCGGTTCACGTTCGGGTCACTCGTCGGATCGCTCGCGAACGGCGACGGCGGCGTCGTGCCGATCGCCTGCGGCGTCACGTCGAGGAGCGCCGCGGGCCCGGTGATCGTCAGCGTGCGCTGCCCGAACGGGTCGATGATCACATGGTCGCTCTTCGCGAACTTCGGCGCGGGGCGCGCCGCCGTGATCTTGAAGCCCTCCTGGTGAACGTCGGGGCTGCCGACTCCCGTGCCGTTCACGTCGGCCGGAGCACAGACCGATGCGATGGATTTGACGTCGAAGCTCTGCGGTCCGCCGAGCGGGTCCGTCAGCGCGCTGCTGCTCGCCTGGAGCTTCGGCTGGCCCTTCGCGAGCGCGGCCTTGTAGCAGAGGTAGGCGTCGAGCTTGCCGATCGTGAGGGTCGCGTAGCCGGTGCTCGGTGCGAGGTTCCCGCCGCCGCCGTACTCCGCGGTGATCGAGTAGGTGCCGATGGCGGTGCCCGCGGGAAGCGCGTAGCTCACGCTGATCGCGTCGTTCGTCACCACGCCGGACGTGACCGGGCTGCCGATGACCGTGGCGCCCTGCATCACCGTGAACGTCACGGCGCCCTGGTTCACGGTGCCGCCGAAGGGGCTGGTGACGCTCGCGCTCAGCGTCAGGTCGTTCACGCTCGGATCGTAGTTCGTGAGCAGGCTGGTCGGACTGGTGACGGTCTGGAAGAAGTTGATGTACAGCGCCGCCTGCCCGCTGCTGCTGGCGTAGTCGGCAGGTCCGTTGAACGTCGCCGTGATCGTGTAGATTCCCGACGGCGTCCCGCCGAGCACGACGAAGTTCCCGGAGGCGATCCCCTGACTGTTGACGACGGCCGAGGAGTTGCTCCCGGCGCCCGGGATCGAGAACGTGACCGTTCCGGACGGCGGGATCGGGCTCACCTGCGCCGACACGGCGATGGCCTGGTCGGTCGCCTTGAAGGTGATCGTCACGTCGCTCGTCGTGGTCGTCGTCGGGGTGGGCTCACCGCCCGACTCGATGGTCACGTTGAAGACGAAGCCGCTGATGCTGAAGGAGTCCGTCGCAGCGGCGGAGGTGTTGCGGTAGTTGACGATGGAGTTTCCGGCCCACGAGATCGGATCGCCGACCTTCTTCTGCAGGAATGCTCCGCCGCTGATCGATTGCTCGATGACACCGTGCGAGGGAATCGCCGTGACGCTCCCGCCGAGAAACGGGGCATTGGGATTGGAGAGCGTCACGCTCCCGCCGGGTGGGCAGACGACGTCGACCGCGTGAGCGGGTGATGCCGCCGCAAGCGACAGGATGAGGAACGCAGGCCCCAGGACCTTGCGGAACGAAAGCGACGCGCGAGCTCGTTGCACCACATCTCCCCTTGCCGCCGGTGGCGTCGCGGCGCTCGGACTTGACGGGATGGTTCTCGATACGAACGCGACACGAGCACCGTAGGGGCGGTGTCGCGCGCCGCACAAGGCGCGCAGCCGCTCCATGCGTTCAATCTGGTGTTTAATTTTGGAGCGGGCAGGTTGTAGACTCTTCGCGACCGTCCCGCGTGAGCGGCGCCGGCCGGGTCTTCCGGCCATCCCCAGACGCCCAATGATCTCTTTTGGTGACTTCCAGCTCGATCGACGCACTCGTCGGCTCCGTCTCCGCGGCAGCGAGCGCCCGCTGCGGGCGAAGTCGTCGGCCGTCCTGCTGTACCTCGCCGAGCATCCGAACCGGCTCGTGACGCACGCGGAGCTGCAGCGCGCCGTCTGGCCCGGGACGACGGTCAGCCCCAGCGTCCTGCGCGTGTCGATCAGCGAGATCCGCGCCGCGCTCGGAGCCGACGCGGATCGTTTCCTGACCACCATCCCGCGCCGCGGCTATCGCTTCGTGGTCGAGACCGGCGCCGCGGTGCCGATCTTCGTCGGGCGCGACGCCGAGCTGGCAGAGCTGCACGAGGCGCTGTCGCGCGCGTGCAGCGGAGCGCGCCAGACCGTTCTCGTCGCCGGCGAAGCCGGCGCGGGCAAGACGGCGCTGCTCGACCAGTTCCTCGAGATGCTCCGTGCCGACGGCGTCCGTTGCGCGCGCGGTCAAGCACTGGAGCTGCACGGCGGCGGCGAGGGCTGCGCCGCCATCCTCGACCTCCTCAGCCGGCTGTGCGACGAGGCGGCCGGTGACGACGTGGTGTCGGTGCTGTCACACCGTGCACCGGGCTGGTTGCTCCAGCTCCCCGGCCGGGTGGACGACGCCACCGCCGGGCGGCTCCGCGGGCGGGTGAGCACCCCGAGCTGGGAAGGCCGGCTGCTCGAGCTCGCCGAGGCCGTGGAGACGCTCGCCGCCGAGCAACCGCTCGTACTGGTGCTCGAGGATCTGCAGTGGAGCGACGCCTCGACGATCGACGCGCTGGTCCAGCTCACGCGCCGCACGGCCCGTGCGCGGCTCCTCGTCGTCGCCTCCTACCGGCCGGAGACGCTCGGCGACGATCACCCGTTCCTCGCCACACGGGCGCGACTGCTCGAGAGCGGGCGGTGTGGGGAGGTGCGTCTCGGCCGGCTCCCGGTCGAGCAGGTCGAGGCCTGGCTCGCCCGCCGCCTCGCGCCGCAGCCGCTCGGCGACGGCGCCGCCCACGCGCTGCACGACGCGAGCGGCGGCCATCCGCTGCGCCTGGCGGCGGCGGTCGATCGGCTGCTCGACCAGCATCGACTCGCCTTGCGCGACGGCGCGTGGCACCTCGACGGCCCCGGTGCCGCGACGGAGGGCGAGGCGCACGTCGATGCGGAGCCGTCCACCGACGGCTTCGATCCCCCGGGACAAGCTGCCGAGCGGCGACAGCTCACGGTCCTGTCGTGCGCGCTGGTCGGCGCGAGCGTGCTCGCGCGCCAGCTCGACCCGGAGGACCTGCGCAGCGTGGTGCGCGGGATCCAGGAGGCGGCATCGGCGGTCATCCAGCGCTGGGAAGGGTACGTCGCGCAGTACCTGGTGGACGGGCTGCTCGCCTACTTCTGCTACCCGCAGGCGCACGAGGACGACGCGGAGCGCGCGGTGCGCGCCGGGCTGGAGATGCTCGACGCGCTCCAGCAGGTGAACGAATCGCTGGAGCGCGAGCACGGCATCCGGCCGGCGGTGCGCATCGGCATCCACACCGGCGAGGTCGTGATCGGCGAGATGGGCGGTGGTGCCACGCGCGACCTGATCGCGCTCGGCGACGTGCCGCACCTGGCGGCACGAGCGCGCAGCGCCGCCGCCCCCGACACGGTCGTCATCACTGGGGCCACGCAGCGACTCGTGGCGGGGGCGTTCGTGGTCGAGGACGCCGGCGCCCGGATCGTGGAGGACCGACCCGAGCCGCTCGGGCTCGCGCGCGTGCTGCGCGCCAGCGGGCTGCGCGGTCGCCTCGCCGTCGCGTCCGGACGGCTGACGTCCTTCGCCGGCCGTGCGGCCGAGCTGGCACTGCTGTCCGAGCAGTGGGAGGCGGCGCGCCGCGGCGCGGGGCGAACGGTGCTCGTGCTCGGCGAGGCCGGCATCGGCAAGTCACGCCTCGCGCTACAGCTGCGCGAGCGTCTGACCGCGGCCCGGCACGCCTGGGTCGAGACCGGTGCCACGCCCTACACGACGGGCACGCCGTTTCACCCGATGATCGCGCTGGTCGCAGACGGGCTGTGGATCACGAGCGACGACTCGCCCGCCGACAAGCTCGCGAAGATCGGCGTCGGGCTCGGGGCCCTGTCGTCACCGGAAGCGGTCGCGCTGATTGCGGACCTGCTCGGCGTGCCGTGTCCGACGCGACTCGAGGCGAGCCCCGAGCTGCAGCGCCGCAAGACGATCGAGCTGCTGGTGGCGTGGACGCTCGCGGTGAGCGCCGTGCAGCCGATGGTCGTGCTGTTCGAGGATCTCCACTGGTGGGATCCGTCGTCGCTCGAGCTGCTGGGACTGCTGATCGAACGGAGTGCCACGGCACCGCTCCTCGTCGTCCTCACCGCGCGCCCCGAGTTCTCGCCGCAGTGGTCCGCGCGGGAGCACGTGACGACGCTCGCGCTCTCCCGGTTGAGCGAGGCCGAGACGCGCGAGGTGGTCGCCGCACTCGCCCCGGACGTGCTTCCCGCGCACACCGTGGACGCGCTCGTCGCGCGCTCGGACGGCGTGCCGCTCTACGTCGAGGAGCTGACGCGGTCGTTGCTCGACCCGGAGACGACGCGGGGTACGGACGCGATTCCCGCGACGCTCGCCGATGCCCTGATGGGACGTCTCGACCGCCTGTCCACGGCGAAGGAGCTGGTGCAGCGCGCGGCGGTCCTCGGGCGCGAGTTCTCGCACGCGCTGCTGGCTGCGGTCGTCGGTCGCGACGACGCGGCGCTGCGCCACGACCTGGAACGGCTGGTCGACGCGGGTATCCTCGTCGCGCGCGGCGAGCCACCGCACGCGACGTACGCCTTCAAACACGCGCTCATCGAGGAGGCGGCGTATCGATCGCTCCTGAAGCGCACGCGCCAGCAGCTCCACGCGCGCATCGGGGAGGTGCTCGAGAGACGCTTTCCGGAGCGCGTCGAGTCCGAGCCCGAGGTGATCGCGCGGCACCACGAGCAGGCAGGGCAGATCGCATCAGCGATCGCGCACTACCGGCGCGCCGGCGAGCGCGCGGCGGAGCGTTCGGCGAACGAGGAGGCGATCGCACACCTGCGCCGCGCGCTGGCGCTGCTCGCCACGCTTCCGGAGGATCGCGAGCGGGACCAGCAGGAGCTCGGCCTGCAGATGGCCATCGCCACGCCGCTCGGAGCCTTCGGTGGCTTCTCGCATCCCGACTGCGAGGCCGCGCACGCGCGGGCGCGCGCGCTGGCGACGCGCATCGGCGAGTCGCCCGAGCTGGCGCGCGCGCTCGTGGGGCTCGCGACCGCGTACTTCGTGCAGGGCGACCTGGCCACGGGCGAGGCGATCGGGCGCGACGCGCTCGCGGCGGCCGAGCGCACCGACGACACGCTCGATCTCATGCTGGCGCACGTCGTGGCGGGCTTCCCGCACTTCTATCGCGGCGGCTTCACGCGCGCGGCCGAGCACTACGGCCGGGCCGTCGCACTCTACGATCCCCGCGAGCACGCGTCGTTCGCGCGCACGCTGGGCTGGGACCGCGGCGTGAACGCGCACGCGTATCTCGCGTGGTGCCACCTGTATCTCGGGCAGCACGACCGGGCGCTCGCCCTGAGCGAGCAGGCCGTGCGTCTGGCGAGGTCCCTCGACCATCCGCTCACGCTCGCGAACGTGCTGCTGCACGTCGCGATCCACCACGTCGAGCGTCGCGAGCCCGACCGGGCGCTCGCATTCGCCGACGAGCTCGTGCAGCTCGCGGCACCGCTCGGCTTCCCCATGTTCGAGGGGGCGGGACGGTTTCTCCGCGGCTGTGCGCGCGCCGACGCGGGCGACCTCGAGCCGGGAATCGCCGAGATGGAGCACGCGCTCGGCGAGCTGGCGAAGGTCGCCGTCGGGATCGGATCCCCGGGCTTCCTGGTGCTGTTCGCGGAACGGCTGCGGCGGGTCGGCCGCCACGACGACGCGCTTGCCGTCGTCGCACTCGGTCTGATGCGCGCCGACAGTCAGGATGCGCACTGGGGCGACGCCGAGCTGCACCGCGTCCACGCGCGCACGCTGCTCGACCGCGGCGGCGCGGAGGACGAAGCGGAGGCGCGTCTCGCGCAGTCGCTCGAGATCGCGCGGCGGCAGGAGAACCGTCTGTTCGCGCTGCGCACGGCGATGGACGTGGCGAGGCTCCGGCAGCGCCGCGGGCATCGCGCCGCGGCGCGCGCGCTGCTCGCGCCGCTCTGCGCGTCGTTCAGCGAGGGGCGCGAGCTGCAGGACCTGCGGGACGCCGCGGAGCTGCTCGACGAGCTGGCGTAGCGAAGCGTCGTTACGACGTGCTCCGTCCGCAGGGGGCGACGGACCGGGCGTGGTCCGGCGCGGCCGGGAGCTCGTGCGCGCGAAGCGACCGTCAGAGTCCGACGAGGTGCTTGCGCTCCGCGCCCTGGACCGCGGCAAGCGGGATGCCGGCGTCGAACGACACGAAGCGCCCGCGGTTCCGCACGGCCAATGCGAGCAGGTAGGCGTCGGTCACCTGTCGCGGGCCGTGAACGCGCGTCGGATCGCCGATCCCGGCATCGAGGATGCTGAAGTCATCCGGCCAGAACCGATGGTGCGCCGTCGCCACCGCCTCGCCGAGTCGCTCGACGATCGCGCTCACGGACAGCGCATTCGGATAGCTCGGGTGCGACATGATCCGGATGCACCCGTTCTGGGTGATGGGGCACGACGCCCAGCCTGCGCGGACGTTGGCTGCGAGCCATCCGGTCGCTCGCGCGTGCATCGCGTGGTCGGAGTCGAGCAGCGCGATCAGGACGTTCACGTCGAGCAGCGCGCGCATCAGTAGGCGTCATCCTCGCGCAGCCTGTCGATCTTGTCGTTGGTGACGAGGCCTCCGCGGGCGGGGAAGGGCCGGAACCCGTGCGTGGCCTTGCGCTCGCGTGCGTTCGCCGGCGCCGCGGTCAACGCCTTGCGTGTCAACTCGGAGATGACCGCGCCCGCGGTCCTGTGCTCACGACGCGCGATCTCCTTGGCGGCGCGAAGGACGTCCTCGTCGATGTCGAGTGTGGTGCGCATGCATCTGATGCTAGTGCATCAGATGCGGTCGGGGCAACCGTCGAGCCGCGGTTGCGATCAGGTCGACCAGCGGCGATGGCGACGGTGCCCTTTGGCGAGGACCATTGGCCGGTCGCCATCGCGGCGTACGCCCGGTTCGGGAAAGGACGCCACGCCGCGAATCTGAGCTTCGGCGACTGCCTGACGTACGCGGTCGCTCGCCTCGCCGATCGACCGCTTCTGTTCGTCGGGGACGATTTCCGACGGGCGAAGCCGTCGCGGACGTCAATCCGGATCGTACGCCAGCGTCGGCCCGAGCCACCTCTCCGCCTGCCGCACGGACACGCCCTTGCGCCGCGCGTACGCCTCGACCTGATCGACGTTGATGCGGCCGAGCGCGAAGTACTTCGCCTCGGGGTGCGCCAGGTAGATCCCGCTGACGGACGCGGCCGGCAGCATCGCGAACGACTCCGTGAGCGTGATGCCGAGCGACGGCGCGTCCAGCAGGTCGAACAGCTTGGTCTTCTCCGAGTGCTCGGGGCACGCGGGGTAGCCGAACGCGGGGCGGATGCCGCGGTACTTCTCCGAGATCAGCTCCTCGTTCGAGAGCTTCTCGTCCAGGGCGTAGCCCCACTCGCGACGCGCCGTCTGGTGCAGCGACTCGGCGAACGCCTCGGCGAGACGGTCGGCGAGCGCCTTCACCATGATCGCGCTGTAGTCGTCGTGCGCGGCCTCGTACGCGCCCACGACTTCATCGGCGCCGAGGCCGGCCGTGACCGCGAAGCCGCCGACGTAGTCCGCGAGCCCGGTCTCGATCGGCGCCACGTAGTCGGCGAGCGAGCGGTAGACCGGCTGCCCGTCGTACTTGGTCTCCTGCTGGCGCAGCAGGTTGAAGCGCGCGAGCTCGTGCTTTCGCGAGTCGTCCGTCCAGAGCACGATGTCGTCGCCGTCGGAGTTCGCGGGCCAGAACGCGTGCACGCCGCGCGCCCGGAGAAGCCTCTCGTCGACGATCCTCTTCAGCAGCGCCTGCGCCTGCTTGAAGAGGTCGCGCGCCGCCTCGCCGTACTCGGGGTGCTCGAGGATCTCGGGGTACTTGCCGCGCAGCTCCCAGGCATGGAAGAGGAACGTCCAGTCGATGAACGGGACCAGGTCGGCGAGCGGCTGGTCATCGATGATGCGGCGTCCGAGGAACGACGGCTTTGCGAGGTCGTCGGCGCGCCACGCGATCTCGACCTTCTTCTTGATGGCCTGCTCGTACGGCAGCAGCGGACGGCTCTGGCGCTGCGCGTAGAGCGCGCGCAGGTCGTCCTGCTCTTTCCGGTTCTTCTCGTCGAAGACCGTCTTCTGCGCGCCGTCGAGCAGCGACGACACGACGTTCACGGCGCGCGACGCGTCGAGCACGTGCACCGTCGACTCGTGGTAGCCGGGCGCGATCTTGACGGCGGTGTGCTGGCGGCTGGTCGTGGCACCACCGATCAGGAGCGGGACGGTGAACTGCTGGCGCTCCATCTCCTTCGCGACGTGCACCATCTCGTCGAGCGACGGAGTGATGAGGCCGGAGAGGCCGATGATGCTGACGTTCTCGCGCTTCGCCGTCTCGAGGATCTTCTCGCACGGCACCATGACCCCGAGGTCGATGATCTCGTAGTTGTTGCACGACAGGACGACCCCGACGATGTTCTTGCCGATGTCGTGCACGTCGCCCTTGACGGTGGCGAGCAGCACTTTCCCCTGCGCCGCGACGCTCTCGCCCGCGGCGGCGCGCTCGGCCTTCTCCGCTTCCATGTAGGGCATCAGCCACGCGACCGCCTTCTTCATGACGCGCGCGCTCTTCACGACCTGGGGCAGGAACATCTTGCCCGCGCCGAACAGGTCGCCGACGATGCGCATGCCGTCCATCAGCGGACCCTCGATCACGTCGAGCGGCTTCGGGTACTTCTTCCGCGCTTCTTCCACGTCCTCGTCGATGAAGTCGACGAGACCCTTCACCAGCGCGTGCGACAGACGCTCCTCGACCGGCGCGTCGCGCCACGCGAGGTCTTCTTCCCGCGCCTGGCCCTTGCCCTTGACGGTCTCGGCGAAGGCGACCAGCCGCTCGGTCGCGTCGGGACGGCGGTTCAGGATCACGTCCTCGACGTGCTCGAGCAGGTCCTTCGGGATGTCCTGGTACACCGCCAGCTGTCCGGCGTTGACGATGCCCATGTCCATGCCGGCCTTCATCGCGTGGAACAGGAAGGCCGCGTGCATCGCCTCGCGCACGACGTCGTTGCCGCGGAACGAGAACGACAGGTTCGAGACGCCGCCGCTGATGTGCACGCCCGGGCAGGCCTTCTTGATCTGCCGCGCCGCCTCGATGAACGACACCGCGTAGCCGTCGTGCTCCTCGATGCCGGTCGCGATCGCGAGGATGTTCGGGTCGAAGACGATGTCCTCGGGCGGGAAGCCGACCTCCTCGGTCAGGATGCGGTAGGCGCGCTTGCAGATCGCGACCCGGCGCTCGACGGTCGTTGCTTGACCTTCCTCGTCGAACGCCATGACGACGACGCCCGCGCCGAAGCGCCGGACCTTGCGGGCGTGCTCGCGGAACGCGTCCTCGCCTTCCTTCAGCGAGATCGAGTTGACGATGCCCTTGCCCTGCACCCACTGCAGGCCCGCCTCGATGACCGACCACTTGGAGCTGTCGATCATGATCGGCACGCGCGCGATCTCGGGCTCGGTCGCGACCAGCTTCAGGAACGAGGCCATCTCCTTCTCGGAGTCGAGCATGCCCTCGTCCATGTTGACGTCGATGACGTTGGCGCCGCCGCGCACCTGCTCCAGCGCGACGGCGAGCGCGCTCTCGTGGTCGCCGCTCTTGATGAGGCGCGCGAACTTCTTGGAGCCGGTGACGTTGGTGCGCTCGCCGATCATCACGAAGCCGGTCTCGGGCCGGATGGTGAACGGCTCGAGACCGCTGAAGTGGCTGAGCCCGTCGGGCTTCGCGGGCACGTGCGGCGGCAGGCCGTCCACGACCTTGGCGATCGCGCGGATGTGATCGGGCGTCGTGCCGCAGCAGCCGCCGACGATGTTGAGCCAGCCGTTCTGTCCGTACTCGCGCAGCACGGCCGCGGTCTGCTCGGGCAGCTCGTCGTACTCGCCGAACGCGTTCGGCAGTCCGGCGTTCGGGTAGAGCGAGATGAAGCACGGCGCTTTATCGGCGAGCGTCTCGACGTACGGACGCATCTCCGCCGCGCCGAGCGCGCAGTTGAGGCCGACGGCGAGCGGCTTCGCGTGCTCCACCGAGTACCAGAACGCCTCGATGGTCTGGCCCGACAGCGTGCGTCCGCTGCGATCGGTGATCGTGCACGACAGGACGACCGGGACGCGCACACCGCGCTCCGCGAAGACCTCCTCGATCGCGAAGATCGTGGCCTTCATGTTGAGCGTGTCGATGCTGGTCTCGGGCAGCAGGAGATCCACGCCGCCGTCGAGGAGCGCGCGCACCTGCTCGGCGAACGCGTTCTTCATGGTCTGGAAGTCGGTGGCGCGGAACGACGGGTCGTTCACGTCGGGCGAGATCGACAGCGTGCGGTTGGTCGGGCCCATCGAGCCCGCGACGAAGCGCGGCCGCGACGGGTCCTTCTTCGTGTACTCGTCGGCGGCCTCGCGGGCGACGCGCGCGCCCGCGACGTTCAGCTCGCGGATCATGTGCTCGAGGCCGTAGTCGGCCTGCGCGATGACGTTCGAGCTGAAGGTGCTGGTCTCGATGATGTCGGCCCCGGCCTCCAGATATTCGCGGTGGATCGCGCCGATCACGTCGGGCCGCGTCAGGACCAGGACGTCGTTGTTGCCCTTCTGGTCGTGCGCATGATCCTTCAGGATCTCGCCCCGGAAGTCCTTCTCCTCGAGCTTGTAGCGCTGCACCATGGTGCCCATGGCGCCGTCGAGGATCAGGATGCGGCGGCGGAGCTGCTCCGCGAGTGCGTTCTGGGGGGTCGTGTCGGCCAACTGCTGGTCCCTTCTACCCGGGCGCGCCGGATGGTCGGCGCGGAGTGGAGTCCGCGAGTCTAGCCGACGGGATGGGCGGAGGCATCCCGTTTCGCGCGACGATCGTGGGTGACCTGTCGTCCGCGGTGGCGTGCAGTGTGCGGTGTGCGGCCTGTCGTCCGCGGTGGCGTCCGCCCGGCGTCGTGCGGGGACGCGGACCTACTTGCAGCGCAGCGTCGTGCCGGCCGTGTTGGCCGCGCAGCTCGGCGCGAAGTCGACCTCGCCGCACTCGCCCGCGGCGCTGGCGCTCGCCCCGCCGGGCACGATCGTCAGTGCGAGGGGCAGGTCCGCGGGGGAGAGCGCGTAGCTGCCGAGGCTCGCGGCGAGGGTCACCTCGACGAGCCCGGACCCCTTGTCCCGGACGGTCGCGCGCTTCACCCCGCCGCTGCCGCCCGGGGTGAGGTCGCGGAACGTGTACGCGGTCCCGGGGCCGTTGCGCGACCACCCTGGACCCGGCGCTGCAGAGCTGCCCGGCGGCAGGGTGAGGTCGACGCGCGGGGCTCCGTTCGCGGCCCGGATCTGCAGCCGCAGCCCGTCGGCGAGCGGGTCGATGCCGAACGCGCCGGTGGCCATGCGGAACCGGCCCTTGACGGTCAAGCGGTCGTTGCCGGGGACGCCGTCGTGGACGCGGCCGGCGACGAGGCCGCGCTTCGCCCACGCGGTCTGGCCCGGGATCGTGGTCGTGCACAGGTCGCAGGCGTCGCCCGTGCCGTCGAAGTCGGCGTCCTGTTGCGCCGGGTCGGCGACGGCGGGGCAGTCGTCGCATGCGTCGCCGATGCCGTCGCCGTCGCCATCGGCCTGCGACGGATTCGCGGTGCACGGGCAGTTGTCGCCGGGTGTCTCTTCGACGCACGAGCTCGCCGGCACGATGCGCCAGGCCTTGATCTGGTTGGCGCCGATCGTCGCGTCGACCACGCCGCCCGACAGCGAAGCTCCGGCGACGTCGGTCTCGACCAGCGACACCTGGTGCGCCGCGGTCGGCGCGAGCGCCGCGGCGTCGATCGCGACGCTCGCCGGTGATCCGTCGAGCTCCCATGCGCGCACCACGACGCCCCGCTCGCCTTCCTCGGCTGGCTTGACGGCGGTGACGACCACGCCGGGCGCGTCGATCGACACGAGGCTCGCCGTCGCCGCGGTGATCGGCCCACTCTGGTTCCGACCGAGCGCCAAGACGCGCAGCGGGTTCTGGTGCGCGAGGCTCGTGCGCATCGCAGCGGCGCCGGAGTATGCACCGCTCGCGCCGTGCAGCGCGAAGCGGTTCAGGAAGTACGCGTCTCCGCCCTGGTTGGAGATGTCGCTGCTCGACGGATTGCCCGCCGCGAGCACGCGGACGTCCGCTCCGCCGAGGTCGAAGCTGGTCGGCGTGCTGCTGCCGATCTTCATCGCGAACGCGTCCCAGTTGGATAGGGTGACGACGTAGCCTGCACTCGTGAAGCTCGCGAAGTGGTTGAGCGTCATGAAATCCGAGCGCGTGCCGGGCAGGAAGTCGCCGCCCTGCGCGACGAGCCCGGGGCGCGCGATCGCGCCGACCTCCTCGAAGCGGATCTGCGGTGCCGTCAGGTTGACCGCGAAGCGGTACGTCCGCTCGCCGCTCGCCGTTTGCAGGATCTCGTCCTCGATCTCGATTCGGTCGACGTCGAGCGCGAGCGTCACGCGCACCCGGCGCGCGGGTGATCCGGCGACGTCGCGGCGCAGCGTGACGGACACCGGCCCCGCGTTCTCGACCGTCAAGCCAGCCGACGTGCCGCTGCCGAAGTCGTTGAGCGCAGCACCCGCCATCTCGCGCGCGGCGAGCTTGTCGAAGGCGCTGGTGAGCTCGCCGCGCGTGCCGAGATCGACGCGGTAGAGCGCGCTCTCGATGCGGTTGCCGGCGACGGTCGCAGCGTTCGGCAGGCTCGCGGGCGTGCCCGGAGCGTAGCGGTACACGCGCCAGCCGAGCGACGGCACGTTGGCGGCGAGCACGCGCAGATAGCTCTGGCCGCCGATCGTCACCGCCTGGCTCGGCACCTCCGTCGCGCTCGCGACGTCGGTGACGATCCACGGTCCGGCGCCCGTGACCGGCACGTCGGCGTAGTCGGTGCGCGCGAACGCGAGCGGGTTGAAGACCACGAAGCGATCCTCGTCGGGCGTGGCGAAGAGATTCGCCGCGGCGGCGCCGGCCTGCGCGTCGACCGTCGCGACGGTGCCGGCGATGCTCGACGCCCAGGCGCGCTTGTTGTCGATCACGTACTGCAGCCCGACGCCGCCGTCGCCCCAGCCGTGCTCGAAGTACTTGTGGTAGTCGACCATCGCCGCCTCGAGCGCGGCCTGGCGTGACGGCCAGAAGCTCGCGTCGTGCGCGTGCACCAGCGTCGCGAGCGCCTCGGCGGTGCGCAGGCGCTCGATCGCGCGGCGGGTGCGCGCGGTCTGCTCGGCGAGTGCTGCCGGCCACAGATCCCAGTCGTTGCCCCAGCCGCCGCGCAGCGTGGGGAGCTGGCCGGCGTACGACTCGAGGTCCTGGAAGTAGTCGACGCCGTTCGACACGCGCGCCGTGTCGCCGCCGGGATGCGCCGCGTTCCACGCCGCGACCACCGACTCGAAGCTCGTGCTCTGGTAATTGACGTCGTCCCAGCCGTAGCCGAACAGCCCGGTGATCGGCAGGAACGGTGGCCGCGCGGCGAAGTGCGTGATCGAGTTCTGGATCCCTGCTTGGGACAGGTGCAAGCGCGCCTCGGCGTAGCCGCCCCACGACTGGTTGTTGTCGAATGCGTACCACTTCTGGAGCAGCGTCTGGTCGTCCGGGCCCTGCCAGCGGAACACCTCGTGCGTCTGGTCGGCGAACGGCGCCTGGGTGGCGCAGCCGCAGACGCCTTTCCACGTGTACTTGACGCGGCTGCCGGCCCAGATGCTGGCGAGGCCCCACGGGGTGGTCTGGTTCTCGATGTCCTGGGCGATCGAGAAGCCGACGCCGTACGCGCGCTCGATCCGTCCCGGGTACGAGCCGGCGCGGATCGCCGCCTCGGTGGGAATCGCGCCGTAGAGCGTCACGAACGGGTTGAGCGGCACCGTCACGTGTCCCGACTGCATGGCCGCGATCAGCGACTGGAACTGCGCCGGGGTGCGGTTCTTCTCGTAGAGCCACAGGTAGTACCAGCAGTCCGCCATGAAGCGGGCCTGCTCGTCGGGCGGGTTGCCTGCGGTCGCGGCGATGCGCCCGAGGTAGTAGTCGAGCTCGGACAGCATCGACGCCTCGTACGCCGCCGTGGTCGCGTTCCAGCCGTAGTCGGTGTGGTTGTCGGGCACGAGGTACGCGCGATGCGCCCGCGCGACGCCGGGTAGGCCGAGCACGGACGCGACCAGGAGGAGACCGACCAGCTTGCGGACGCAGGATCCGGCCGCCGAGAGCGATTCGCCGCTGCGCATGGCGCGGAGTGTACGAAGCGGGCGCGGCCTCGAAAAGGCCTCTTCTTGACGCCGGCGCACGCCGTGCCGGCTGCCGCGGCGTCCGTCGGATGAAAACGCCCGGTGCGTCTCCATCCCCTCGTGGCCGGCGCAGCCGGTGTGGACGTCAGCCGCGTACGGCCTCGACCACGCGCAGGAAGTTGCCGCCGAGGATCTTGCCGATCCGCTCGGCGCTCCAGCCGCGACGCAGCATCGGCTCGACCAGCCGCGGCAGCTCGAGGATCGTCGGCATGTCGCGCGGCGGATGGATCGCGCCGTCGTAGTCGCTGCCGATCGAGGCGTGGTCCTCGCCGATCGTGTCGACGACGTGGGCGATATGCTTGACGATGGTCTCGGCGTGGCCGCCGAGCCACGGGTCGCCGAGGAACGGCGCGTGGTACATGATGCCGACCGTGCCGCCGGCGTTCGCGACCGCGCGCAGCTGCTCGTCGTCGAGGTTGCGCCAGTGCGGGTGCACGCCCGACACGCCGGTGTGCGTGACCAGAAACGGGATCGTCCGGTCGTGCACGGCGATCGCGTCGAAGAAGCCCTCGCGGTTGATGTGCGCGAGGTCGACCAGGATGCGCTTCTCGTTCATGCGGCGGACGTAGTCGCGGCCGAGCTCGGTGAGGCCTTCGCCCGTGCGCCCGCCCTTCGGCGCGCTGGTGACGCCGAGCCGGGAGTTGGTCAGGTGCACGAGTGTGATCCGCACCACGAGGTCGTCGGGGATGAGGTCGAGCGACCACGGGTCGCGGTCGAGCGCGTTGCCGCCCTGGATGCCGATGAACGCCGCGTGCCTGTCCGCGGCGCGCGCACGGCGGTACTCCGCGACGTTGCGCACCACGGCGACGTCCTCCGGCACGCTCTCGAGGATCCCCTGCAAGCGACGCACGTTCTCGACGAACACGTCCGGGCGGCGCGCGGTGCTCTGCCACGGGTTGGTGGTGATGACCCAGATCGCACCGGTGAGCGCCGCCTCCCGCACGCGCGGGATGTCGACCATCGAGTAGGCGCGCGCGCCGAGCAGGCCGTGGCCGTGCCGGCGCCGCAGGTCGTAGCCGAAGATGCGCGTCCAGATGAACGAGTCGACGTGCAGGTCGATGACGTCGCTCGCGAGGTAGACGTCGATCGCCTCGCGCGAGATGCCGAGCGCGCGCGTCCAGGCGTCGCGGTCGTTGCGGTGGTCGCGCCAGTCGAGGCGCGAGCGGGCAGGGGCGGCGGAGACGGGGGCGACGGAGGACATGCCGCCATCGCTATCCGCGCGGACGTCCGGCTTCAACGGCGCGACGTGCCGGCCGGACGGCGCGCTCAGGCCGTGCCGCCGGAAGGCGTCGCCCCCGGTCCGGGCCCGGCCGCGCGCGGCGCCCAGAGCGGGTAGTCGATGCCGGCGAGACGGTTGATCACGATCCCCTGCAGCACGAGCAGGCACACGGCCAGCATCAGCACCGCGAGCTGCCACGGCGCGCGCAGGATGCCGAGCGCCACGATGAGCGTGGTCGCACCCGCGGGCGGGTGCGGGACCTTGCACCAGACCATCGCGCCGCTGGTCAGGCCGAGCGACAGCGCCGCCGCCGCGACGTTGGTCCACGCCACCCCTTCGGCCAGCGCCGGGCCGCGCGTCGTCAAGCCGAACACCACCAGCGAAAGATAGCCCGCACCGACGCCGATCAGATGCCCGCCGATGGTGTTGCGCGGCGACGCGGCCGGCTGCGTCGGGGTGTAGAACAGCAGGAATGCCGTCGGCCCGAGCGACGGGAAGATGAACGGCGCACCGGTGGCGAGCGCCGCCGCGGCCATGAGGCCGATCGACACGACGCCGTTCACGAACGCGAACAGGCCGAGGATGCCGAGCCGCGAGTGGTGCTCGACGAGCACCGGGATCTGGAAGCGGTGCGCGAGCCCGCGCAGCACGTGCACCAGCTCGCCGCCGATCGGTCCCGGAGACGGCTTGACGCCGGGCGGCGGCGCTTCCGGGCCTCGCCCCGCGCTCATCGGCGCAGGTGCCGGTAGAACGCCGCCGATCCGAGCGCGAGGACGACCGAGCAGCCCGCCGCGGTCCAGGCGAGCCTCGCGTCGCGCGCGTGCAGGGCGTCGAGGCCGACGGTCAGGAGAAAAATCTGCAGCGACAGCAGCACGCCGACGAACACGCCGAGCGCGCTCGAGATCTCGTGTGGCCGCGCCATCAGCCCACCTCCTGCGCGAGCGTCCAGATCATGCCGTCGGTGCGCTCCTCCACCGCGATGCGCGCGAGCGGCCGCTGCGGCGGCCCCGCGAGCACCACGCCGTCGCGCGCCGCGAACACGCCGTCGTGGCACGGGCAGATCATGCGGTCGCGCGCGGCCTCGAAGTAGACGACGCAGCCGAGGTGCGTGCACTTCTGGCTGAACGCGCGCAGCGCGCCGTCGTGCAGGCGCACCAGGATCGCCGGGTCGTGCTCCTCCGGGTAGCGGAACAGCACCGTGCCGCCCGGCGGCAGCTCGCGCGCCGGCACGATCGCGCGCGCGGGGCCGTGCAGGACGGGCAGGGACGACGTCCATGCCGCGACGCCGACGCTGGTCGCGGCGAACGCCGCCGACGCGAGCACGAGGTAGCGCGCGAACTCGCGCCGCGTGACCTCGTCCTCGCCCTCGGCGGTGAACGGGAAGTCGGTGCGCCACTTCGGAACCCGGGCTTCAGCCATCAACGCCCTCCGCGATCACCGTGCGTTGCCGGGCCACGCGCTCTCCTCGAGGCCGAACGGATCGTCCTGCCACGCGCGCGCCGTGCGGCCGCTCGCCACGTCGAGCGGGCCGTCCTCGCGTGCGACCGTCAGCACCTTGGTGCGTACGCTCTGGCGTCCGAACAGGAACTCGTCGATCAGCACACCAGGACGGGCGTCGGCGAACTCCTCGCGCGTGCCGAACCACAGCGCCTGGCTCGGGCACACCGACGCGCACATCGGTGCCAGGTCGAGCGACGTGCGGTCGTAGCACATGTCGCACTTCATCATCTGGTTCATCTCGACCATGAGCTTCGGCACGCCGAACGGGCAGGCGAGCACGCAGCTCGCGCACGCGATGCAGCGCGGCTTGAGCGCCGACTGCACGATGCCGTCCTCGTTCTGCTTGATGGCATCGGCGGGGCACACCTCGGCGCAGGTCGGATCGGCGCAGTGCATGCACACCATCGGCACGGTCTGCGTCGACGCGCCGCGGTCGGCGAACTCGAGGTGGATCATCGAGTGGCCGCGGTGCGTGCCGCACTCGGCGCACGCCTGCACGCACGCCTTGCAGCCGATGCAGCGGCTCTGGTCGATGACGAAGACCTTCTCGTCGCGGCGTGCGAGCGGGCTCAAGCCGGCGTTCCTTCCAGCGACATGTCGCGCGCGTCGGTCGTGCCGCGACCCGGACCGAGGCGCTCGATCGCGACCGCCGACACCTTGTACTCGGGGATCTTCGAGATCGGATCGAGCGCGCGCTGCGTGAGCTGGTTCGCGGCCTGCCTTCCCGGCCAGTGGTACGGGATGAACACGGTGTCGGGACGGATGGTCGCGACCACCGCCGCCGGCAGCGTGATCTCGCCGCGGCGCGAGCGCACGCGGACGAGGTCGCCGTCCGCGACGCCGAGGCGTGCGGCGAGCTGCGGGTGCATCTCGCACAGCGGCTCCGGGTACTGCTCGACGAGCGGCCCGATGCGCCGCGTCTGCGTGCCCGACAGGTACTGGCTCACGACGCGCCCGGTGGTGAGCCAGATCGGGTACGCGTCGTCGATCTCCTCCGCCGGCGGCCGCCAGCGCACCGGGTGGAACTTCGCGCGGCCGCTCGGGGTGTAGAAGCGCCCGCCCTCGTAGAGCCGCTCCGTGCCGGGATGTCCCTCGCTCGGGCACGGCCAGAACACGCCCTGCTCGTCGACCACGCGCTGCCACGTGATGCCGCCGTAGTCGGCCGTCCCGCCGTGCGACGCGCGGCGCAGCTCGGTGAAGATCTCCTCGGTCGAGCCGTACGGGAAGTACTGGCCGCGGCCGAGGCGATGCGCGAGGTCGACCAGGATCTGCCAGTCGAGCCGTGCCTCGCCCGGCGGCTTGATGGCGGCGTTGATCTTGACGACGCGGCCCTCGACGGTCGTGCTGGTGCCCTCGTCCTCCTCGTGCAGCGAGCCCGGCAGCACCACGTCGGCGTGCTGCGCCGTCTCGGAGAGGAAGAACTCGATGACGGCGTAGAATTCGAGCTTGTCGAGCGCCGCGGCGGTGAAGCTGGTGTCGGGCAGCGACACCGCGGGGTTGAAGCAGATCGACAGCAGGCCCTTGATCTCGCCCGCGTGGATCGCGTTCACGATCTCCTGCGCGGTGAGGCCCTTGCCCGGGATCTCGCTCTCGTCGCAGCCCCAGACCGATGCGACGTGGGCGCGGTGCTCGGGGTTGGTGATGTCGCGGTTGCCGGGCAGCTGGTCGCACTTGTGACCCTGCTCGCGACCGCCCTGGCCGTTGCCCTGTCCGGTGATCGTGGTCACGCCGCAGCCGGGCTTGCCGTACTTGCCGGTCGCGAGCCCGAGGTTGATGCACGACAGCACGTTCTCGACGCCCTTCGTATGGTGCTCGATGCCGCGCGCGTGCAGCAGCATGCCGGTACGCGACGTGCCCCAGAGCTCGGCGGCCTGCTCGATGCGCGCCGCCGGGACGCCGCACACGCCCGCTGCCCACTGCGGCGTGTGGTCCGCGACCGCGCGTGCGGCCTCCTCGAAGTCCTCGGTGTGCGCCGCGATGAACGCGTGGTCGAGCCAGTCGCGCGCGATGAGCACGTTCAGGATCGCGCCCATCAGCGCCGAGTCCGTTCCGGGGCGCAGCCCGAGGAAGACGTCGGCGGTGCGTGCGAGCGGCGTGACGCGCGGGTCCGCGACGATCAGCTTCGCGCCGCGATCGCGCGCCTGCCACACGTAGCTGGTGGTGATCGGCGCGCACTCGGCGACGTTCGCGCCGGCGATGAAGACGACGTCGGCGAGCCGGATGTCGCTCCACGGGTTCGACGCGCGATCGATGCCGAGCGCCTTCTTGTTCGCCGCCCCGGCCGACACCATGCAGAGCCGCCCGTTGTAGTCGAGGTTCGCCGTGCCGAGCGCGAGCCGCGCGAACTTGCCGACCAGGTACGACTTCTCGTTGGTCAGCGACACGCCCGAGAGCATCGCGAACGCGTTCGGTCCGTACGCCGCCTGGATGCGGCGGATCTCCGCGGCGGTGCGCTCGAGCGCCGTCTCCCACGAGATCTGCCGGAAGCCGGCGGGATCGGCCGGGTCGCGCTCGAGCGGGGCGAGCAGGCGGTCCGGGTGGCTGCCCTGGAGATAGCGCTTGACGCCCTTCGGGCACAGCTTGCCCTCGTTGAACGGGAAGTCGTAGCGCGGCTCGAAGCCGACCACGCGCTCGTCCTTGACCTTGAGCACGATGCCGCACTGCTGGCCGCAGAAGCAGCAGTGCGTCGGTACCTCGCGGTCGATGTCCAGCCCGGCGTTCCAGCCGCCCGGCGGCTGCCGGTTCAGATGCGGCCCGAAGCGCGCGACGAGCTCCTCCTCGGCGAGCGGCAGCGTCGCCATCAGCGGAACCCTCCCACGCGCCCCGCCTGCGCCTGCGTGATCACGCGGCGCCGGCACGCGGGGCAGACGTCTTGCCAGCTGCCGCCCGCGGGCAGCGCGTAGTCGAAGCCGACCTGCGGCAGCACGTCCTTCAGGTCGCCCATCTGCAGCACGGACGCGAACGGTGCCGCGCACTCGCTGCACTGCTGCTGCGGTCCCGCGTCGCCGGCGGCACGGTAGAGCTGCACGCCGAGGTTCGCCGGGCGCTGGAAGACGTGGAACAGCTTGCCGAAGGGCAGGTACATGAGGCCGAGGATCACCGTCAGCGCGTGCGTCGTGGTGAGGAAGGTGTAGAAGCGACCGCCCATCCACAGCGTCGAGACGGTGAGCATGAGCCCGGTCACCGAGACCGCGAAGAGTCCCGCGAGGGCGAGAAAGTCCGTCGAGCGCTCCACCGCGATCGCACCCGGGTCGCGCACGCGGCGACCGAGGAAGAGGAACACGCCGCCGAGGACCAGGATCGCCGCGACGTCGAGGCCGTGGAAGACCAGCCAGCCGAACGCGCCGCGCGCGTCGAAGGCGATGGTCGCGAGCGGACCGACGAACGCGCGATAGCGGGTCGCGTCGTCGCCCACCGACTCGAAGTGCAGCCAGCCGAAGGTCAGCGGGAACGTGATCGCGGCCGCGATCACGCAGCCCCAGAAGACCAGCTGGTGTGCGACCCAGCGCGATGACGAGCGCTCGCGGATGAAGGTCTGCGCGGCGAGGTTCGACACCCCGAGCCCGAGCAGCTGCTTGACGGCCGGCCAGCCGCCCCGCCGCAGCGCTTCCCAGCCGCGCCGCGACAGCCGCGCCGTCGGTGGCCGGCGCAGCCACACCGAGTAGCGGTAGACGGTGCCGAAGATCGCGAACAGGGTGCCGAGCAGGTAGCCCGCGAGCGCCGCGTCGAACCAGCGCAGCCCGCCGCTGCCGAGCCAGCCGAGCGCGAGCGCGACGCCGACCGCGAGCAGGCCATTGCGCACGGCGCTCGGGTCCAGTGTCGTCGTGGAGCGTGGTTCGACGGGCACTGCCCGATGCGATGCTCCGCGCCGGCTCGCGAGTCAAGCGGCGGGCGCGTCGCGCTCCGCAGCGGACGCGTCGTCGCACCCCGCGGCCGCGAGGCGCGCGACGCGTCGCGCATCGGATGCCGTGCGGTGCGGGTACGTCGGGTGCCGGTACGTGCGCCGCCCGGCGACGTCGCGCGCCGGTACGTGTGCCGCAGTCGACGTGGCGTACGGGCGTGTGCCGCGGTCGACGTGGCGTACGGGCGTGTGCCGCGGTCGACGTCACGCTATGCAGGACGCGACGCCCGCCGATCGACGCGGGGCCAGTGACGCAGCAGATGACCACCGGAACCCCGACCGTGCCGCCTTTGACGGACCGCGTGTGCTCGGAGCCATTCCGGCTGTTCTTCCCCGTGGGCGTCCTGCTCGGCTGGATCGGCGTCGGGCACTGGCTCTTGTACGGTGTGGGGCTCACCGAGTCGTACTCGTGCTTTCGGCACGGGCTCCTCCAGACGCAGGCGTTTCTCATGGCCTTCGCGGTCGGCTTCCTGTGGACCGCGCTGCCGCGTCGCATCGCGGCGCCGCTCGCGAGCGGTCGCGAGATCGCTCTGGCGCTCGCGGCTCTGCTGCTCACGGGTGCGGCACTGGTCGTGGACGCCTTCGTCGCGGCGGAGCTCGGCTACCTCGCGCTGTTCACCTTGCTGCTCGCGTTCGCCGTGCGGCGCGCGCGCGCCGGCACCGTGCAGCGGCGTCCGCCGGCGGCATTCGTGCTGCTGCCGCTCGCCGCGCTGCTCGGCGTGTCCGGCGCGCTGCTGATCCTCGCGCGCCTCGTCCTCGACGCACCGCCGTGGACGATCGCGCTCGGCGCGCTCTTCATCCAGCAGGGCGTGTTCCTCTGCCTGGTGATGGGCATCGGTGCGCTCGTCCTGCCGCTGATCGGCGGCACGCCGCCGCCGCCCGATCTCTTCTCATCGCCGCGCGAGACACGGGTCGCGTGGGCGTTTCTTGCGCTCGGCGTGACGGTCGCGGCGAGCCTGGTCGCGGAGTCGCTCGGCGCGGTGCGCGGCGCGCCGATCGTGCGTGGCGTCGCGGTCGCGCTCGCGCTCGCGGTGGGCGGCGGCGCGTACCGGCTGCCGCGCAGGACGGGCCTGCATCGCAAGCTGGTCTGGCTCGCCGCGTGGCTCGCGCCCGCCGGTCTCGTCGCCTCGGGCCTGCTGCCCGACTTTCGCGTGCCGGCGCTGCACGTGCTCTTCATCGGCGGCTTCTCGCTGATGGCGTTCGGCGTCGCGACGCACGTGAGCCTCGGCCACCTCGGCCTCGCCGACGCGGCGCTCGGGCGGCCGAAGCCGGTGGTGGTCCTCGCCGCCGGGATTTTGCTCGCGCTGCTCGCGCGCGTCGCGGCCGACACGAGCCACACCTACTTCGAGCACCTCGCGTCGGCGGCGCTGTGCTGGATGATCGGCACGGGGGTGTGGCTCGCGTGGCTCGCGCCGCGTTTCGTGCGCCGCTGAGAGTTCACAGACTCTGAGGCGCGCGCCGTCGCCGACCGAGCCGTGCGCTGCGTACCGTCTCCCGGTGCCGCGACGACGCGCTACGGCTTCGCTTGCGTGTGCGTGTAGATCAGGCGCCGCCCGGCCGGGGCGTGCAGTGCGTCGTCGGTGAAGGTCGCGCCGCCCGCGTCGATCGTCAGCCGCATGTCGGGGCCGACGTCGTCGGGCAAGCTCAGGTCGTACGAGCGCACCAGCACGCTCGCATTGTTGCGCTGCTGGAAGTCGAGCGGGAAGAACACGTTCAGGCGATCGAGCCCGAGCGGCCGCCATGCCTTCGCGTCCGCGAGCCGGCAGCGCACCGACGCGCTGCCGATGCAGGTGAACGCTGCGAACGGCACGGTCACGTCGACCACCGGCGCGGCGCCGGCCTCGCCCATGCGCACGCGGATGCCGCTCGACAGATCGAGCGTCGGCGGCAGAGGATCGTTCGGCGACGCCCAGCCGGCGCGTCCGACGTCGGCTTCGAGCTGGATTCGGTCGCGCCCCGGAACGGCGCTGAAGTTCACCCGGCCTTTGCGGATCGCGAGCGTGCCGACGGAGGTGTAGGCGGTGTGCGTGTCGGTGGCGAAATTCGCCGAGTCGCTCGAGGTCGCGACAACGGTCGCGACCAGCACCGTGCCCGGCGCGACGCCGCCGTCGACGTGCACCAACGCCCAGATCGCGGCGCACGCGGGAATGTTCTTGCCGTTGCACGACGGCTCTTCGCCGAGGTCGAAGCGCACCTCGTTGCCCACCACGTCGCCGGCGATCGGTGCGTAGTCCGGTTGCCGCACCGCCGACACGAAGCTCGTCCCCGGCGGCAGCGTGAGCGTGAGCACGACGCCGGGCGCCGGCACGTCCGAGGTGACGTCCAGGTCGAGCTCGTAGACCATGTCGGCGCCGGCCGGGACCGGGTCGACGCGGTCGTCGAGGCTCACGTCGAGCGAGCGGGCGGCGGCACCATGGACGAAGCCGAGCAGCAGGCAGGCGACCAGGGCCGGGATGAGCTTCGCCATGCGATCGGCGGTAGCAGCGTCGGGCGACGCGAGGCAAGACATTTCGTGACCGCGCCGTGGATGCGCGTTCGCCGCCGGTCGTTCGGCGGCTGATCGGGGCTCGTGTCCCGAGCGATGCCGGTCAGCTCGCGACGGCGTGCGGATCGACGGCCGCCTGCGGCACGATGCCGAGCCGACGCCCGGCGCGCTCCAGGGCCACGAACAGATCGGCCGGACGCACCGGCTTGCTCACATAGTCGTCCATGCCGGCGGCGAGGCAGAGCTCGCGGTCCTCCAGCATCGCGTTCGCCGTGAGCGCGATCACGTAGGGCCGTCGTGCTTCGCCCGTATGGCGCTCGCGGAGCCGGCGCGTCGCCTCGAGCCCGTCCATCTCCGGCATCTGCACGTCCATCAGGACGACGTCGTAGGGCGAACGCTCGAGTGCCGCGAGCACCTCGAGCCCGTTCGCCGCGACGTCCGCCTGGCAGCCCGCGCGCGCCAGCATCTTGAGGATCACTTTCTGATTGATGGCGTTGTCTTCCGCGAGCAGCAGGCGCAGCGGCAGCCGTCGCGCGAGGTCGGCGCCGGGCATGCCGCTCCACGGGGAGAGCGTGCCCGAGGTGGTGCCGCGTGTCCCGGCGAGCGCGGCGAAGAGGCCGTTCTGCAGCGCGGTCGCCCGCGCCGGCTTGGTCAGCACGGAGACGAAGAGGTCGTCGGGCGCGCCGCGGCTCGCCGCGATCGAGCGCGCCTCGCTCGCACCGGCCGAGCTCAAGAGCAGGAGCGGGATCGCACCGTCGCGCAGTCGCAGGATCTCTTGCGCGACGCTGACGCCGTCCATCTCGGGCATGATCAGATCGAGCACCGCGACGTCGATCGGCATGCCGCCGCGGACCATCGCCAGCGCTTCTCGTCCGGACGCGGCGGCGCGCACGTCCATGCCCCAGCCGCTCAGCTGGCGGAGCAGAATCCACCGGTTGATCTGGTTGTCGTCGACCACCAGCGCGCGGCGACCCCGCAACGTCGCGAGGATCTCGTCGCCGGTGCCGGCGGGCAGGGCGGAGGACTCGAGCGCGCGCACCGTGAAGTGGAACGTGGAGCCCGCCCCCGGCTCGCTCTCGACCCACATGCGGCCACCCATCAGCTCGACCAGGCGCCTCGAGATGGCGAGTCCCAGGCCGGTCCCGCCGTAGCGCCGCGTGGTCGACGCGTCGAGCTGCGTGAACGACAGGAACAGGCGATCGAGCTTGTCGCGCGGGATGCCGATGCCGGTGTCGCGCACCGCGAAGTGCAGCTCGTGCTCGCCGGCGTCGTCGACCTGCGTCGACGACACGGTGACCACGACCTCGCCGCGCTCGGTGAACTTGAGCGCGTTGCCGACCAGGTTGACCAGGACCTGGCGGAGACGCGTCACGTCGCCGACCACGACGTCGGGCACCTCGTGCTGGTGCGCGTGCACCAGCTCGAGGCCCTTCTGCGCGGCGGCCGTGCCGAACAGATCGAGCGCCTCCTCGACGCAGGCGCGCAGCTCGAACGGCTGCCGCTCGAGGTCCATGTGCCCGGACTCGATCTTCGAGAAGTCGAGGATGTCGTTGATGATGGTCAGCAGCGAGTCGCCGCTGGTGCGCACGGTCTCGACGAGCTCGCGCTGCTCGTCGTCGAGCGGCGACGCGAGCAGCAGGCCGGTCATGCCGATCACCGCGTTCATCGGCGTGCGGATCTCATGGCTCATGGTCGCGAGGAAGGTGCTCTTCGCGCGTACCGCGGCGCGCGCCTCGTCGCGCGAGCGCTCGAGCGCACGGTTGCTGTCGCGCAGCGAGTCCAGCGCGAGGCGCTGCGCATCGAGAAACGACAGGATCGACAGCGCCAGCACGCCGCCGAAGAGGATCTGTGCCGTGGTCGAGAACAGCGCCTCCGAGCCGGGCGGCAGGATCGACGGCAGCCGGATCCCGGCCAGGTCGAGCAGCGCGAAGGCCAGCGTCTGGACGACGCCGACCAGCGTGTAGGCGACGCTGGCGCGCGCGCCGAGCACGAGTCCGGCGTAGATCGCGGGCGTGAAGACCCATGCCTGGCCGGGCGCATGGATCCCGCCGAGCGATTCCTGGAGCACGACGAACGTCACCAGGCCGATCGCCATGTTGAGGTGCACGATGCGCTGCAGCCGCGCGCCGCGCGACAGGGCGCGCAGCGAGAACACCGACAGGCAGCACGCGGCGCCGACCAGTGCGGCGAGCTTCCACGCACCGAGCGAGACGAACAGCACCATGGTGAACGGCGCGGCGGCGCACAGGCTGAGCAGGCAGCCGCGCACCGTGCGGTAGCGGCGCAGCTCCTGCAGAGCCATCCTCGACGTGCTCGCGGTCGACGCTCCGTCGAGCAGCCGGCGCAGTGCGAGCGTGACGCCGCTCACGGATGCGCCCTGACGTCCCGTGCGAGGCGCGGACCACCGCGCGACGTCTTGCACTCCCGGATCACGTCTCCGGTTTCGACCGGAGCATGCGCCTCCTTGAGGCAGCATGCCACGCGCAGCGGCAGGCGCTCATGCCCGGCGCGCGGACTGCCGAATGTGGCGGCAAGAGGGCCGCGCGCCGTTTCGGAGGATCACATGAGCGAATCCCAAGACATGCCACCGGTCGAGCGCAGCGACCTCGAGCAGTCCTCGCTCGGCGACACCGAGTTCGAGCGCGAGCTGCTCACGGAGTTCCTCAGCAGCTCGAGCACCATGCTGTCCTCGCTGGCGGGTGCGGTCGCGTCGAGCGACGCCACGCAGGTGATGAAGGCCGCGCACAGCTTGAAGGGGTGCAGCTGGACGGTCGGCGCGCGCGCGCTGGGCGCCGAGTGCGAGCTGCTCGAGCAGGAGGCGAAGGGCGGCAGCATCGACCTCGCCGAACAGCGCCTCGACCGGATCCAGGGTCTCCTGCGCCAGGTCGACGCCTACGTGCGCGAGAACTGGTCCCTCTGACCCGCTGCGCGCGATCTGGTAAGGGCCTGCCATGGCGCAGGCTCGCATCCCGCTGATCGACGACTCCTCCGACCGGCAGTTCTACGTCTTCAACGCCGTGGTCTCGGCGCTGGCCCTGGCGTTCATCGCCTGGATCCTGCTGCTGCGCCCCAAGGGCGCCGCGGGTGAGCTCGACCTGCGCTTCCTGCCGGCGGTCAATGCCGCGCTGAACTCGCTCGCGACCGTCCTGCTGGTCGCGGGCTGGATCGCCGTCAAGCGCCGTGCGGTGCGCGTCCACAAGCGGCTGATGGTGGCGGCCTTCGCCGCGTCGAGCCTGTTTCTCGTCGGCTACTTGACCTACCACTACGTGCACGGCGACACGAAGTACGCCGGCGTCGGAGCGATCCGCATCGTCTACTTCGCGATCCTCATCAGCCACGTGCTGCTGTCGATGACCGTCGTGCCGATGGCGCTGAGCGCGTTCTGGTTCGCGTGGAAGAAGCAGTTCGCGCGGCACCGCCGGGTGACCCGCATCCTGCTGCCGATCTGGCTGTACGTCTCGGTCACGGGCGTCGTGATCTGGTTCATGCTGCGCGACAGCGTCGCGGCCGCGCTGCCGTGACGCGCGCGACCATCCGTCATCGCGTGCCGTTCTACGAGACGGACGCGATGGGCATCGTCCACCACGCGAACTACGTGCGCTACCTCGAGCTCGCGCGCATCGTCTGGATGGACGAGCACGACCGTCCGTATCGCGAGTACGTCAAGGACGGGCTGCACTTCTCGACCACGCGCGTCGACCTGCGCTACCTGCGCTCGGCGGGCTTCGACGACCTGCTCGACGTGACCACCTGGCTCGAGTGGGTGGGCGGCGCGTCGCTGTGCATGGCGTACGAGATCGACCGCGACGGCACGCGCATCGCCGACGGCATCACCGAGCACGCGATGGTCGACACCGGCGGACGTCCGCGCCGCATCCCGGCCGAGCGGCGCGCCGGCCTCAGCGCCCTCGCGCGGACGGACGGCGGCGCGAAAATGCGGCGCGGAACGGCAGACCGCTCGCGGTGACCAGCAGCGCGACCGCGCATTCGAGCGGCCGCCCCCACAGCATCGCCGCGGCGATGCCGGCGTTGGCGACCAGGTAGAACGCCGGCACGACGGGATAGCCCCAGGCGCGGTACGGCCGCGGCCGATCGGGCTGGCGTGCGCGCAGCGCGTACAGTGCGCCGGTGTCGGCGATGGTCGCGACGACGATCGCGAACGTCGTGTAGTCGAGCACGCTCGGGAAGCGCTGCAGCAGCAGGATCAGCGCGATCGCGGTCAGCGCCTGCACGAGGATCGCGACGTGAGGCGTGCGGAAGCGGTCGTGCACGCGCTCGGAGCCGGCGAAGAAGACGCCGTCGAGCGCCATCGCGTAGGCGATGCGCGGGCCGACCAGGATCGTCGCGTTGAGGCAGCCGAGGATCGACAGCAGGATCAGTGCTGCGACCACGCTGCCGCCGAGCGATCCGAACAGGGCCACGGCCGCGGCTTCCCCCGCGCGCGGCTCGCCGGCGAGCGACGTCATCGGCAGCGCGTGCAGGTAGAGCGCGTTCAGCAGCAGGTAGAGCGCCGTGCACAGCCCGAGCCCGAGGAACAGCGAGCGCGGCAGGTTGCGCTGCGGATCGCGGATCTCGCTCGCGACGTACACCGACGCGTTCCAGCCGAGGTAGCTGAACAGCACCGGCGAGAGCGCGAGACCGAAGCCGGTGAGCGTGGCACCGCCCGGCGGCAGCGATTCCGCCGCGGTCGCCGCCACCACCGCCGCCGGCGTCTGCGGCGTGAACAGCCAGCCGAGGAGACCCAGACCGGCGAGGGTCGCGATCTTCAGCGCGGCGCTGACGTTGTTCACCAGCGCCCCCGGCCGCACGCCGACGTAGTTGACCCAGGACGTGACCAGCGTGATGCCGACGCCGACCGCGATCTTCTCCGCGTGCCCGAGCGCGATCCAGTTGCCGAGCGCTTCGGCGAAGCCCATCGCGAGCGTCGCGACGGTTCCCGCGTAGATCACGAAGAACGACAGCCAGCCGACGAGAAAGCCCGCCGTCGGATGGTACGCCTCGCGCAGGTAGACGTAGTCGCCGCCGGCGTGCGGGTACATGGCACCGAGCTCGGCGTTGGCGAGCGCCCCGGCGAGGGACAGCAGGCCGCCGAGCGCCCACGCGAACAGGAAGAGGCCCGGCACCGGCAGGTCGTTCGCGACCACGCCCGGCGTGAGGAAGATGCCGACGCCGATCACCGACGACACCACCAGCATGGTCGCGTCGGTGAGCGACAGCGTGCGCTCGAGGCGGTCGTCGGGGTGTCGGTCGGCGTGCGCCCCGGACGCGGCGTGGTGCAGACGCGGCTCGCTCACCGGGCGCTGTGTAGCAGAGAGCACGGGCCGGGCTGCACGTCGTCGCTGCGGCGCGATGCGCACGCCGGGTGGATCGCGGCGGGACGCTTCGGTGCCGGTCCCGATCGCGGCGGGAGCGCTGCGATGCCCGTCCCGTCGCCCGTCGGGCTTGTGCGTGCGCGCCGGCCCTGGCACGACGAGCCGCATGTCTGCCGACCCCTCTCGGCCCCGGGCGCCGGCCGCCGCCGAGCTGCTCGATCGCGTGGCCTATCCCATCGACGCCGCCGGC
>JAIEPK010000415.1 GCA_019749875.1 Candidatus Binatia bacterium | reverse complement strand
CCACCCGCCGCACCCGCGCCGCCGAAGCCGGGCTGGCCGCGCTGCGGCGCTCCCGGGCCACCACCGCTGCTGCCGCTGCCGCCGCCGTAGAGCTCGTTGAGCACGATCGCGAGATCGGCCGCCTTCGCATTCTGGACGTTGTAGACGCGCACCGTCCGCGTCAGCTCGTCATCCGGTGGGACGTCGAGCAGGCGCATCCAGTAGTCGACCGCCTTGAACATCTCGTCGTTGAAGGCGAGCACCGCGATCGAGTTCAGGCGCAGCAGCGGGATCACGTAGACGCCGCGCTCCTGCGCCGCCTCGCCGGTGATGCCGTAGGTGTCCAGCACCGACAGCAGCTCGGCACCGAGGTCTTCGATGTTGGCGTGCGTGATCTTGAAGATCTTGGCCTTGAGCAGCTTGAAGCTGTCGCGATCGAGCAGATCGACCATCTCGCGCAGACGGTCGACGTTGGTCGAGATGTCGGTGATGATCAGGACGTTGGCGCGCGGGTACGCGTAGACGTCGCCACCCGGCGTGATGAACGGCTCAAGCAGGTTCACCATCTCCTGCGCGGCGACGTTCTTGACGGGCACCAGCTCGATGACGAACAGATCGTCGGCGCTCATGCCCTGCAGGTTCGCGGGCGAAGCGTTGACGCGCGTCTTCGCCTCCGCGATCGGCATGATGTTGTAGACCTCGCCGACCTTGACGGCGGCGATGCCGATGCTGCGCAGGATCTGGTTGAAGATCGGGAACAGATCGCTGCGTGGGATCTTGCCGGTCGGGGCGGTGCGGATCGTGACCTGACCCTCGACGCGCGGATCGAGCAGGTAGTTGATGCCGAGCGCGCCGGCGAGGCTGTGCACGACCTCGCGAATGTCCGCCTTTTCGAAGTTCAGGACGATCGCGTCGTCGCCGGGTCCTTCAGGTGCCGGTACCGGCGCTGCCGCATCCGCAGGCGCGGGCGGCGGCGGGGGCGCGCCATTGCCATTGCCGGCGCCGGTCTGTGCATCGATCGCGCGAGGGAGGACCAGCAGCCCCAGCACGGCCAGCACGAGAACCGCGCGAAAAGCTCGGTCGGCGCCGCGGCTCCGCGAGCGCGCAGTCCCTTCACGCGGTGCGTGACAAACCATGCCCCCTCCCTGCCCCGCGGTGTAGCCGAGAACGAGGAGCTTTTTAAGACCATCGAGGATCGGCTTCATCGGTTCGTGGCTGCTTCCTCGCGCAAGCGCTTCAATCGCTCGCGCGCCCGCTGCGCGCGATCTCGTGCATCGTTGCGCTGCATCGCGGTCGCACCACCCGGCGGCCCGAAGCCGCCCGGCGGATTGTTGACCTGTCCCGGCTGCGCGGGACGGTTGCCGTGCGGCGGTGGCGGCGCAACGCCGCCGGGACCGGCGGGCCGCGGCCCGGGTCCCTTGCCTGTCTCGAGCAGCAGATCGAGCTTCACCTCGTCACCGGTGCCGCTGACGAGAGAGACTTGCTGCGTGCTGATCTTGGCGACCTTGTAGCCGCCGATCTCTTCGCCCTCGCGCATCCGGATCTGCTTGTTGTTCTGGCTGATGTCGATGAACACCGCTTCGTGCTGCGAACCGACGAAGACGACCCCTGCGAGCTTCAACGTCGGCGGTGGCGGCGGCGGAGTCTGCTCGGGGGTCGGACCGGACGCGGCCGACGGCGCCTGGCGCGACACGTCGAACAGATCCTTGTCCGTGATGTTGGTGACCAGCTGCGGCAACGCCGGACGCTTGCCCGGCGCGCCCACCGTGTCGAGAGGCTGCGCCGGTGGTGCTGCCTGATCGCCGACCTCGGGCGGCATCCGACGCCACACCTCCACGGTGCGCCACGTCGCGAGACCGATCAGGGCGATCAGGATGAGGTTCAGGACCCGAAAGCGCTTCACGGCGGCGTCACCATCTGGCTGGTACCGAGCGGATCATCGGGAACCGGCGGACGGTCGGCTTCGGCGGCCGGCGGCAAGCGCTGGCCGAGACCCGCCGGCGGAGCGGCGGCCGGTGCGCTCTCGCCCGACCCCGGGGCAACCGCTGGCGCTGCCGCCTCGGGAGCCGACGCCGGAGCCTCACCACCCTTCGCCGCGACCTTCTGCACACTGGCGAGCTGAGCGGTTCCCTGGACGACCCCCGAGACCTGGATCGTCGCCGAGACGGTCCGCCCGACTCCCTGCTTGCGCACCATCGCGCCGCGGCGTGACAGCTCGATGAAGGGGATCGACACGCGCAGCGGTCCGAACTCGAGCGCGGTGAGAAAGTCGGCGAGGTCGTGCAGCTCCCCCGACGCGGTGATGCGCAGGGATACTTGACGGAACGGGCCGAGCGCCTCGTCCTTCAGCACCTGGGTGGTCTGAACGCTGACCTTCTTCTCGCTCGCCAGCGCGGAAACGCGATCCTGCAGCGCCGCCGCGGCGAGCGTCGGCGTGTCGCCCGGAACCAGCTCGGCGACGGTCGCTTGATAGCGCGCCTGCAGCGCGTCGAACTCCTTCTTGGTCTGCGGCGCGCGCTGCGCGAGCCGCTGCGCCGTCGCGAGCCGCTGCGCCGTGAGACGGAGGTCTTCCTTGAGGTCCGAGCGGAAATCGAGGAACCACGAGATCGCGAGCCGCCCCACGACCAGCAGCAGGAGCACGCCGAGCGCGAGGTACAGGCGCTGCTGGCGATTGGTCGCGCGCAGGCGGCCGAGCAGGTTGGCGAGAAAATCGCGCACGGCGCTACCCCGCGATCCTTTCGAGGCGCACCAGGCTCACTCCTCGATCTCCGTCGCGAGCGAGAAGCGCTCTTGATTGTCCTGCACCTTGGTCACCGGCGAGGTGAACTGCGCGTTCTTGAAGTACGGCGAGCGCTCGAGCATCGGCACGAGATCCGATGCCGACTTCGCGAAGCCTTCGAGCTCGACCTTGCCGCTGCGGAAGCGGAACGTCGTCAAGTACGCGTCCTTGGGCACGACCTCCGAGAGCTCCTTGAGGATGAGCGCGATGCGGCGGCGGTCGCCCTGGGTGAGGATGCGCAGCTTCTCGTTGATCGCCTTCGCGTCCTCCTCGTTGCGGTGAACTTGTCGCATGGTGGGCTCGAGATCGGCGAGATCCCGGTGCAGCTGGCTCGCGATGCGGTGGTCCTTCACCACCGCGCTCACGATCCACACCGACGTCACCAGCAGCAGCACGGCTGCGCACAGGAACGTCAGCAGCGGTGCGCCCTCTTCCATGCTGCGACGCTGCTCGGTGGGCAACAGGTTGACGTCGGCGCTGCCCTCGCGCACGGCGCCCAAGGCGGCACCGATTGCCGGCACGAGGGCCGGCGTGGCCGCCGTCGCGAAGTCGTCCGGCACGGACATGGCGGCCGTCGCGCGCTGCACGAGGTCGGCTCCGGAAGCGAGCAGCTCGGGGGCGAGCACGGGCGCTGCGTCGTCAGCGTTGGGCGCGCGCCACGCGTAGACCTTCACGGCCCCGGGCGCGCCGCCGGCGGCCATCGACTCCTGGCTGACGAGGCGGCTGATCTGTGCCTGCGAGGCGACCTCCTCGCCGCGCACCAGGTGGCTCGCGATCAACGTTCCGCGCGCGACGTAGTCGAACTCGACCGCCCCGTCCTCCTCGACCAGCGCGACCGCGTGCTCGTCGTCGGCCGGGGCGGTGTAGGTCAGGAAGTCGAAGACGGCCGCCGGGCCGATCGCGACGCTGCGCGCACCCACGTTCGCCTGTTCGAGCGCGGACAGGACCTCTGCGACCACGCGGCGCGGCACGCTGACGACCAGCACGTCGAGCTTGCCGCCCGCCTCGCGAACGATCGTGTCGTAGTAGATCTCGTCGCGCGACAGCGGCAGCAGCCGATCGATCTCGAACTCGAGCACCTGCTGGAGATCCCCCTTCGCCGCGGCCGGCAGCGACAGCCGGGACAGGAGGGCACTCGCACGCGGCAGCGTGACGAAGGTACGGTCGGCATCGAGCGAGTGCTCGGCGACGAAGCCCGCCACGGCGGCGGCGAGTGCCGTGCGACGCTGGTCGGCTTCGACCGGCGGCGGCAGGGGCAGCACGCGGTGGTGCAGCAGGGAGACCGACGCGAGGCGCTTCTGCAGGTGCACCATCGCGACGCTGCGCTGCTGGATCGCGATGCCGAGGCCGTGCAGGAAGTCGAGCCGGGCCGTGCGCTGGAAGAGGCGGGTGGTCGACGACGTGCTCACGAGGTCTCCACCACCGCCATCTGGTCCATCCAGCGATAGACCACGATGCCCTCGCTCGAGTCCTCGATGTCGATCACCGCACCGACGTGCGCCTTGACCCGCGCGGACGGCAGCTGCGCCTGCGCTTCGACGAACAGGATGGAGCCTTCGGTCTCCGTCTCGGACATGAGGTTGCCGCCCTGCAGCTCGATGGGCAAGCGGCTCTCGTAGCGCGTCATGAGCGGTACGGCGTTGTTCGAGTCCTGCTCGAGGTCGTCCAGCTCCTTCTTGGTGAGGCCGAGAAGAACCTGCTTCACCTCGCTGGTCGCGTAGCGCAGGTTGACCTCGCCGTTGGTGTTGAAGATCGAAAAGACGTCGCGCAGTCCGATCGGGTGCTCGTCGGTGCCGCCGTTGAACAGCTCGGGAGTCACGCCCTTCACGAACAAGAGCTCCTCGAGCGAGTCGAGACGCTTGTTCTTCGCGGGATACGGAGTCGGGAGTCCCATGTAGTAGTCGCTCTCGGCACCGTTGACGCGATGCTCGTCGTCGTCGTCTTCCCAGTCGATGATCGCGTCGGCGATCGCCGATGCGGTGTCCGACGGGACGTTCATGTTGCCCAGGACGTGGACCAAGAGCGGGTAGAGCTTCGAATCGTACTCGCCGTCGCCGAAGTTGATCGGGATCTTGCCGCCCTCGTCCGTCACCCGGACCATCACCGGCGCACCCCAGAGCTCCACCTGGTGCCACTGGCCGTCGCGGCTGACCAGCGGACCCTGGCCCTCCGTGTCGAGGCCCTGCATCGGCGGCTTGCCGGCCTTCTGATCCGCCTTGCCGGTCTGTCCCACCCTGCCGGCCCCCCCCACCGTCTGCCCCTGTCCGCCTCGGTCTCGATCGAGCATCGCTCGATAGAACGTCAGGTTCGCCGCGGCTGTCGCTAGATAATAGCTCTGCGTCTCGTCTGCAAAGTTCTTCGTGGCGGTCGCGTCCTGACGCATCGACTGCGCGAACTCCGTGCCGAGCACGAACAGCACCGTGAAGAGCCACATCACGATGACGAGCGCAAAGCCTCGCTCGTCGGCGTTGGATTGGTGAGCGGTGAAGCGCATCAGTCGTCGGGCCCGCCATCATCGGGGCCGCCGTCGTCGGGGCCGCCGCCGTCCTTGATGGCGTTGTGGCTGCCGCCCTCGCGCTGACCGAAGCCGCCCTCGCAGTCGTACGAGCCGAGGCCGTACGAGACGAGCATGACGGGGATCTCCTGGATCCAGTAGGAGTCACCGACTCCCAAGCCGTCGAGCGTCACCCGGATTGCCCCCGGCAGCGTCTGCTCCTCGTAGGGATCCCACTCGTCGCGCCACTCGCTGTCGGTGCCGTCGAGACGCAGGTACTGGAAGCGGACGCTCTTCAGGCCGTCGAGCAGCGTCACCGCGGACACCGGTGCGGCCGCCGCCTCCCCGGTGATCGCGGCGGCCGAGAACACGACCTCCTCGCGCATCGAGAAGCTGGTTCCGTCGGTGCTGTACGTCACCTTCGCCAGGCCCTCGCCGCCGTTGTGCTGCGGCGTCGCCGTGACGAACTCGAACGCGTAGCGATTGCCCCAGAAGTAGCAGGGCGTCGACTCCTCCTCGCCCTCGACGGGGAACGAGATGATCGAGCGTACCTGGCGCGCCAGCAGCGAGGTCGCGGCCCGCATGCGCGCCGACCGCGCCGCCACGTCCTCACCGCGCGGCACCGCCGCGAGCGCGGTCGCGAAGACGCTGTACACCATGGCGAGCATCACCCCGAGCAGCGTCAAGGAGATCATCAGCTCGAGCAGCGTGAAGCCGCTCGACGACGCCGGCAGCGGCACTCGACGTGACGCACCACGCGGCGCGCCGGCGTCGCACCACGTCGACCGGCGCGAACCGGCGCCGACGACCGACGTCGCCGGCGCGAGCACTGCGTCTGCGCGCGCCGAGGTACCGTCGCGCGCTGCGCGTGCGCACGGTCGTGCTGTTCGCTCACTCGCCATTGTTCGGTACGACCCGCAGGGTGCCGATCGTGTATGCCTTGACGCCGTTGGGCTCGTCCCATTCGACCGTGACGGAGATGACGGCGAGGCGAAGGTCGGTCTGCTCTTCCGCGGCGCCGTCCTCGACGCCGGCGTCGCGAATCGTCCGCTGCCAGCGAAAGCCGTTGCCGATGGTGCCGTGCGTCGTCGCGGGGGTCAGCTCCGGAGCCCAGAGAACGGAGTCCATCAAGGCCTTCGCGTGAACGACGGCCTCGGTCATGCGCGAGGCATTGCGCGCGAGCCGCATCGAGCCGCCGAAGACCTGGAGCGCCGACACGACGCACAGGCCGAGCACCGCCATGCCGATCGCGATCTCGATCAGCGTGAAGCCGCCTTGCGAGCTCCGCCGAGGCGTCACCGCGGCTCGTCCTGGATCGTCACCACGCCGATCAGCGGATCGAGCGTCACCAGAAAACCCGTGTCCGCCGGCGTCTCGCGATCGTCGATCACGACGTCCACGCCGCTGGTGCTGCCGTTCGGGTAAAAGTTGACGCGCACCATTCCCGTCGGCGTGATCTCGCCGCCGCGCACCCGGGTCATCTGCGTCGACGGTCCGAGCGTGAACGACGCATCGCGGTCCTCGACGCGCAGCTGGTTTTCCTGTGGATCGATGACGAGGTGCTGCACGCGCCCACTGATGACCGCGTCGCTCTGCATGGTCTTCAGCGTGGCCGCGACGTTGCGCACCGCGCTGCGCACCTCGCGCGCGCGCATGCCGGAATCGATCGCCGGTGCGACCAGCGTCGCCGCGACCGCGATGATGCCGATCACGATCATGATCTCGAGGAACGTGAACCCGGCCTGACGGTCCGACGACGAGGCACACGCCCCAGAGCGCCCCATGCTCGCGTCGCTCGACGACGGGGAACCTGCCCGGCGGCTCCACGCAGCAGAGCCGCGCGGAGCCGCCGTCTCCATGCTCGCTCCGCTCGGCCGCACGCCGCGCGCGCGGATGTCCGAGTCTCGGCGCACGCGCCTAGCCGGAGATGACGATGTCCGCGTTGAGCTGGTCGCCGCCGGCGCGGCCGTCGGCACCGTAGCTGCCGATGTCGTAGTTGCCGCCGCCCTCGCCGGGGCTGCGGTACACGTACGGCCGGCTCCACGGATCGACGGGGATCTCGTCACGGAGATAGGGACCGGCCCAGCGCGCCGCCGAGTTGGGGCGGACGCGCAGCGCTTCGAGTCCTTCCTCCGTGGTCGGATAGCGCCCGACGTCGAGCTGGAACATGTCGAGCGCGTTGCGCAGGTTCTCGAGCTGCACGCGCGCCGCCTTCGGCTTCGCCTTCTCGCTCTGACCGATGAAGTTCGGCGCCACCAGCGTCGCGAGCAAGCCGATGATCACGAGCACGACGAGGAGCTCGATGAGCGTGAAGCCGGCCTGCTCGACGAAACGGCTTCGCCGAGGACGAAGCGTTGCGGGCTCGCCCGTCGTCCCGATGCGGCGGTCGGTGCGACGACGCGCGGCCAGAATTCCGAGACACGGGCGACACCGTGCGATGATGGTCTGTCGAATCACGAGCTCGAGCCTCCTTCCGGTGGGCGATCAGAGCGGCATGTTGTTGATGCTGAAGATCGCCGAGAACATCGACAGCACGACGAACGCGACGACGACGCCGCCCACCAGCAGCAGCGCGGGCTCGAGGAGCGACGTGAGCCGCTTCACCGACTGGCGGACTTCCTTGTCGAAGTAATCGGCGACCTGGATCAGCATCTCGTCGAGCTTGCCGGTCTCCTCGCCGACGCTGATCATCTGCAGCGCGAGCGGCGGGAACACGCCGGTGTGGTTGAGCGGCTGCGCGACCCCCGAGCCGCCCCGGACACCGACCTTCACCTCGTCGATTGCCTGGGCCAGGACGAGATTGCCCGCGACTTCGCGAACGATCTCGAGCGCCTGCAGCATCGGGACGCCGCTCTTGAGCAGCGTACCGAGAGTACGCGCGAAGCGCGCGACCGCCACCTTCCGCGTGAGATCGCCGATCAGCACGAGACGCAGCTTGATCTGATCCCACTGCAGGCGTCCGGTGGGGGTACGCAGGAAGTGCATCACGGCGAAGCCGACGGCGGCGGCGACCACCAGGCCCGCCCACCAGTACGAGCGCATCGCGTCCGAGATTCCGAGCAGCATGCGTGCGGTGAAGGGCAACGCATGCCCGGCCTGTGCGAAGATCGCACCGAACTTCGGCAGCACGTACGTCAGCAGCACGGTCACCGACACGAATGCCGTGAACAGCAGGATGAGCGGATAGACCATTGCCGAGCGCACCTCGTCGCGCAGCTCGTTGGCGCGCTCGAGGTAGTCGGTGAGACGGCCCAGAACGTGGTCGAGCACACCGCCGATCTCACCGGCCTTCACCATGTTGATGTAGATCGGGGGGAAGACCTTCGGGTGCTGCGCGAGCGCTTCGGCGAGCGACTTGCCGCGCTGCACCGATTGCAGGACGTCGGCGACGATCGCCTTCATCTCCGGACGCTCGGAGAGGTCGGTCAGGATCGAGAGGCTGCGATCGAGCGGCATACCGGCCGCGAGCAGCGTGCTCATCTCGTGCGTGAAGATCAGCAGGTCGCGCGCGCGCACGCCGCGCTTGAAGCTGAACGACGGCAGCGAGATGCTGGCGAGCCCACTCTTCTGCGCGGTCGGCTCGGCGACCTTCAGCGGGATCAGGCCGCGGTCCTGCAGACGCGCGACGGCAATGCTGCGCTCGGCGGCGTCGATGACGCCCTCGAGGATCTTTCCCTCGGCGTCGGTGGCCCGGTACTGGAACTGCGCCATGCTGTGCTCTGCCCGCCGGAAATGGACATCCGGCGCAACGCCCCGCACCGTCGTTCCGCGCCTGCTCGTCGCGAGCGCGGGCCTTCAGCCGGGCGGAGCGCCGACCACGGGCCGGCCTGGCTCCATGGACGGTATATCCGCCAGGAAATTCGGAGAAAATCAAACCTGTTCGGCGAACCGTGACCAGTCGCGAGGCAGCGGCACGTCGGGGAAGCGTCGCACGAAGCGTCGGCTCGCCCGCTGCAGTGCGGTCGGATCGACGACGCTCCGTCCTCGGGTGGGGATCGGTGCGACGGCGAGCTCTTGCCAGTGCGCAACGCGGTAACCGGCCGACCGGAGCCGGTGCTGCAGGTCGAGGTCCTCCAGACCTTGGGGATCGTACGCTTCGTCGAACCCGCTCAGGTGCTGCAGCAGCCGACGCGGCGCGAGCCACGCCCAGCCGGTGCCGCCGTCGCGTCCACGCTCGACCACCGCGCCCAGACGCGTCTCCTCGAGCAGCGCCGCGACCGGAGGTTCGAGCCAGCCCGGACCCGCGACGCGGCGATCCGCGTCGAGCAGTACGACGAGCTCGCTCGCGGTGGCCCGGAGCGCGAGGTTCCGTCCCGACACGCGGCCACGCAACGCGTTCCGCAGCAGCTGGATCGCACCGGCATCGTCGCGTGCCACGAGCACGTCGAGAACGTCGTCGCGCACACCGTCGTCCACCACGACGATGCGATACGGCAGCTCGTCGCGTGCGCTCTCGAGTCCTGCGAGACACGCCTCCACCTCGCTCGGCTCGTGCACACGCGAGCACGACACCACGACCGCGACGGTCGGCCGGGCCGCGATCGCGCGCAGCGCGCGCGATCGCTCCGCTGCGCCCTCCACCCCGGTCGGCTCGGGCAGCAGGTGAACGAGACGTCGAGCGGTCGCGAGCTGCTTGACGGTGTCGCGGCGATCCCCGACCAGATCGTCGGCGGCGTCGATCAGCGCGCGCTCGCTGTCGATTCCGGCTCGCGCGAACGCCGCGACACCGGGCGCCTTGTCGTAGATGACGCGCACGCCGGCGAGGCGCGCCTCGCGCGCGAACGCGATGACCGCCGCATCGGGCTCCTGCACCACGAGCCGGACCCGCTCGTCGCGCGTTCCGAGCAGCGTACGCAGGGTTGCGAGGTCACACGAAGCGAGCGTCACGCCCGGCACGGTCGCGATCGGAGTCGATCCGGCGAGCGTCACGCTCACCCCGTCGTGGGCGAGCACCGTCGCGAGCGCACCCGCTCGCGACGCCGTCGTCGCGCGTGCCGCGACGACGATCCAGCGCTCGACGCGCGGCGACGTCTCGATGACCGGCGGCGTCGCGCCGGGCGAGAGCGGCACGGCGGGACGCAGCAGCCGACCGATGCGCCCCGCGAGCCGGCGGATTCCCTCGCCTTGATGCGCGTCGTCGCGCAGCGCGCGCAAACGCGCCGCCAGCGGCGCGAGCTCGTGGAGACCCGAGCGCGTCAACGCGTCCGCGAGCGCCGCGCTGGCGGAGGACGCGCCATCGTCGTCACGCGCGCGGAACAGATCGACCCAGCGTTCGAGACCGAAGCCGTCCAGGCTGCGTCGTACCACGCGAGCCCGCTCGCCCTCGCTGGCCGCCGTCACGACGCCGCTCTGATTCGCCCCGTGCCAGCGGACGCGGACCAGACGTTCCCGCACGAACGTCGCCGGCGCCCACGGCAGCATCTTGAGCCACAGGTCGTAATCCTGCGCGATACGCAGCCCCGGATCGAAGCCGCCGACGAGACGCGCGAGGTCGCGATCGAACAGCACGGCCGGTGCGCACAGGAAGTTTCGCTCGAGGAGATCGCGCAAGATGGCATCACGGCCCTCGGGCGTGTGGTCGAACCACGCCTGCGGGGCGGGGTCGGAGAGAGGCGCGCCGGCCGCATCGACCACCGTCGGGAGCGCGAACACGAGCCGCGCTCCCGGTGCTGCGTCCGCCGCGGCGAGCTGGCGCGCGATGCACTCCGGGTGCAGGGCGTCGTCCGACGGCAGGAACTTGACCCAGCGGCCGCGCGCCCGAGCGAGTCCGCGATCGAGCGTGGTCGACAAGCCCGCATTCGGTTGCGACACGACGTCGAGGCGATCGTCGTCGAGCCGCGCGAGCCGCACGAGGCTGTCGTCGGTCGATCCATCGTCGATGACCACGACCTCGACGTCGCGCTCGGTCTGCGCGAGCGCGCTCGCGACGGCCTCCTCCACCCAGGCGGCGTGGTTGAAGCTCGGCACGATGATCGTCGCGCGAACGGCGTGCAAGGCGTCACCCGCCGGCACGGACGCGCTCGTGCTGCGACAGACGACCGGAGAGCCCCGCGGGCAGATGACGCGCGTGCGCGCCCAGCCAGCGGCCGCCGAAGGCGCCGAGATGATAGGCGAGCGCGCGCAGTCCCCAGCGCACGGCGACCCTTGCGCGTGTTCGCCGCCGGAAGTCGGCCCAGAACGCGACGTCGCGACGGCTTTCGCGCCAGGCCGCGCGCAGTGCGTCGCCGAGCGTCAAGTCGTCCGACTGGCCGAGATCGTCGTGCATCGCGCGGGCGTGATCGAAGTTGCGCTGCAGGTTGCTCCAGGCGGAGTACGCGTGCGAGTGCAAGATGAGAGAGGACGGGACCAGGGCGGTCCGAAAGCCTGCCTCGAGCACGCGCCGGGCCCACGCCTGATCCTCCGCGAAGTCGACCTCGGGAAGAGGCCAGCGCAGCAGAACGTCGCGACGGAATGCCGCGGCATTGTTCGAGAACCAGTAGAAGCGTTCCGGATTCGACGCGTATTCCGGGTTGCCGCGCGCCGCCGAGACGACTGGCGGCGCGTGCGCATCGTGGCCACGAAAGAGCGGGAACTCGGCCAGCATGCGCCACTCCATGGGATGACAGTCCGGCCGCGGGGCGTGGCGACTCCAGACGCCGGCGAGAAGCGGGTCGTGCCGCAACGCCGCGACCAGTCCCGTGAGCCAGCCGTCGTCGGCCGGCGTCGCGTCCTGGGTCAGGAAGGCGATCACGTCACCCGCCGCCTCGCGCACGGCGAGGTTCCGCGTGCGGCCGTGACCGAACTCGTGTGGTGCGATCCTGCGGATCCGCACACCGTTTCGAGCGAGGATCTCGAGCGTGCCGTCGGTCGACCCTGAATCGATCGCCAGGATCTCCACCAACCTGAACGGGCCGCGCTGCGCACGTACCGCCTGGAGGGACGCCTCGAGCCAGGGCGCGCCGTTCTTGGTGACGTAGGCGACCGTCACCGACGGCAGCTCCTCGGCGCGGCTCGCCCGGCGACGGGCGTCGTCGAACACGCCTTCGAGACGCGCGACGCCGGTCGCCACGTCGGGGAATACGGCCGGCGCTGCCGCGAGACGTGCGCCCAGCGCGACGTCGGACACCAGTCGCTCGAGTGCGGCGCGCAGCTGCTGCGCGTCGTCGGGTGCCACCAGCAGCGCGTCGCGCTCGTGCGTGAGCGCTTCCGACGGGCCGCCCACGGCCGGCGCGATCACCGCCAAGCCGGCACTGCGCGCCTCGCGGACGACTCGCGAGTACGACTCGTCGCAGCGCGAAGGAAGGACCAGCGCATCCGCCGCATCGAGAATCGCGGGCAGCTCGTCGGCCGCGAACGCGCCGTCCCAGCGCACCGGCCGGCCCGCGGTGCGTGCCTGGAGATCGCGGACGTAGTCCTCCCGGCCGGCCACACCACCGCCCCGAATGCTCAGCTCGTAGCGCGCCGGATCGAGCGCGCAGACCGCGTCGATCAGCAGGTCGAGCCCCTTGTGGGGCAGCCAGGTCCCGATGAAGAGCAGTCGCAGCGGATCGGCCGCGGTCCGCACCGCACGCCGACGACGAGCCGCCTCGTCGGTGCGCACGGGCTCGATGCCGGGCTCCACCACGGTGATGCGACCGGCGAGGAACGGCAGCGACTCGGCGTAGCGCGCCGCGAGCGCATGCGACGGCGCCACGAGCACGTGCGGCACGTCGAGCGCACGCGCCATGAAGTCGAAGCGCGCGCGCGGCTCTCCGGGTCGAGCGACGTCCGACAGGCATCGCTCACATCGTGCACCGAGCTCGGGGCCGGCGCAGCGGCGACCGTCGCGGTCGAGAAGAAAGATGCGATGGCAGAGGTAATACGCGTCGTGCAGCGCGAGCACCGTCGCGGCACCGGCCTCGCGCGCGACGCGCAGCAGGTTCGGCGACAGCAGGATCGTGTGCTGCACGTGCACCACGTCCGGACGATGCTCGGCGAGGAAGATGCGGAACGCTTCGTCGAAGCGCAGCGTGTCCTCGTAGTCGAGAAAGGAGTCGCGCGGGCCGTGGTTCGCCACCACGCGGCGCACGCGAATCCCGTCGACGAGCTCGTCCGCCGTGTCACCGTCCGCGCGCGACGGATCGAGCGTACGCGCGAAGACGGCGACCGCGTGACCGCGCGCCGCGAGCGCTTCCGCCTGCTCCTTTGCGACCAGCTCCACGCCGGCGCACTCGACGGGCGGGTACCCGTGCACGACGACGGCGATCCGCACGGCCGAGGCTTGTAGCGGACGACGCTGCCGCGGCCAATGCAAAGCCGGCGCCGAGCATTCGGTCGGCAATCGGGCTCACCGCATGAGACCTGGGTCGGCGCGGCCTGCCCGCGGCGAGCGCGCCCGCGCCGCTCGCGATGACAACGTCGTCGGCGCCGCGGGCCACCTCGGCTCGCCGTGTGCGGGGCCGCGCTCGTTCCGCTCGCGGCGCCGATACGCCGACGCACCGTTCAAGGGCGGCTGGATCGTGAATGCTCGTCCGCGAGCTCCTCCAGAACGTCCACGAATGCGCTCCAACGGGCACGGTCCCGCATCGCATCGATCGCCGCCGGCGAGAAGCGGAATCCGCGCCGCACCCGCTCGAGCGCGTCCGCCAGCGCCACCGGATCGCCGGGCGGCACCAGCAGCCCCGTCTCGCCCTCGCGAACGGCCTCCGCGAGCCCGCCGACACGCGTGGTGATCACGCCGCGTCCGTGGGCGTATGCGAGCGGCACGACCCCGGACTGGGTACCGGAACGATAGGGCAGCACCACGACCGTCGCCGCGGCAAGAACGCGCGCGACGTCTTCGCCGGGCAGATAGCGGTCGTCGATGCGCACTCGCCCTGCGAGCGGCGGCTGGGAAACCAATCGATCCGCGGCCGTACGATCGACGTACCACTCACCGGCGATGATGGCGCGCCACGACGGCCCCTCGGCGTCGAGACGGACGAGCGCATCGAGCAGGACGTCGACGCCCTTGTACTCGCGCACGTAGCCGACGAAGACGAACAGCGCCTCGCCCTCCGCGATGCCGAGCGCCGCGCGCGACTCGTCGACCGCGGCACGTGCAGTCGTCGTCGCGGCCGGTGCCGGGTGTGGCACGTGGCGCACGTGCGACGGGATGCCGAGCGCGCGCAGCTCGTGCAGCTCGCTCTGCGCATGCGTCAAGCATACATCGCCGGCGGCGTATCCCAGCCGTGCGAGCGGTCGCCAGAGCCATCGGCTCCCCTCGTGCGGCAGCGCGTTGTGCACCATCCACACGATCAGGGCCCCGCGTCTTCGGAGCGCGCGCGCGACGGTCGCGAGCGCCGGCGCGAAGAACGGATGCCAGCGTTGCAGCACCACGACGTCGGGCCTCCAAGCCGTCAGCCAGCGGGCCGCGCGCGGCCAACGCCACGGCGTACACGAGTCCAGCAGGGCGCGCTGCTCGATGGATCGCACGGCGGCGGGCGCCGAATCCGGGTCGAGCTGCGTGCGGCCGGGAAAGAGAAACCCCGGGTAGAGTCGCGCGTAGGAGAGGACCCGCACATCGTGCCCCGCTCGGTCCGCGGCAGCTGCCATCTCCGCGCCGTGCAGGGCGATGCCGCCGCGGAACGGATGGAGGGGTCCCACGACCGCGATGCGCAGCGATCGAGCCGCGCTCACCGTCGGCGACACCGATTCGTCGGCAGGAGACAGTCCTTCTCCGGGCCGCTCGCCGACGGGAGCCGACGGCGAGCAGGAAGTTCCGGCAGCACGGGCATGCCGGGCCTTAACACAAGAACCGACCGACCTGCGCCGCGCGACCGGGTCCGGCTTCCCGAGCACACACCGACACAGACCCCGGCCGTTGAAGCGGCTGCTCCATGGTGAGCGCTGTAGAGCATCGGTTTCAAGAGCGTCCCCGCCAGACCATGCACCCCCGCAACGGCGGGTACCCGGTCCATGCGGCACAGCGCCCGAAAAACGACGGCCGTGCGGCACGGTGGTTGCAACCGAGGGTGGTGACTTCACCGAGAATCACCATGGAAACCGCAACGACGAAGATCGCAACGGCGTGTCTTACAACGGCCCTGAGCACCGTTTTGCAATTTTCTTGGATTGGCTCCGCGCACGCACAGGACGTCAAAGACGGGTCCGTCCACTGCCGCGCTCAGGTCGCGCGCCAACAGCGCGTTCTGACACGGTGCCTCGACGACTGCGCGAGTAACCCCATCACTCCCGCGGGCCGTGCGACGTCGACCGAGGCCTGCCGCCAAGCTTGCCAAAGAACGAACGACGATGCGCTGCGCGCCATGAGGGCGAAGGACGGCTGCGTCGTCGACGGGTTCGAGCCGCGCTTTCCGTCAAGCATGAGCGAGACGACGCGCGTGATCGAAACCCCCGCCGGCCCTGCTCCTCGCACCGTCACGATCGTCGATCGCCAGTTGATCTTCGAAGGCGACATCGCGGTCACTGCTCTCGACGGCACCGCCGAGACGAGCTCGTCCGGCGTCGCGACGACGATGGGAGCGGGCCGGGCGGGTCCCGACGCGCGCTGGCCGGACATGACGATTCCGTTCTCGATCGATCCCGCCTTGCCGTGGCCGGAGCGTGTGACCGACGCGATCCTCCAGTGGGAAGCCAGCTCGAGAATCCGCTTTCGCCCCGTCAGCGAGGAAGAGAAGAGCTCCGGGCTCGTCGACTACATCGATTTCACCCCCGGCAACGGATGCACTTCGCCCGTCGGGCGCCAGGGCGGCCGCCAGGAGCTCCGCCTCGATTATGGTTGCGCGACTCCGAACGTCGTTCACGAGCTCGGCCACGCCATCGGCCTGTGGCACGAGCAGAGCCGCGTCGATCGCGACCAGCATGTCGTGATCCACTGGGACAACGTTCGACCGGGCGTCGAGCAGAATTTTGCGACCTACGAAGAGATGAACCAGGACGGCGTCGATCTCGGACCTTTCGATTTCGACTCGATCATGATCTACCCGTCGCTGATCCGGGATCCCTCGTACGTCTACGACACCGCGCGTCCGACCATCACGCGGCTGGACGGCTCGGCATGGGCGCGAGCGAACCGACTATCGGTGGGTGACGTCGCAGCCGCCCACCTGCTCTACGAATCCCCGGTGTGGATGACCGCGCACGGCGATGCAGCGGACGCGCAGCGGTCGCTCGTGCACGACGTGTTCTGTCTACCGCATCAGTCGTGCTTCGCCGGCGACGTCGACGGCGACGGGCGCGCGGATCTGATCGCGGTGGATGGTGCCGGATCGCATCGCGCCTGGGTCGCTCTGTCGAACGGAGCCGGCTTCAGCCCGAACCCCGGAGCGCTTTCGTGGAGCGAACGCACTTCTCCGCGCGCCCAGACGTTCCGGCTCGGCGATGTCGATGGCGACGGTCGCGACGACCTGATCGCCTTCCGCGGCGGAAGCTCACGGAAGGCCAAGCGCGCACGCGAGTCGAACCGGCTCGGCGACGTGACCGTCGCGCTGTCCGACGGCAGCCAGTTCCAGCCGGCCGTTCGGTGGCACGGCGATCTCTGCACGAACGATTGGAGCTGCCAGCTCGCGGACGTCGACGGCGACGGCAAGGCAGACATCGTCGCAATCCCGAAACGTCGCCGGGTGTCGGGAATCCAGGTGGCGAAATCGACGGGCACGAGCTTCGCCGACCCGGTGCTCTGGCATCCGTCGCTCTGCGCGCCAGGGAACCTGTGCGCACTCGGGGATGTCGACGGCGACGGCTCCGCGGACGTCGTGGCGCTCGACCCTGCCGGCAATCTTCAGGTGGCACGGTCCACCGGTGGGGCCTTCGTCATCACTCCGTCCTACTCGAGAATGCTCTCCGGTGTGGAGGCGCTCGAGATCGCGGACATGAACGGCGACCGGCGCGCTGACGTCGTCGGATTCTCGCCCGATGGCAGCAGCCAAACTCTGCTCGCCGCCGGGAACGGCTTCGTCGCGGCCGACGGGTACGTTCCCGCGCGCGCGTGCCGGGCCGGCGAGCGATGCCTCCTCGCCGACGTCACCGGTGACGGCTCGAGTGAGCTGATCGCCTACCAGCCGTAAGCGGATTCAGAGACCGGGGACGTCGCTCCCGGGCGGCGGGGGCATCAGGCGCCGGACGGGGATCTTGAACGTGTACGGCCGGTCTCCTGCGAGCGTCACGTCGATCGTCCCTTCAACCGGCCCCGGGGGAAGCGGCTGCGTCGACGACACACGCAGCTTGAACGATCGCGGCGTCCGATCCTGCTTGAACTCGATCTCGAGGTTCGGAACGGTCGAGGTCACGCGGCTGATCTCCACGTCACGAACGCTCATCAGGTGGACCACGACCGGCGGCGCGTTCCCGGCATCGTCGGGGTTCAGGACCACCGCCGCGGGAAGCGACGAAAGCAGCGGCGTCACCGTCTTGTAGATCGGGACGGTGATCTCCTTCTGCTTCGGGTGATCCGTGACGATGACCAGCTTGGTCGCGGACGGCTGCGCACTGACCGCAGAGAGCTTGGCCGTCACGCGCCACTGACTTCCGGTCGCACCTTCACGGCGCTGGTCGGGCTTGGCCTCCTCGAACGTGGCTTTCACACCCTCCGGCACGTCGACGCGCAGCACGCGAAACTTCTCGCCGTCCGTCGAGGAGACGTCGACCACGACGGTCGTCTCCGGGTCGTCTTCGACGGCGGAGTACCGCAGCGAACCGGGTTTCGCGACCAGCGGGGCGCGGTCGGTGAGCATCAGTCGAAGCGTCAGATCGCGCGAGCGGGGATCGTTGGTCTTCACCGGAATGCGGTACGCAACGGGACCCGTCAGAGCGCCCGGAACGATCGAAATCTTGATCTTGCCCTCCTTGCCGGGCGGCACCGGATCGCCCTCGAGCTCGAGCGTCATGGGCGGAGTTGCGGGCGATGGCGTCCCGACCTCGAGTCGCAAAGGCTGATCGCCCTCGTTGCGAATGACGAAGGTCGCACGGGCCGCCTCCCGGGCCGAGCGGCTGACGAGATCGATCGACGACTCGGCCACGACCGCCTTCGGCGCATGCGCCGCGCTCGTCGCAGCCGAGGACGGCCCGCACAGCGGCCCCGCAAGGAGCGGTGCCGCGAGCAAGCTCGCCACGACGATCACCCAAGGAGAACGAACGGAAGAGCGCACCAACGCAGAGCAAGACACGTTGACCTGCTTACCCGATGTCCCGAAGGTCGTCGAGGACGGCGGCGTCCTGGCCTTCGCGTCGTGTCCTCGCGTCCGCGAGCGACCTCCATCCCGACGTGAAGGATGGGGGTCCGCCCTCACCGGTGCGTCAATCGCATTTCCGGCTCGAGCCGGTCGTTGCATCGATGGCCCCCCGCACGGCGAGGCCCAGCAAGAGCCCGGTGGTGATGCCGTCGACGGGATCACGCAGGAAGTAGTGCACGAGGTTGTGTGCGAGCAGACCGAGCACGCCGGCGAGGGCACCACAGGTCACCCCGCGCCACTCCGAGCCGGACGGAGGCATGCGTCGCAAGGCGAAGACCACCGGCGACGCGAAGAAGAGCACCCCCAGCCCGAGCCCGACGAGCCCTACCTCGACGGCGAGCTGCAGGGGCAAGGAGTGCGCGTGCGAGCGAAACCAGAAGCGACTGACGGACAGCGGCGCCATGCCGACCGCGAGCGCCCAGTTGCCGCCTCCCACACCGAGCAGCGGATGATTCTCGAGCAGCTTCCACGCATAGCGGTAGATGAGGGTCCGCGTGCCGACGCCGCCGTGCGCGACGTACGCCCAGGTCACGACGGCGGCACTCGCGAGGAGCCCGACGACGAGGACCGGGGTCGCGCGTCGCCGCGTGCTGGCCGACGTCGAGAGCCATACCGCGACCAGGACGCCGCCGCCCACCATCGTGGCAAGGCCGGCCTTCGAATCGGTTCCCCATACGCCGAGACACGCGATCAATGCGCCGATCAGCGAGCTGAGCGGCAGGAGACCGCTCGTACCGCAGCCCACCAGCAGCAGGCCCAGCTGCTCGACGAACTCGGCGAGCCGGTTCGGATGCCAGAAGAGCGCGCGGCCCCGGACGAGAGTTCCGAGCTCGATGGCTCGGTTGCGCAGGATCTGTTGATCACCGAGCGGCGCGATCACATGAAGGCGCTCTGCAGCTCCCCAGAGCGCCATCGGCACCATCGCCGCGAGCGCGGCCACCACCACCCGCTTCGGCCGCAGGGTCTCGTCGGAAAGAACGAGAGCCATCGCGAGCCACACGACCAGCCACTTGCCGGCCGCGGGAAACACGAAGATCGCCTGCCGCGCCCACAGCGCGGAGGCAAGAAACCATGCGGGCAACGCTGCCGTGGTGAGGGTGAGCCCCGGATACGCGAGCAACGCCTCCACGATGTGGGTGGCGCGGCCCAGCACGGCGCCGACGAAGAGAAGCGTCGCGATCTCGACCTCGGGAAACACCGGGAGTCGCAGCGGCACGGCGATCAGGACCATCGGAAAGACCAGCGCCGGTCGCCACCACGCCAGCAGCGCCGCGAGAGCGACGATGCCGGCGGGCCAGAGCCAGACCGCGACATCTGCGGTCATCGAATCGGCTCGCTGACGGGACGTCGCGCAGGCGCTGTCGTGATCCTCATGACGGTGGCGAGATCGCGTCGATCGAGGACGACCTCCGGACGTGCGGTCGGACCAATCCCCCGTCGCAGGGTCGACCCGTCACGTCGAAGGTCAGCTCCACGGTATCGTAGAGGCGGGTTCCGGTCTCGTCCATGGCGTGGGCCCGAAGACGATAGCGTTCGGGGACCAGCGGCAGGTCGCTGAAGCGGAGGCGAAAGCGGTAGCGATCCCCGTCGATCCGCTGCGGCACGGCACCGTCCATGTCGCTCGCCAGTCCGTAGATCGGCGTCAAGTCGGCGCGCGTGATCCCGATGAAGACCTGTGGCACGGCCGCTGGAGCGTGCACGTCGACGGTGACGAGAACGGTCGCCCCCTCCGAGACGCTGGTCACGTCGCGCCCCGTCTCGTCCTGCAGCGCGAGCGCAACGACCTCGAAGGGAAGGTTCGTCACCTCGCCGATGGCGTGTGCTCGGCCGGGCAACGGCTGATCGAGTGCATCGTCATCGGAACCGCCGAGCGATTGACGGTACGCACGGATCACCGCGCGAGGGTCACCGCTCGCCCGGGCCCGGCCACCGCTCATCCACAGCGCATGCGAACACAGCCGCTGCACCTGTGAGAGATCGTGCGAGCAAAGGATCAAGGTCCCGCCATTGCCCATGAAGCGATCGAGCCAGGCCTCGCAGCGGCGCTGAAATCCTTGGTCGCCGACGGCGAGGATCTCGTCGGTGACCAGGACGTCGGCCGACAGCAGCGTGATCACCGCGAATCCGAGACGCAGGCGCATGCCGTCCGAATAGATCCGGATCGGGCGATCGAAGAAGTCACGCAGGTCCGCGAAGGCAGCCACTTCCGCAACCCGCTGGCGCGCCTCGCGACGGCTCATCCCCGCTTGAAGGATCAGCGCCGTCTCCGCGTTCTCACGGCCCGTCTCCAGCGGGTGAAAGCCGACGCCGAGGTCGAGCAACGAAGCCACGCTCGCGCCCCATTCGATCGTCCCCTCGCTCGGTCGGGCCGTTCCGGCCAGAAGGCGGAGCAAGGTCGACTTGCCGCCGCCGTTCGCGCCGATGACGCCAATGGCATCCCCCCGATCGAGCGCAAGCGAGACGTCACGGACGGCCCACAGTCCCTCGTCGTGAGGCGCAGCGCGGGAAGCCGCGTTCGGTCCGCGCCACAAACGACGCAAGCGCGACCGCGACAGCGAATAGTGCTTGCCGAGGTTCCGTGCGCACAGGATGGGGCGCTTCTCGCCCGGCCCGTGGGCTGCGGTCACCAGACCTCCTCGGACTGGTACGTGCGTTCCCACCCTTCCTGCAGCGGCACGGCGCGAACCGCGGCGATGAAGGCGTCGAGATTCAGTGACGCCTTGAAGCGAGCGGCGAGCTCGTCGACGCGGCGGAGGAACGTCTCCTTGCGATATTTCTGGGTAAGGAGCTTGTCCACCCGCTCACGACACTCCGCCGCGGGGAGGTCGTGCGCGTCCTCGCGGGCGAGGATCTTGTAGACGACCTTGCCCTGGCCGGTGTCGAGCGGTTGCGACACTTCCCCCACGGCGAGCTTCAAGATCGCCTCGCCGTGCGGAGACTCGCGAACCTTCTCGATCTCCATCCAGCCCATGTCGCCGCCAGCCGCCTTCGACGAATAATCCGACGCCTCGTCGGCGATCTTCCCGAAATCTTCGCCGGCGGCGATGCGCTTCTGGATGTCGGCAAAACGCTTTCCGGCGAGCTCGGCTTCGTCGGACGCGGCCTTCTTCCCCGTGATCACACCGATGCGGGCGAAGTGTACCCTGCCCGGCTCCCGGCAGACCTCCGGCTCCATCTTTCGAAACTGCTCCGCCTCTTCGTTGGTGACGCGAAACTCGCCCTCGGTTTGACGGAGGTACTGCGTCGCGATCAGGTCGCGCTCCCGCGACGTCGCGGCGGCAACGAGCCCGGGGCTCTTCGCAAGCAGGCCGTCTTCCTTCGCGGCTTTGGCGAAGAGTGCACGCGCGTACCAATCGACGGCAAAGATCCGAGCCGCGTTGTCGTCGTTGCGCAGACGCTGCAGCACCGGCGGCGGGAGGTAGGCGAATTCTGCCTTCAAGTCGGCAGCGGTAGGCCGCAGATCGCCCACTTCGACGACCGGACCTTCGTCGGCGGCGGCCGGGCTCGGGCACGGCACTCGCCACGTCAAGAGCAGTGTCGCGACGCCCAGAACGAGATACTGACTAGTCCTCATCGTGTCCCTCCCGCTACGCCGTGCGAGCGGATAACGATTGGGGGGGGCCAATTCCAGGCAGGACGACGCGCGACAGCGGCAACGGTGTGACGCTGCGTTACGTCTACGCTGCCGTTGCCGTGGCCCGTTGTCGGAAGCCACAGCATTCATGCGGCATCAGAGATGGCCGTGGGCTTGCTCTGGTGCGTCGCATTGCCGGGCCGAGTTGGTGCGCTCGTGCCGAGTTGAGCAGGCGGGACGGGCCCGCCGGCGAAGTTGACAGCTGGGTCGCACGCTAGTAGGGAATTCAAGTCGCCGCCCGGGCAAGGAGGATGATGATGATGTTGCGAGGCAGGATGCAGCTCGCGCGGACCGTCGCGATTTGGTCTTTCGCCTTGGCCCTCACGGTGGCCAGCGCTTTGCCGTCGGTCGCCGCGGACCCCAGGATGAAGTGGCCGGGCACCTTGATGATCGGCGACACACCTTGCGGGCAGATGTACCTCACCGTCGGTGACGGCATCGACGGTCCACGCACGTTCACGTGGCACATCGAAGGCTGCGCTCCTCTGGAGAACGTCGTCACGGCCACGCCGACACCGACGCCGACGCCGAGAGTGGTCACCCCAACGCCGACCATCGGCCCAACCCCCCCGGGCGATCCCGAGCTGTGCCCGGACGGCTACATCACGGAGCCCGCGTCGAAGACCGATCCGTGGTACGGCGTGACGGTCGACGTCCCGCAGGGCGTCACCAAGGTGTTCTGCGCGCCGATCACCTCGCCGCTCGTCAACACGGCACCGAATCAGATCACCTTCTCGTGGTACGACGTCAGTGATCAGGACTGCGGTGCGCTCAACGTCCGCATCGACCCGGTCGACCCGCCTCTGCGCCCGCGCGGTGGCGTCGGCTACTCCGCGAGCGGGAACTTCTACTACTACGGCAAGATCGGATCGCGGCTCACGCCCGAGCAGACCGCCCGCGGCATCTACGTGATCACGGTGACCGGCGGCCCGTCCGCGTGCTCACGATACCGCCTCGCGTGGCGAGTGAGCTGACCGGGAAATCTTCTCCGCTCCGCATCGAGGGGGGCCGCTTCGGCGGCCCCCCTCTTTCGTTTTGCGCCGCATTCGACGGCGGTCGTCCGACGGACGAGCAGCGGTGACGTGGCGGGCAGAGCGTCGATGGCGTTCGACCTGGACGTTGCTCGACCGAGAACGTGCAATGAGCAGCACGCTGTCTCCAGTCGGATCCCTTTCGGCGGTCGTCCTACCGGTCCGTCCACGGTGAAACGCCTCGCCGCCTTCCGATCACCCGGTCCAGCGGAGAGTGTCCGCGTTCATCTACCAGTACTCGTCGAGTACTCCGTCCAACCGAGCGAGCAAGCGTCCCGCAAGCAGGAAGAGCCCGGTAATGCTCGCCACCAAGACGACCAGAGAGATCACCGGCGGCCACGGCTGGCCCAGAACGAGCGCTCGGTACAGCCCGATCAGCGAGGCCATCGGATTCAGCATCGGGACGACACGGAGTCCTGCGGGCAGCGAGTCGAAGACGAACAGGACCGGGGATGCGAAGAACCCGATCGTGAGACACGCATTGGCGACGTAGCCGGTGTCTCGCACCACCAAGTACAGGGGCGCCAAAACGAGCGCGAGGACGTTGACGAGCACCAGCTGGGCCACCACGACGCCGGGAACGAACCACCACCCCATCTGCGGCGAGACCACGCCGAGAAGCGCGAAGACGATCAAGAACAGTGCGAACCCGACGATCTGCAGGAGAAACGCCGACGTCGCGGCGGCCACCACGCAAACTTCGATCGGCATCGGGAAGCGCTTCAGCAGCGCGCTCTGATCCACCAACGCGGCATAGCCGCGGATCGTTCCCTCGCTGAACGCCCACCACGGCCAGAGTCCGCAGAACAGTGCCGGCACGAGGCTACCGCCTGCAACTCGCCCGTTCGCCGGAGCGTAGATCAAGCCAAAGATGATTCCGTACGACGCGAGCTGGATCACCGGGTTCAAGAGCGACCAGAAGAAGCCCAACCTGGAGCCGGCGAAGCGCGAGCTCACGTCTCGCCTGATCAACGCCCACACCAGGTGGCGTTTACGAACGAGGGTTTCGAGCACCAATTTGCTGCGGCGCAGATCTGCCGGCGCGACGATCACGTCCATTGGTGCTCAAGGTAGACGGTGCCGAGCTCACGCCGCTCACCGACACAGTTGATCGGGATCTCGTCGAGCACACGGTCCCCCTGGCCGACGAGCCGAACGAAGTATTGACCCGGCAGCAGCCACGGATGGGCGATCTCGCTCGTCCCGACTCCGAGGGATTCGGCAGAGAGAACGAGCGTCCCGTTCGGGCGGCGGACCTCGATCCGAGCGCGATCCTTGGCGCCCACCACGATGCGCAGGGGCATCGAGAACTGCAGTGTGGCGCCGCGACGAGGCTGACCATCGATCCAGATCAACGGGTCCGCGTCGGCCCCGGTCCCACTGACCGCCTCGACATCGCTGGCGTCCGCACACTCCAGGTGCGCCCGGTAAGCCTTCGTCACCTCGTGGCAGTTGCCCTGGGCGCGGACCGTTCCGGCGTCGAGCCAGATGGCGGTCTGACACAGCCGTTCCGCCAAGTAGAGATTGTGCGTCGCGAGAACCATCGTTCCGCCGTCCTTCAAAAACTGCAGAACATGATGCGAGCACTTCCGCTGGAATGCCTCGTCACCGACGCCCAGAACCTCGTCGGCGATGATCACCTCGGGGTGCGCCGCGATCACCAGACTGTACGCGAGTCGCAGCCGCATCCCCGCCGAGTAGATGCGCACCGGCTGGTCGAGGAAATGACCGAGCTCAGAGAAGTCCGCCGCGAACACCATGGCGCGCGAAGCGTCGGAAGGCGACATCCCGAGCAGCGTCAAGGTGTTCCGCGCGTTCTCGCTTCCCGACCATTCCTCGACGAAGCCCGCACCGAGCTCGAGGAGGCAGCCGCGCCGCCCGACGATCTGCAGATCGCCTGAGCTCGGCTGCGAAAGGCCGGCCAGCATCCGAAGCAGGGTGCTCTTACCGGCGCCGTTGCGTCCAATGATCGCGAGCGCTCCCGATCGTTGAACTTGGAAGGAAACATCGGCGACGCCGCCGATGAACCCCGTGGTCTTCGCCGCCCAGCTCGTGCGAGGAGCGGAGTATCTCTTGGTGAGAGCGGTCGCGATGATCGCGTTCAAGTGCGAGGATGCTCCCTACAACGAAGAAGGGCCGCCATTACGGCGGCCCTTCTCGTTCACGGACAGTTCAGAGCGAAAACTGATCAGCTCTGGTTCGGCTTGAGCACGACCTGCTCCGCCAGCGACGGAACGATCGAGCCGTACACGCCACCAGCGACACCGTTGAAGAAGCCCTGGGCGACGAGCCCGATGGCCGGCAGACCACGGTAGCCGTGCAGGTACGCACCGAGGATATCGTGCGTGGTGTCGTTCGGGAAGATCTCGCGGTGCACGATGTTGCCCGAGGCGTTGCGCACCAGATCGAGGTCCAGCCAGCCGCTATCCTTCGGATCGAAGTTCGCAGCGGCCGTGTTGAACACGACGTCACCGAAGCCACCGAGGATGCCAGGAACGTTCGGATCATCCGTGATGTTGATGATCGTGAGCTCCTTCGGCAGACGGCAGGCCTCACCCGGCTCGCTCGGCGAGAAGGGCGGCTCCTCCGGGCTGTCGAACTCCTCTTCGCGGTTGTACAGCGTGCAGGAGATCTCTTCGCCCTCAGGCGCGCACTGGAACGACGTGCCCGCGTAGCGCTTGGTGGCGTAGTTGGTGCCCTGACCATTCAGGTTGCAGTTGACGTACTTGGTCGGCAGCGTGACGACGACGTTCGTGTCGGCCGCCGTGGTCGGATCGACGTCGTACTGCGAGACCAGGCGGCTCTTCGAGAGCGCGAGGTTCGCTTGACGGACGCAATCGAACTGATCGGCATACGGGTTCAGGTTGATGTCGAGGCCACGGCAGCTGTTCCAATCGGGATTGCTGTCCGCGAAGAGGTTTTGCGGCGCGATGCTGCCGAGACCACTGCCGACGAAGGCGCTGATGGCCGTGAAGTTATAGGCGAACGAGACACCGGCGACCGGACGAACGAGGAAGGCCTCGGCACCGAGTGCGTTCGAAGGCGTGCGGTCGACACCAAGGCGGGTCCAGGTCTCCGCCGACGAGATGTCGAGCGTGCCGTCGTCGGGCTCGCAGTTCAGGGCCTCCATCGCGATGACCTCGATGTAGCCGTGCTGCACGTCCGCCGCCGTCACGCCCGCCGGAAGGGTCCCGCTCGGAACGAACTGCTGGCCATTGAGGAGCAGGTCGTCGGCGATGATCGCGTTCGCGTTCGAGGTACTGGTCGCGATCGGGTACTTCGACTTGATGATCGGGAGCGTGTCGCCGAGCGACACCTCACCTGCCCAAACCTCGCCACACGAGATGGGCACCACGAAGTCGAGGACCTCCTTGCTGAGCTTCGACTCGCGGAAACGAATCTTGGCGAGGATACCGCCGCGCGGGTTGTAGCAACCGGCGCCGTCGGTGCCGTTCGCGTAGTCGGCCTCGCTGCAGAGCGGAAGCCCCGTGTTGTTCGTGTTGGTGTTGATGATCTGGATGTTCACGTTCGTCGGGTTGCCCACACCGACGGGACGCACATCGTAGTACGAGCCGACCAGGTACTGTCCGATCCCATTCGGGTTCAGGCGCGGTCCCGCGATCACGAAGTCGGACTGCACCGCACTGTCCCCAACCGGGACGAAAGTGCCGCCCATCAGACCGCTTTCGTTCTCGTAGATGTTCTCTTGGGCCGACGCGATGGACCCGATGCAGGCCACGAGCCCCGCCGCAGCCAACGCCACTAGCGCCCTCGACGCTCCCCTACGCTTCATTCCTGCCTCCTCTTTCATACGTCTCTCCTCTCGGGAAAGCCTTGCCTTGACCAGTTCTCGACTTCCGCACCGCCTGCCAGCAACGACTGGGGCGCGAGGTTGAGGTCAGCGCACCTGCCTCCACAATGGCTTGCGTAGCATCAGCCACTACAACGAAACAACCTCCGTTTTCAACTCCCCGGATGCCTCAACCAACATCCGGCCCAACATCCGGTGGCCATCGATGCCAGGCTCCGTCCTCAAACACCCAGCGTTCTTTCGCTTCAACGACGGACTCGGTGTCTGCGAAGCGGCCATGGTTGAGGACATAGCGAAGCTCAAGGTCGACCGTTGCGTCGCCGTCATGGACATGGACCGACTTCACCACCGCCCCGGTGTGAATCACCAAGCCGCCACCCACGCGCGCGAACCCGTCGGGAGTGACGCGGCGGCGGTACGATGCCGCCATGAACCCATACGCACCCAACGTGTCTCCTGAGATCTTCAAATCCCAGTATTGCTGCGCTCGCCTCGCGAGGGCTTTCTCGGAATGCTGATTGAGCGGCCAAATGCTGTTCTGCCATCCAGCAATTACCGCGACACTGACCAGGACAGCGATTCCAATCGCGACGGCAGCCTTGACTTGCCGCCCAGAGCCACTCTGCGCCAACACCGTATCCTTGCCCGCATCGGCGACCCGCACACAACCCCCCAGACACCGAAACGGTTTTTCGTCCTACCATCGAGACTAGCGCATTGCAACCGACAACGCCGCCGCAGAACGATCTTGCGATTCCTTCGAACACGGCGGCCAACGCTCTCGGCTCGCCATCGCGAGCTTAACGCTCTGCCTAAAGACGACCGAGCGTGCGAATTCTTTCGGCCTCCTCAGTCAATCTCGAGAGTTCCATACGCTCGTGCTCACCGCCCACGATCTGCTATCGCTTCCGCGCCAGGCCTCGAGCGCAGCAGCCATCGTGGTGTCGCGATGATCCCCTCCTCCTCTCGCCGAGAGCCCATCTCCTGGATCGCTCTCGTGGGTCTTCTTCTGTCCGGGCTCCTCCTGCGGTGCAACCATCTGGACGCGCCACTTCTCGAAGGCGCGGCCGCGAAGCAGACCCACACGGCGATGGTCGCGCGAAACCTCTACCGTGGCCGCGCCTCGTGGCTCCGCCCGCTGGTCGACGATATCGGCCGACCAGGATATTTTTTAAAGGAAGTTCCGCTGGTACCCGGCACGGCCGCATTGGCGTATCGACTCACCGGTCGGGTCGATGAACGGGCGGGAAGGCTGATCGGGATCGTCGCCTGGCTTGCGGGATCCCTCTTCCTGCACGCCATCGTCCGCCGATCCGTGACGAACGGCGTCGCGCTGCTCGCCGTGGCCTGGTTTCTCGCCGCGCCTCTCGGGATCGTCTACTCACGCGCGTTCATGAGCGACGCAGCGCTGGTGGCAGCGTCGCTGGCGGCATTCCTGACGCTCCTACGGTGGCGCGATGGGCCTTCAGCGGCGCGCGCGCTCGCAGTCGGCCTCTTCGCAGGGCTGTCGCTGGCTCTCAAGCCGCACGCGGTGTTCTGGCTCGTTCCAGCCGGAATCGTCCTCTGTCGCGCGACATCTGCACCTCGGCGCGCGGCCTCGGGACGCGAGCTCACGATGCTGCTCGCGTGCCTGACGATCGGCGCGACTCCCCCCGCAGTCTGGTACGCGCACGCCTTCGCCCTGCATCGTGTGTACCCGGCGGCGGGCGCGATGGTCGCCGACGGCTGGGTCGCGCCGCGATTGCTGCTCGATCCCGCACTGTATCTGGAGATCGCGCGTCAGATCGTGCAGATGGTGTTCACCCCGCTCGGGCTCGTCGTGACGCTGATCGGACTCGCCCTGCATCACGGAGATCGCACCCCGACCGAGCGCGCACTTCTCGCATGGGGCATCGGCACGATCGCACAGTGCTTGGTCTTCGCGACACGCATGCTGGACCAACGAGCGCGAGGCACCGAGTACTACCTTCTGCCGCTCGTCCCGGTGGCGGCACTTCTGCTCGCCCAAGGGTGCGCGAGCGTCTCCGCTTGGATCGAGAGTCGCTTCCCTCGGGCCGGCAATGCAGCGGTTGCGGGACTGTTCGCGCTCCTGCTCGTCAGCGGCATCACGATCGCACGGCGCGCAGCAGCGATCCCGCCCCAGTACGGCTCGCTCCTGGAGCGCTGCGAGCGCGTCCGATCTCTGACCGGGCCGAGCGACGAGTTGTTCGTGCTGTCCGACCGCGGCGGGACGGTGCTCTATTATTGTGATCGACGCGGGACGGCGCTCACCCTGGGCAACGCCGTGGGCGAACGACTGGCGTCGGAAACGGCGCGTGCGAGCGATGCCGACATCGCGAAGGCTCTCCAGGGCGCGCGCTACATCTACGTTCCATTCCCGGAGCTCCTGGATTCGCGACAAGCGTTCGCCGAATCACTCGAGCGCGACTGGCGACGCGTACCGGGGGCGGAAGACCTGTGGCTCTTCGAACGAGGGGACGGCAACCTCCGACGCCGAGCCCCCTGAGTCCGGAGAACCAAACACCGGATGCGCCTCTCGCCGAGAGGCGACCCTGGTGCTGGCGCTACCGACTATCCGATCCGCTCACGAACGACGGACGCGTCGTCGCGCGGCGACTTGGCCGCGAGCATCTCGCCGAGGAGGCCGCTCGTGAAGAGCTGCAGACCTGCGAGCACCGCCAGGACGCCGAACGAGAGCAGCGGGTGCCGGCCGAGGATCTCGCCGTAGGTGAAGCGCAGGTACGCGATGTAGCCGAGCACGCCGAGCCCGATGCTCATCAGGAACGCTCCCGGCAGGCTGAAGAAGTGCGCCGGCCGCGCATCGAAGCGCGTGAGGAACATCACCGTCACGAGGTCCATCATGCCGCGAAAGGCACGGCCCCAGCCGTAGCGGGAGCGACCGAAGCGACGGGGACGGTGCGCGACCTCGATCTCGCCCACCGCATACCCTTTCCAGGCGGCGATGACCGGAATGAAGCGGTGCAGCTCGCCGTAGATGCGAATGTCCTGCGCGACGCCGCGACGGTAGGCCTTGAAGCCGCAGTTCAGGTCGTGCAGCTCGACGCCGGACGAGCGCCGCACGACGAAGTTGAACAGCCGCGACGCGACCACACGCGCCGTCGAATCGTGCCGCTTGCGCTTCCACCCGCTGATCAAGTCGTAGCCCGAGTCGAGAAGGGCGAGCATGCGCGGAATCTCGTTCGGATCGTCCTGCAGGTCGGCATCGAGCGAGAAGACGATCTCGCCGCACGCCTCGGCGAAGCCCACCGAGAGCGCCGTCGCCTTCCCGAGGTTGCGCCGCAAGCGGATCGCTCGGATGACCGCGTCCGAAGCCGCGAGCTCGCGCAGCACGGAGAACGACCCGTCGGTCGAGCCGTCGTCCACCAGGATGATCTCCCAGCGCGGCACACCCGTGCCGGGCGCGATCCCCAGCGCCGTCCAGTCGCGCGACGGGTCGTCGAGGACCGCGTGACACTCGTCGATGAGCAGCTTGAGGCTCGCGCGCTCGTTGTGCAGCGGCACGACCAGCGACACGTCGAGCGCAGCATCGTCGTCCGGGAGCATGGGATCGTCGGGCACGACGCGCGCCGACGCGATCGCCCGGACCGTCTCCTTCGCCAGTGGCTCGCCCATGCGGGACGCAGCTCCGTGCCGCAGCGCTCAGTCGCGCGTGACGCGGATGATCTCCGACAGCGTCGTGGTGCCCTCGCGCACGGTCCGCCAGCCGTCCTCGCGCAGCGTTCGCATCCCGAGATCGATCGCCTTGGTGCGGATCTGGTCGGCGGACGCGTGATCGAGGATCGCCCGGCGAACCGCGTCGTCGACCATCAGCAGCTCGTAGATGCCCGCGCGGCCCCGATACCCGGTGTGCGAGCAGTTGTCGCAGCCCTCCCCCTGGAAGAGCGGCGTGTTGGCGAGCGTCTCCTCGGTGCGCTCACCGTTCTTCCCGTCGGCCATGAAGCTCTTGAGCTCCGCCTGATCGGCGAGCATGCCCTCCACCGGGCGCTTGCAGTCGGGGCAAATGCGACGCACGAGGCGCTGCGCGAGCACGCCGAGCAGCGACGACGCCAGCAGGTAGTCCTCGACGCCCATCTCGAGCAGTCGGCTGACGGCGCCGGCGGCGTCGTTGGTGTGCAGCGTCGAGAACACCAGGTGGCCGGTGAGCGCCGCCTGGATCGCGATCTCCGCCGTCTCGGCGTCACGGATCTCACCGACCATGATGACGTCCGGGTCCTGGCGAACGATCGAGCGCAGCCCGCTCGCGAACGTCAGTCCGATCTGTGGCTTGACGTGGATCTGGTTGACGCCGTTCAGCTGATACTCGACCGGGTCCTCGATCGTGATGATCTTCTTGTCCGGTGAGTTGATGTTGTTCAGCGACCCGTAGAGCGTGGTCGTCTTGCCGGAGCCGGTCGGACCGGTCACCAGGATCATGCCGTACGGCTTGACGATCAGCTGGTCCCACTGCGCCTGGGTGTCGCGCGGAAAGCCGAGCTTGGTCAGGTCGAGGACGATCGAGCCGCGGTCGAGGATACGGAGCACGACGCTCTCGCCGTAAAGCGTGGGCAGCGTCGACACGCGCAGATCGATCTCCTTGCCCATCATGCGCAGCTTGATGCGGCCGTCCTGCGGCAGGCGACGCTCGGCGATGTTGAGCTTCGCCATGATCTTGATGCGCGACACGATCGCCGCCTGCAGCCGGCGCTGCGGGGCGTCGACGTCGTGCAGCACGCCGTCGATGCGGTACCGCACCTTGAGCTCGTTCTCGAACGGCTCGATGTGGATGTCGGACGCGCGGCTCTCGACGGCGCGATTGATCAGGACGTTCACGAAGCGGATGACCGGCGCCTCGCTCGCGAGGTCGCGCAGGTGGTCGACGTCCTCCTCGTCCTCGGACAGGTACTCGACGAGGCCGTCGCCGCCGCCGTCACCCTGCCCTTCGCCGTGCTCGCCGTAGCACTCCTCGAGCGCCTCGACGATGTCCTTCTCCTTGGCGAGCAGCGGCTTCAGCCGGCAGCCGGTCGCGACCTCGAGGCCCTGGCGCGAGTCGCGATCGCCCGGGTCGGCCATCGCGGCGGTGAGCACGCCGTCGGCGAGCGACACCGGCAGCACGCGCGCGTGACGGAGGAACTTGACGTTCAGCCCGGGGATCGAGACCGCCGAGCTCGGCAGCTCCTTGCGCGACACCAGCGGGACGCCGAGATACTCGCTGAACACCGGCAGCAGGTCGTCCTCGGAGATGAACCCGAGGTCGAGCAGCAGGCGCTCGATGCGCTCGCCTCGCTCCGCCTGGAGCTTGCGGATCTTGCGCAGGTCCTCGGTGCTGACCCGGCCGCGCTCGACGAGCAGGTCTTCGAGCGACTTTATCTGCAGCTCCACCGCGCCACCTTTCCCGGGCGGGACTACCACGCGGCCACGTCCAATGCCATTTGTCGCCAGCGCCACGCCTATTCGACGTGCGTCGGGCCGGTCGCTTCACCGGGCCGGCACCAGTCGAGCAAGTCGGCGAGGGTGAGGCGCCACGGAATGCTCGGTACCCAACGAAGGGTCGCGGCCGCGCGCGCGCCGCTGCCCCAGTAGGCAGGTACCTCGGCCGGACGGTGGCGCTCAGCGACGACCCGCACCTCGGGCCGGATTCCTGCGAGCGTGCAGAGGTCGTCGAGGATCGAGCGGATCGTGATCCCGTGCCCCGAGCACAGGTTGTAGATCTCGCCCGTCCGGCCGCGCTCGATCGCGTCGGCATAGCCGCGCACGACGTCACGCACGTCGAGGAAGTCGCGACGGACTTCCAGGTTGCCGACCTCGATCACCGGCGCCCGCCGTCCGGCGGCGATCGCTGCGACCTGTGTCGCGAAGTCCGGACAAACGAAGTCCGAGCGCTGCCCCGGACCGGTGTGGTTGAAGGGCCGCACGCGGATCACGTCGACGCCGCGCGCGGTCGCGAAGGCGCCTGCCGCGAGGTCCGCCGCAGCCTTGCTCGCCGCGTAGATGGTCGTCGGACGGAGTGCCGCGTCCTCGTCGAGCGGCGAGCCGTCGATGCCGGTCGAGCCGTACGCCTCGCTCGACGTCACCACCAGCACGCGGATCCGCCGGGACGCCGCGGCGACGCTCTCGAGCACGTTCACCGCGCCCATCGCGTGCACCGCGTACGCCTGCTGCGGATCGCGATTCGCGGCCGGCGGCGATGCGAGCCCCGACAGCAGGACGACGGCATCGGGACGGGCTTTCTCCAGCACCGCGCGCACCTGCGCCGAGTCGGCGACGTCGCAACGATGCATCGCAATGCCGTCGAGCCCGATCGGATGCCGCGCCTCCCCCGACGCATCGTGCCGGCGCGCCGCCCCCTCGACGTCGCAGCCGCGCCGCAAGAGCTCGTCCACCAGGTAGCGGCCGGCGAATCCGGTCGCTCCGAAGACCAGGACGCGCACGGTGTCGTTCAGCCCCGCCGCGACGGTCCCGAGTCGCGCAGCAGGGCGAGGTCCGCGTCGACCATCATCTGCACCAGCTGTGCGAAGCTGACCTCGGGCTTCCAGCCGAGCTTCGCACGCGCGTGCGACCAGTCGCCGAGCAAGGTGTCGACCTCGGCAGGTCTGATCAGCGACGGGTCTTCGATGACGCACTTCCTCCAGTCGAGGCCGACGTGCTCGAACGCGAGCTCGACGAGCTCCTGCACGCTGTGCGATTCCCCGGTCGCGATCACGTAGTCGTCCGGCGCGTCCTGCTGGAGCATGAGCCACATCGCGCGCACGTAGTCGCCGGCGAAGCCCCAGTCGCGGTGCGCGGTGAGGTTGCCGAGCTTCAGGTCGGCCGCGAGACCGAGCTTGATGCGCGCGGCGCCGTCGGTGACCTTGCGCGTGACGAACTCTTTTCCTCGCCGCGGCGACTCGTGATTGAACAGGATGCCCGAGCACGCGAACAGCCCGTAGCTCTCTCGGTAATTGACGGTGATGTAGTGCCCGTAGACCTTCGCAACGCCGTACGGGCTGCGCGGATGGAACGGCGTGGTCTCGCGCTGCGGGACCTCGCGCACCTTGCCGAACATTTCGCTCGAGCTTGCCTGGTAGAAGCGCGCCTCGGGATTGGTCAGACGGATCGCCTCGAGGATGCGTGTCACGCCGACGGCGTCGAACTCGGTCGTGAGGACGGGCTGCGACCACGACGTGGGTACGAACGACATCGCGGCGAGGTTGTAGACCTCGTCCGGCCGCACGCGCTTCAGCACGTCGATCAGCGAGTACTGATCCAGCAGGTCGGCCTGCTCGAGCTCGATGCGGTCACGGATGTGCTCGATGCGGTAGAAATTCTCGGCGCTCGAGCGGCGCACCATGCCGACCACGCGGTACCCCTTCTCGAGGAGCAGCTCCGCGAGGTACGAGCCGTCCTGTCCGGTGATCCCGGTGATGAGCGCGACGCGACGTGCCACCGAGGGGCTCCTAGGTCAGCGCCACGCAACCGTCGCGATGCTCGGGACGAACGTCCTCGAGCTCCGGCGTGGTCGCTTCGCGGTCGTCGCAGTCGCCCGCGGCCGACGTGCGGTAGCGAAGGTTCTGGGTGATGATCCCCACGGAGCGATCGGTCTCGGCCGAGATCAGCTCGTGGCCCCAAGGTTTCGGAACGCGGCGCGACATCCGCCCCTTCCCTACGGGCTCGCGCCGTCGTGGGCAAGCCGGTCCGAACCGTCCTCGGCCAGGACGCCGGCACGAAACCCGAGCGCCCAAACGAAGGCCATGGCGAGATAGGCGGGCCCGTAGAGCGCCAAGAACGGTACCTCGCCGCGCGCATGGCGCGCGCACCAGCCGAACGCTCGCGCCGTGCGGCCGAGCGGCAGCAGCAACGGCGCGAGCCACGGATGCCGTACGAAGAGCTGCCCCGGCAGCCCACCCCGTCGACGTCCCGCACCCGAGTGGAAGCCGAGCAGTCGGCTGTAGCGCCACAACGACCGCCAGCCGGACGGGGTGCGATGCAGGACGCGCAGGATCGGATCGAAACGCAGATCCTCGCCGGCCTGCCACATGCGCCAGTCGAGCTGCCAGTCCTCCGACGCCCGGCTTTCGGGAAAGCCGCCGTAGCGCTCGAAGACGTCCCGGCGGATCGCGAGACACGCGGAAGGCAGCATCCAGGTGCGTCGCGGCGGACAGCTCGGCAGCGACTCCTTGAACTCGAGCAGATGACGCAGACGCGCCGAAGGACCTGCCGCGGGCGCGAGCCCGATCGCGCCGGACACCGCACTCGCACCGTCGTCGAGCACATGCACAGCCGCGGCGACGACGTCGCTCGCCGGCACGCAGTCCGCGTCGACGAACAGCAGCCGTTCCGCCCGTGCGAGCCGGCTTCCGACGTTGCGTGCGACACCGGGAAACGCACGTGCCGCGAGATGCTCGCAGCGGAGCGGAACGCTCGCATGGCGTGCCGCGCACTCCCGCACCACGGCGAGCGTCGCATCACCAGGCGAGCTGTCGACGACGATCACCTCGAACGCCGGCGCTCCGGTCTGCGTCAGCAGCGCCTCGACGCAGGCGCCGATCGTCGCGTCGGCACGGTAGGATGGGACGACGACCGAGATCGCGGGGACGCCGCCCATGCGGCCAGGGCCTCCGGGCGGACCGCCCGTCGTCAATACGATCTCCCGATGCCCGTTGTGTCGACGACGCGCGGAAAGCCACCGAACGCGCCGCCCGACTGCTGCTGGCCGAACGTACCGAGGCCGACCAAGGACACCTGCACCCGCACGCCGGTCGTGTTCGGATTCGAGCGGTCGACGAACGCCATGTCGACGACCCAGCAGTCACACGACGAGATCACGCGAAAGCCCGCCCAGTTCTCGAGGAAGCTGTGGTCGAGCGCGTCGTAGCGCGTCAAGTAGGACAGCGCGAAGTTGTTCGTCACGCGGTAGGTCGCCGCGAGGTTGATGTTCTCGACCGCACCGCCGCCGGTGAACTGATAGAACGCGGAGATCGAGTTCGCCGGACGAAGCTGCGTCAGGAAGAGATCGTCCGGTCCGGCGATCGGGCGCGGGTCGAAGAGGTTCACGCCGACGGTCGCGTACGAGAGCTTGGTCGGGTTCTGCACGCCGTAGATCACGCGCCCGTTGGCGCCGAAGTAGCTCAGCGGCGTCAAGCGCGCACCGACGTCGACGGCGGAGAAGTGCTGGCCGGGATTGATCGGCTGCGAGATCTCGTAGCTCTGCTGCAGCCACGCACGGCCGAGCTCCTGGATCCGCTCGTCCGCGAGCGCTTCCGGCGAGCTTCCGCCGGAGACCTGCGGGGGCGGTGGCGGACCGTATGGCTGGTCGCCGAGCAGGATGTTCTGCGCCGTCTCCGCTGCCGGTGCCTCGTAGGCAGTCACGGGTCCGGCACCGCTGCGGACCTTCGCCAGGAGGCGCGTCAGGACACCGTAGCTGAGCAGGTTCTTCGCCCGGATGCGGTCCACGCTGTCGTACAGCGGGAGGTCGTCCTGCGCGACCACCGGCACGTACTGGTAGCCCATGTAGGGCTCGATCGTGTGCTTGAGCTTCTTGATGTCGCCGAGGTCCTCGACCTCGAAGATGCGCGAGATCTCCGAGCGCAGATTGACCTGTCCCGTCAGGATCTCACGGTGCTGGTAGTGCGGCACGATGCGCGTCGCCAGAGGATCATTGACGTTGTTCTGCGTGATGACGTCCGGATAGACCGGCTGGTCGTTGTCGAACAGGTAGTACGCCGTCTCGCGCAGCGTCAGCGTCGCATCGCCGTACGCGTAGTCGCCCAAGCGGAACGGAACCAGCGCCTGCGGCGCGATGTCGAAGCGCGGGCCCGAGTCGAGCGGTGCGCGGTAGTACTCGACCGCCTCGGTGTTCAGGCGCAGCAGGAGCTGCGAGTCGAACAGGCTCTTGCGCAGCTGCAGGAGGAGCCTGGGCAGCGCTTGCGGTACGCGCGACTGCTTCTGGATCAAGTCCTGCTTCCACGACGACTCGGCCTGCGCGAAGCCCCAGTCCCAGACCTTCGAGATGCCGGCGCGCGAGCGCGTGTAACGCAGCGTCGACAGGTTGAGGTTCTCGTACGGCAGGTCGGTGAGGACGTTCATCTCGCGCAGGAACAGGTTGTCGCTGACGTAGAACGGCTGCACGTAGATGCGGCTGCCGCCCGGCCCGACCTGCTGGTGATAGCCGGTCACGTCCCAGCGGTTCTGCGACACGTGCGGATCGGCGAGGTTCGAGGTGTCGACGAAGTCGCTCGGCTTGCTCGTGCGGATCGCCTCGTTGAAGTACGAGCCGCCGATGTTGCCGCCCGCCTTCTCCGACCACAGGTAGCGGTACTCGGCGAGCAAGCCGATGCGCGCCTCGGTCTCGACGTCGGACTTGAGGGTCAGGTCGCTGCTCTTGTCGATCGCCCAGAAGAAGGGCTGCACGTACTGGAAGCCGCGACGCGTCGCGTAGCCGACGTTGGGGAACAAAAATCCCGTCTGGCGGTCGCGCAGGATCGGGAACGTTCCGTAGGGCAGGTAGAGAATCGTCTGGTCTTTGATCTTGAAGCGACCGCTGCGCAGCTTGCCCCAGCCGCCGAGCTCGAGATCGATCTCGTCGCCCTCGATGCTCCAGTCCGGCGCGCCGTCCTCGCACTGGCAGGTGGTGAACGTTCCGTCCCAGATCCGGTAGGTCTGACCGATGCCCTTCTCGAGACGTGCACCGGTGATCTGGAAGCGCGACTGCGGCAGGTAGACCTCGCCGTCCTCGAGGAACCCGGTCTCGTCCTCCAGCAGGAACGACGCCGACTCCGCCCGGATGCGACCCTGCGGATCCTCGACGACGACCGACCCATCGGCGTCCGCCTGGCTGCTCTTGCGGTCGATGTCGATCTGATCGGCGGCGAGCACGCTGTTGCCGACGGTCACGACGACGTCGCCGGTCGCGTGCAGCGTGTCCGCCTCGCGATCGTAGGTCAGGCTGTCGGCGTCGACGGTGACCGTCTCGCCGTCGCGTCCGCCGACGGCGAACAGCCCTCCCCCCGGCGGCTCCGCACGCGAGATCCCGACCAGGGCGAGCGGCAGCACCACGGACGCACCGATCACGGCCGCGAGTGCCGCGAGCGCACCCGCGGGACGGCGCGACGACCGACGTCCGTGGCTCACGCGTCCGCTCCCGGGCGCGGCTCGAACACGCTGCGCGATCCTGTCTGCCGCATCAGCTCCGCATAGACCATTCCGACGAGGAAGAGCGACCCCGCGACGACGATTGGCGTGCTGCGATCCTCGGACACCAAACGCGCCAGCGCGCTCGCGGGATCGGCGATCGCGCGCACGGACGTCGACGGAAAGGCGCTCGCCAGCTCGTCGACGCCGAGGCCGCGCTTGCCACCGACCTCGGACACGACCACCTCGCACGCCACCGGTGCGAGAATCGACGCCATCTCCCGCCAGCGCTTGTCGCGAAGCGCGGAGAACAGAAGCCGAATCCGGCTCGAGCCGACCACGGCCGGCAACGCCGCGCAGAGCGCCCGTGCGCCGTCGACGTTGTGCGCCCCGTCGAGCACCACGCGCGGCGCTTCATGCACCACGGCGAGCCGCCCGGGCCAGCGGACGCGCGCCAGACCGCGCGCGATCGCCTCCGGCGCCACCGCAAGCCGTGGCTCGGCCCTGCCCAGCGCCTCCAGCACCCCGCACGCCACAGCGGCGTTGCGTTGCATGTGGGGACCATTCAACGCAACGGCGTTCGCCCTCGCGACGCGTCCTTCGACGAGGATCGCACCGTGTCGGGCTCCCTCGTCGAGCAGAGCCGCGCGCGCCTCGGCAGGGAGATCCGCACCGAGCACCGTCACCCGACCGGGCCGCATCACGCCGGCCTTCTCGCGCGCGATCGCATCGAGAGTACCGCCGAGGTAGTCCTCGTGGTCGAAGCCGATCGACGTCACGGCGGACACGATCGGCTCGACGACGTTGGTCGCGTCGAGCCGTCCGCCGAGCCCGACCTCCAGCACGGCGACGTCGACGCGGCACTCCGCGAACCACCACAGCGCGAGCACCGTCGTCACCTCGAAGAAGGTGAGCCCGCTGCCGGCGACGTCGACCGCGGCACGGATGCGCGCGACGCCACGCACCACGTCGTCGCGCGCGATCTCCGCATCTCCGACCCGGATGCGCTCGGTGAACTCCACGAGATGGGGCGACGTGTACAGCCCCACGCGATGGCCGGCAGCGCCGAGCACCGCGTGCACCATCGCCGCCGTCGAGCCCTTGCCGTTGGTGCCGGCGATCAGGACCGCCGGGAAGCCACGATGCGGCTCGCCGAGCGCAGCCAGAGCCGCGCGCACGCGCTCGAGCTTCAGGTCCCAGCCGCGCGTGGCCTCGAGGCCGATCAGCTCGGCGAGCGTCTCGTCGTAGCCCACGGCGGCTCCGCGTCGTCAGACGCGACTGGAGTCGGCCCGCGCCGCCTGGACCGCCGCACCGCGCACCAGCACCCGCAGCAGCCGCGCCAGCGTGTCGCGCAGCTCGCGGCGCGGCACCACCATGTCGATCAGGCCGTGCTCGAGGACCATCTCCGCGCTCTGGAAGCCCTTGGGCAGCGTCTGATGAATGGTCTGCTCGATGACGCGCGGGCCGGCGAAGCCGATCAGCGCGTGCGGCTCGGCGATCTGCACGTCACCGAGCATCGCGAGCGACGCCGCGACGCCGCCGGTCGTGGGATCGGTGAGCACGCACAGATATGGCAATCCCGCTTCACGGAGACGGGTCAGCATCGAGGCCGACTTCGCCATCTGGAACAGGGACAGCGTGCCCTCCTGCATGCGTGCGCCACCCGAGGCGGTGAAGACCACCAGCGGCAACGCGCGCGCGATGGCGGTCTCGATCAGGCGCGCGAGCTTCTCGCCCACGACCGTCCCCATGCTGCCGCCCATGAAGGCGAAGTCGAAGATGCCGAGCGCGACGGGCACCTCGTCGATCGTCGCCGTCCCCGTCACCAGCGCGTCACCGTGCCCGGTCTCCGCGCGCGCCGCCGCCACGCGCTCCGGATACGGCTTCTGATCGACCCAGCCGAGCGGGTCGGACGCCGCCAGTGACGCGTCGAGCTCGACGAAGCTGCCGCGGTCGACGGTGATCAGCAGGCGCTGCTCCACCGTCAAGCGAAAGTGATGCCCGCAGCTCGCGCAGACGTTGAGGCGACGCTCGACGTCCTTCCGGTACGAGCGCTCCTTGCACGCGGGACAGCGGACGAAGAGCCCGGGATCGGCCGCGGCGTCGTCGCTCGGCGCGGAAGCGGCTCCGCGCCGTGCGGCCGGCGGCCGTGCGCCCGAGCCTTCGCCCTTCACCGCGCCGCCCCGCGCCGGGTCGCCTGCTTCAGCCGCTCGCTCAGCGCGCGCACCGCGTCCACCGCGGCGTCGTCGTCGGCTGCCTCCTCGACCAGCTTCGAGAGCGCGCTGCCGACGATCACGGCATCGGACATCGCAGCGACGCTCGCAGTCTGCTCGGGAGTCGAGATGCCGAAGCCGACGCCGACCGGCAGATCGGTCTCGTCGCGGATCTCGCGCACCAGCTTCGCGATGCGCTCGGGTGCCGCGGCCTTCGTTCCGGTGACACCGAGCACGGAGACGAAGTAGACGAAGCCGCTCGCGGACTTGAGCACGCGACGGATGCGCGCCGGGGTGCTGGTCGGCGCGAGCAGGAAGATCATGTCGAGGCCCGCGTTGCGCAGCGGCACCCGCAGCTCGTCGGCCTCCTCCGGCGGCGTGTCGACGCACAGCAGCGCGTCGACGCCCGCGGCCGCCGCGGCCTCGGCGAGCTTCTCCGGTCCGAAGCGGACGAACGGGTTCGCGTAGCCGAACAGAACGATCGGCACGTCGGAGCGCTTGCGGAAATCCGAGATCACGTCGAGCACGCCGCGCAGCGTGGTACCCGCGCGAAGTGCGCGCTCGGCGGCACGCTGGTGGATCGGGCCGTCGGCCATCGGGTCCGAGAACGGCACGCCGAGCTCGATCACGTCGGCGCCCGCCTCGACCACCGCATCGAGAAGACGCGCCGTGCAGTCGAGGCCGCGATCGCCGGCCATCAGGAACGGCACGAACGCCGCCTCGTCACGCGCCCGCAACGCCGCGAAGCGTCCCGCGAGGCGCCCCGTGCTGCGCTTGACGCTCCTCGTCGGCCGCACGCCCGCGTCCGTCGTTGCCGCTGCGGTGCTCACGAGCGTGCCCCCCTGCCCTGCGCACCGGCCCCGACCGCGTCTCCGTTCTCGTACCCGGTGATCACGCTTGCGCTCCGTTGCCGTGCCTCGCGGCCCGCAGCTCGACGCCACGCGCCGAGGCGACGGTCTCCATGTCCTTGTCGCCGCGTCCCGACAGCGACACGACGATCGCCTCGTCGCGCGACAGCGTCGGAGCGAGACGGATCGCGTGCGCGACCGCGTGCGCGGTCTCGAGCGCCGGGATGATGCCCTCGGTGCGCGCCAGCCGCTCGAGCGCGTCGAGCGCCTCGTCGTCGGTCGCGGTCACGTACGACGCGCGGCCTTGATCCTTCAGGAAGCTGTGCTCCGGTCCGACGCCCGGATAGTCGAGACCGGCCGAGATCGAGTGCGCCTCGCGCACCTGCCCGAGCTCGTCCTGCAGCAGGTACGACTTGGCCCCGTGCAGGATGCCGCTCTGACCGGCACTCAGCGTCGCCGCGTGCCGCCCGGTCTCGATGCCGTGCCCGGCGGCCTCGACACCGACCATGCGCACCGTCTCGTCGCCGAGGAACGGATGGAAGAGCCCGATCGCGTTCGAGCCGCCGCCGACACAGGCGATCAGCACGTCGGGCAATCGACCTGTCGCTTGCAGCGTCTGCTTGCGCGCCTCGCGGCCGATGACGCTCTGCAGATCGCGCACCAGCATCGGGTACGGATGCGGGCCTGCCGCCGAGCCGATCATGTAGTAGGTGTCCTCGACGGTCGCGATCCAGTCGCGCAGGGCCTCGTTCATCGCGTCCTTGAGCGTGCGACTGCCGCTCTCGACGACGCGGACCTTCGCGCCGAGGAGCTTCATGCGGAAGACGTTCAGCGCCTGGCGCCGCACGTCCTCGGCGCCCATGAACACCTCGCACTCGAGGCCGAAGCGAGCGGCGGCCGTCGCCGACGCGACGCCGTGCTGCCCCGCACCGGTCTCGGCGATGATGCGCCGCTTGCCCATGTGCACCGCGAGCAGGACCTGCCCCATGGTGTTGTTGATCTTGTGCGCGCCGGTGTGACAGAGGTCCTCGCGCTTCAGGAAGATGCGCGCGCCGCCGAGCTCGTCGGACAGGCGCGCCGCGAGCGTGAGCGGCGTCGGGCGGCCGACGTACTCCGACAGCAGCGCGTCGAGCTCGGCGCGGAACTTCCGGTCGCGCTTGATGCGTCGCCACGCCTCCTCGAGCTCGAGCAGCGCCGGCATGAGCGTCTCGCTCACGTACCGTCCGCCGTACGGGCCGAAGTGTCCGATCTGATCAGGCTGCTTTTGCATGTGCGACCAACGCGGCCATTCTGGCCGGATCCTTGATCCCCGGTGCGCTCTCGACGCCGCTCGCGACGTCCACGGCGAACGGTCGCAGCGCGCGCACCGCCGCCGCGACGTTGTCCGGCGTGAGCCCGCCCGCGACGATCAGCTGCGCGCGCGGCACCGCGCGTGCCCACTCCCAGTCGAACGACGCGCCCGCTCCACCGTATGCGGCACCCGCGTCGCCCTCGCAGAGGTAGTACTCGGCGGAGAAGCGCGCGAGCCCCCGCGACGCGTCGTCGGCGCCGCACAGCTTCAGCGTGCGGATCACCGGCACGCCGAACCCGCGCGTCATCTCCGGCGGCTCGTCACCGTGCAGCTGGATCGCGTCGAGGTGCAGCTGCGCGCGTGCGTGCTCGATCTCCTCGCGCGTGGCGTTGACGAACACGCCGATCTTCCAGACGTGCGGCGGCAGTGCCGCGACGATCGCGCGAGCGCCCTCGAGCGGGACGAAGCGCTTGCTGCGCGGAAAGAAGTTGAGGCCGATCATGTCGGCGCCGGCGGCGACCGCGGCACGCGCATCGGCGACGTTCGTCACGCCGCAGATCTTGACGCGCACCCGCGCCGCGTCCTGCGTCGTCGACGGCGTGCTCATCGCGTGACCGCTCCCGCGAGCATCTCCGCGAGCGCCGCTCCCGGCACCGGTGCCTTCATGAACGCCTCGCCCACGAGGAACGCGTCGATGCCCGAGCGCTGCAAGCGCGCCAGATCGGCACCGTCGCGCAGCCCGCTTTCGGCGACCAGGATCGTTCCCGCGGGCACGCGCTGCGCGATGCGCTCGCTCACCGCGAGGTCGGTCACGAACGTACGCAGGTTCCGATTGTTCACGCCGATGATCTGCGCGCCGATGCCGAGCGCGATCTCGAGCTCCACCTCGTCGTGCACCTCGGTGAGGACGTCGAGGCCGCGCTCGAGCGCGGCCCGGTGGAGGGCGTCGAGACGCTCGCTCGACAGCGCCGCGACGATCAGCAGCACCGCGTCCGCACCGGCGGCACGCGCCTCGTCGAGCTGGTACTCGTCGATGACGAAGTCCTTGCGCAGGACGGGGATCGGCACGCTCGCGCGGACGGCGCGCAGGTCGTCGAGCGTGCCGCCGAAGAAGCGCTCGTTGGTCAGCACCGAGATCGCAGCGGCGCCCGCCTCGGCGTAGCCGCGCGCGATGGCAACCGGGTCGTACGGCTCGCGCAGCACGCCCTTCGACGGCGAGCGGCGCTTGCACTCGGCGATCACGGCCGGGCGCCGGCTCGTCAGCGACGCACGCAGGCTGCGGCGCTCGAGCGCGTAGGTCGGATCGCGGCGCAGCTCATCCACCGAACGAGCCGCGCGGGCCGCGGCGACCACGTCCTCTTCGTCGCGCAGGATCTGCGTCAGAATGTCGGGCTGCTGCTCGGTGGAAGACATGGCGAGGTCTCGAAACCGCGGTCACCCTAGCACGCGTCACGGATCGGTCACCCGCGCGGCGGGCGACGAGCGTGCGTCAGGTCGATCGCGCCTCCACGGCCGTGGTGAACGCGACCAGGCGTGCGAGGACGTCCCGCGCAGCGCCGGTGGCGATGGCCTCGCGCGCACGCGTCGTGCCGTCGGCGAGGGACGATGCGAGCCCCGCGACGTGCAGCACGGCGGCGGCATTGGCGAGCACCACGTCTGCATGCGGGCCGTTCCGTCCGTCGAGAACCGACCGCACGGCGGCGGCGGACTCGTCGGCACTCGACGCGCGCAGGAGCTCCGACGACACCGCGTCGAGCCCGAAGTCCGCGGATTCGATCAGCCGCTCCACGATCGTGCCGCCGCGCACCTCGAGCGCGTCGGTCGGAGCACCGAGCGAGATCTCGTCGAGCCCGTCGCGGCTGTGCACCACCAGCGCGTGCTCGCAGCCCAGCGCCGCGAGCGCCCCCGCCACGAGCCGCAGCGCATCCCGCGACGGCACGCCGACCACCTGCCGGCGCACGCCGGCCGGGTTGGTGAGCGGGCCGAGCAGGTTGAAGACGGTGCGGAAGCCGAGCTCGCGGCGCACCGGACCCGCGTGCCGCATGGCGGGGTGCATCGCCGGCGCGAACAGGAACGCCATGCCGACCTCGTCGAGGCAGCGGCCGGCCTGCTCCGCATCGAGCTCGATGCGCACACCGAGCTTCTCGAGCGCGTCGGCGCCGCCGAACTTGCCCGACGCGCCGCGATTGCCGTGCTTCGCGACCGCCGCGCCGGCGCCGGCGGCAACGAGAGCCGCCGCGGTCGAGATGCTGAACGTGCTCCAGCCGTCGCCGCCGGTGCCGCAGTTGTCGACCACGGGTGTGCGCGTGGTGGCGACGCGCCTTGCGTGTGCCCGCATCGCGCCCGCGGCGGCGACGACCACGTCCACGGTCTCGCCGCGCGCCCGCAACGTCGCGAGGAACGCGCCGATCAGCGTCGGCGACGCGGCACCGGACATGATCTCCTCGAACGCGGCCGCTGCGCCGTCGCGCTCGAGCGCGACCCCGTCGCACAACCGGATCAGCGCCGCGCGCAACGCGTCCGCGCTCGACACGCCCGCGCTCACGCCTCGCTTACACGGGCGAGGAAGTTCGCCAGCAGCTGCTTGCCGCACGTGGTGAGGATCGACTCCGGGTGGAACTGCACGCCTTCGAGCGGCCAGGTGCGGTGGCGCACGCCCATGATCGTGCGTGTGCCCTCGTCGTCGGTCCACGCCGTGACCTCGAGGTCTTCGGGCAGCGTCTTGGGCTCGATCACCAGCGAGTGATAGCGCGTCGCCTCGAACGGCTCCGGCAGACCGTGGAACACGCCGACGTCGCGGTGGTGGATCGGCGACGTCTTGCCGTGCATGATGCGTGGCGCACGCACCACGTCGCCGCCGAGCGCGGCGCCGATCGACTGGTGTCCGAGGCACACGCCCAAGGTCGGGATCGTGCTCGCGTAGCGCTGCAAGAGCGGCACCGAGATCCCCGCCTCGCGCGGCGTGCACGGTCCCGGCGAGATGACGATCGCGGCCGGGTGCATCGCGCCGACCTCCTCGACCGTGACCGCATCGTTCCGCCGCACCACGACCTCTGCACCCAGCTCGGCCAGGTACTGCACCAGATTGTAGGTGAACGAGTCGTAGTTATCAAGCATGAAAATCATGACATGCTCTCAGTCCAGCGTCTCGGCGAGCTCGACGGCCGCGAGGATCGCGCGGGACTTGCGCACGCACTCCTCGTGCTCCGACTGAGGATCGGAGTCGGCGACGACGCCCGCACCCGCCTGCACGTAAACCTTGCCGCCGGTCAGTACGGCGGTGCGGATCGTGATCGCCGTGTCCATCGCGCCCGAGAAGCCGAAGTAGCCGAAGGCGCCGCCGTAGACGCCGCGTCGCGACGGCTCGAGCTCGTCGATGATCTGCATCGCCCGGACCTTCGGCGCACCGGACAGGGTGCCAGCGGGGAACGCCGCACGAAGCGCGTCGATCGCGTCGAACTCGGGCGCGACCCTGCCCTCGACGTTCGAGACCAGGTGCATGACGTGCGAGTAGCGCTCGACCACGAACTGCTCGGTCACCTCGACGGTCCCCGGCAGGGCCACGCGGCCGACGTCGTTGCGGCCGAGATCGAGCAGCATCACGTGCTCCGCGCGCTCCTTCGGGTCGGCGAGCATCTTGGCGGCGAGCTTCTCGTCCTCCTCGGGCGAGGCGGCGCGCGGGTGCGTGCCGGCGATCGGACGCACCGTCATCACGCCGTCCTCGAGCCGCACCAGTACCTCCGGCGACGCACCGGCGACCGCCACGTCGCCCAGCGTCAAGTAGTACAGATAGGGCGACGGGTTGATCGAGCGCAGGCAGCGGTACACGTCGAACGAATCGGCGGTCGTCGCGCGCGAGAAGCGCTGCGCGAGCACCACCTGGATGATGTCGCCCGCCGTGATGTACTCCTTCGCGCGCACCACCGCGGCGCGGAACTGCTCCGGCGACATCGTCGACTCGACCGTGGTCTGCGCAGCCGGTGTGAAGCGCGCGCGCAGCGGCGGTGCGGGCGCATCCAGCCGGCGGGCGAGATCCTCGACGCGCGCAACCGCTGCCTCGTAGGCCGCGTCCCGACCCTGCGACAGATCCGCATGCGTGAGCAGCAGGAGCTTTTGCTCCTTGCTGTCGAAGATCACCAGCGTCTCGGCGAGCAGCAGCTGCAGGTCGGGAAGCCCGAGGTCGTCGGGCGGCGGCGACTCGAGGCGCTCGATCCAGCGCACGGCGTCGTACGAGACGTAGCCCACCAACCCGCCGGTGAAGCGCGGCAGCCCGGGTACGGACGGGATGCGATAGCCAGCCAGGACCTCGCGCAGGTGCAGCAGCGGGTCGACGTCGGCGAGCTCGCGCACGGTCCCGTCGCGTGCCGTGATCCGGATCTCCCGCCCGCGCGCTTCCAGCCGTGCGACCGGATCGGTGACGATGAAGCTGTAGCGCGCCCAGCGCTCGCCGCCGACGGCGCTCTCGAGCAGTGCGCTCGGCCCGCCGCGCTGCAGCTTCAAGAAGGCGCTGACGGGGGTGTCGCGGTCCGAAAGCAGCTCGCCCCACACGGGGACGTGCGTCGCGCCCTCGGCGAGGCGCTCGAACTGCGCCTTGCTCGGCAGGAGGCGCACGTCACTCGTTGACGAGGAACGCGCGCGAGTACCGTTCCTCGTTCTTGAGGCGCATGACCACTGCGGTCGCAGCCTCCATGGTCGGGAAGCGCCCGACGCGCACGCGGTACCACGTCTCGTCTGCCAGTCGGACCTTGACGATGAACGACTGGTAGCCGAGCTCGGACAGTCGGCTCACGAGCCGGTCCGCGGTCGCCTGATCCTTGGTCGCGTTGACCTGCACGCTCCAGCCCTTGCCGCCGCTCGCCGCCTGCGCCGCCGTGGGACGCGGCTCGACCTTCGCGATCGCGGTCGGAGCCGCGGTCGGTACCACGACGATCCGCGCGGCG